>JBBEBO010000167.1:0-15458 GCA_040882265.1 Brumimicrobium sp. | reverse complement strand
ATATTTTTTGTGAATATATAAACTTTATTGCGGATTAAATTCACCCAATTAAATCTAATTAACATACTAACAAATTAGATTGTGCTACCTTTGCAACAAAATTTCAGGGATGAATACAAAAAAACCATCAGACACTTTAACTGTTTCAACTAAAGTAGTTTTGCCTAATGATACAAACCCACATGGTAATTTGTTCGGTGGACAATTACTGGCTTGGATGGATGTGACAGCTGCTGTTGCTGCCCAACGGCATTGTCGTAGAGTTGTTGTTACAGCGTCTGTAAATAATGTTTCATTTGGGAAGCCGATTAAAGAATCGTCAATTGTAACGTTAGAAGCGAAGGTCTCAAGAGCATTTTCGAGTTCTATGGAGGTTTTTATTGATGTTTTTGTGGAGAATCAGGTTTCGGGAAAACGAATTAAACGCAATGAAGCTATTTATACATTTGTTGCTGTTGATCAAAATGGCGGACCAATTAGCGTGCCTCAATTGATTCCAGAAACTGAGGAAGAAAAACTTCGTTACGAAGGAGCTTTAAGAAGAAAACAGCTCAGTTTAATTCTTGCAGGAAAAATGAAGCCAAGTGAAGCAACTGAGTTAAAGGCGTTGTTCGCAGATTAAGGTGTTACGACTAAAGAGAACATTGGTTTCTCAGGCAGAATACTATTTGATTATCCGATTTATTGAGCTGACTAAAAGGAGCTTAGTAAAGCTAATATCTAGGGTTAATGAACTTTAGTAGACGAAAACACGCTTTAGGTCTGAAATTTGCTGAGAATATGCATTATTAATGACGAAGTGTGAAAAACTTAATTGAGCTTTGTAACTTCTTCATATAGTTATATGTAAATTTGCATTATGTTGAAAAATAGTTTAGTTGTATTTGCAATCATTTCTGTGAGCTTTTTTTATGCTCAAGACGATACGTTGACCAATCAGGATTCCATAGGTGACCAGAAAACTAAAGATTCACTAATGTCTTTGGAACCAGCGTTTAATTTGTCTCCAGAATACTACATTGATCGTTACAATGAAGAGGATTTGATGTATAAAATTACTGATAATTACGGGAATGGGTTTGATTCACTTTACGGAACCAGAAACTTAAGGACCATTCTTCACGGTGTAGCATATAGAGGTGGTGCAAATAATTACTTTCACAAAGAAAACAAGCGAAACAATCACAATCCGATGCCTGATGATGGAATAAGAAACCTTTGTCAAGAAGGTTTTTCAGCTGCTATTTATCTTTATCGTGAAAATTTTGAAACAGCACCAGAAAAAGACACTTGTGGATGTATAAATGGTGGCGTGAATGATTTAGATTATTACCAATTTGATTATTACGATCAGGAACATATTTATGATGCATTGAAATTGGTTTACGATGCTGCTGTTAATGATTCTGTAGGACCTGTCTATATGCATTGCTGGAATGGTTGGCATGCATCAGGTCTATTTGGCGCTTTAACCTTACGTCAATTTTGTGGGTATGATAAATGGGAGGCGATTAATTATTGGGATTTAGGTACTGATGGAGCAAATAATTCTCCGCGTTATCAAAAAATTCGTGAAATAATCAAAGACTTTGAACCTTACGAAGACTTAATGATAAAGGATTCTTTAGGGAACACTATATGTCCTCCAATGCCTAAAGATCTAGATTCATCAGAACTTTATGTCGATGTTGAACACCTAGTGTATGTGCCTGAAAGTATACCAGTTGGGTTCTCAATAGTATTACATAACGTCTCATTTGGTTCTGGTAAAACATCTTTCCCTAATCCAAACGGTAATAAAGATTTAGAGAACTTATTAAAAGCACTAAATGATCAACCTAAATTAAAAGTAGAGATAGGTGGTTATACTGACAACGTAGGTTCGACTTCTAAAAATACTGAACTATCTAGGCAAAGAGCAAAGTTTGTTTATGACTTTTTAGTAAACAAAAAGATCTCCAAAGATAGATTAACTTACAAAGGTTACGGTCCTCAAAGACCTTTGTATAGCAATAGGTACAGTTCTACCAGAGATGGGAATAGAAGGATTGAGGTTAAAATAACCGAAAAAGCAAAAGAAGATTACAGTAAATTAATAGAAGAGTCAAATAAACCTATAACGGAAAGCGGTGAAGAGATGGAAGAGAAATTTACGATTGAAGATTTGTTAAATGATGATAGTAAAATTTCTGATGATACTCCCTTAGTTATTTCAAACTTAGAATATGAATCAAACATGGTCGATGTTCCTGAAGAAGGCGAAAAAGAATTAAATAAACTTGCGGAATATTTAATAGAAAATGTAAACGTAGTTGGTGAAATTCAAGGACACACTGATAAGTCTGGTCTAGAAGACCTTAATTTGTTGCTTTCTGAACAGCGCGCTGAAGCCGTTTACAATTATTTATTGGATCGCGGGGTTTCGAAAAAACAAATTTCTTTTAAAGGTTACGGTTCTGAGTTTCCAATAATGTCTAACAAATATCAATACGGTAAAGAAGCTAATCGAAGAATAGTTTTTCTGCTAATCGAAAAATAATTTTAAAGCATACATGTTTTAAGCTTATGGTAGTAGAGCAAACGTATTTAAATTTATAGCTCCTAATTTTGGTTCTTATAATAAAATCAAAGATTCTTTTGCCACGGGGTAAGTCCCGAGAATTCGGGATTAGCCCGTAGAAAAAGAAGAATGAAGTAAATCTTTATTTTGGCGCGTATTTTTGTTCCAAAAATCGTGACAAAATACGTTTTATTCGAGATTTAATTTTAAATGCGTTTGCCTTGCTTATGATAGTTGTTGCTTAGGCGTTTTTATACATCTCTACCTCTTTATCACTCGGGTAAAGTCCAGGAAAAATCATTGGAGAATATTTTACTGAGTAATTTACATAATAGAACATTGAAATACCTTCCTTCTTTTGAATAAGTAGCCCCATCTCAGTTAATTTATCGGTTGTGATTTTTAATGTTTTATCTGACGTGTTAGTAATACGCATAGCGTCTGCTTTGCTGATCTTTCCTTTTAAGAATAGATCCCCTAAGATATATTCTGCTTCCGGTCTTAATATACCTTTATTTACCATCAAATTCGTAAAGCCTTCGATATGAGAAAGTATGTTGTTAGTGTCGATCATTTTATACATGAAGTCTACTTGATCAATAGATGTTTCTAGGAAAAATTTACAAAATTGTACCAGCTTACTGTTTGACAAGTTGCCTCTACCATCATAGTTATTATACCTTGGTAAGTCTGCCTGAGCAAGATACGATTTGTATTCTTCGTTTTTCCTTGCTAAGCCTCTAGAGATAGACCATAGTCCAGATGCTTCTAGATTTTCAAACATAAAACATGCGTCTGAGTATAGACGAGTGACTCTACCATTGCCATCAAGAAAAGGGTGTATCCAAGCAAGTCTATGATGTGAAGCTGCAATAGATATAATTCGCCTTGTCTTAGATTTGTTTGTAGGGTTTTTCTGGTTATAGAACTCTTCAAACCTACTTGTGAAAAGTTCTAGTTTTTCAGAAAAAGGAGCGACATGCTTTCCGACACTTACTTGGCAATCTCTAAATTCACCTGGAACAACAACTTTGGTGTCTTCTTGTTCTGATTTAACTTCTTTAAAGCTTTCGGGCAAATGTTCGTAAAACCTCTTGTGAATAGATTTTAAATAGTTTATTGATGAAGGAATAATCTCATTGTCTTCACTTTTTATTTCTTCCGAAATACTTTCGTGTAGCTTAATGTGTGCATGAGCCTCTAACTGTAAGTCGTGCTTTGCCTTATCATTTGAGTATTCATTTCTTAAAGCGCGGTCAATGTCAATAGGATGGGTATCATGACCTTCTATTAGGTTTGAATAATAACTATTCATAGGGCGAAGAAACTTTGCAATAGCTTTTCTTGTTTCTGTATTCATTGCACCAGACAATTTTCCTGCTTTACTAATTAATTCTAAAGCAAGGTTCTGAAGTTCTCCCGAAGCGTCTTCAGGAAACAAAGGCTCCATTGTGTTAGGAGTCATGTAATATTTTATCTTCTCATCCATTATAACACAAATGTACGAAAATATATTAATATTCAAGTAGTTATTCCGATGGTTAATCCGATGGTTGTTTGTTAGATTTATAAGGGCTTTTAGGGTGGTTTATCTAGTAATTATTCCGATGGTTATTCCGATGAATGAAATAAGTTAGAAATAAAGCGATCATCATGTCCTTATTCCATACAAGGGTTTTCCCCAGTTTGTTTATTTCTAACCAACCTTTTGCTTTTATGTTTCGTACTTATTTGGAATTTAATATTATTTCAAATGAGAAAAATAGCCTTAACTGTTATATTGTCAACTGGTCTGATAGGTTTAATCATTACAGCGTGTAGATGTAAAGATGTCTTGGATTATTGGAAGCCAACTTCTTTCACAGCGCAGCTCACTAATATTAATGATAGTTATGTTCCTTATCAAGAAAATGACACAGTGTATAGTGATAGCGTGTATATAGAGTTGAATTTCGAAATGATATATCTAGCTGAAAACACCAACTCTAATTATTCTTACTTTACCAATGCAGCGTTTGCAACACCTAAATGTCCAGTAAATGGTCATCGAGGCTTAAAAAATGAGGTTGTAGACTTTAAAATGACAAGTGACCAACCCTTCGACTCTATTCCCGCTGGTGCTGATTTGAGCCATCTTGTTTACTATAACGACCAAGCACTTTCTTCGAATGACAGTCTTTTATTTAATGAAATAAGCAACAGGATAGCTTCAGAGTATTCAAACCCTGTAGTTAGTATTCTTTTTAAAGACAAACCAACCAATCAATCACTAAGATCATTTGAATTAGAGTGGACTTTTGCAAGTGCTGAAAAAATCAAAGCAAACACACAGGCTGTTGTCTGGTAAATTAAAAAATTAAACCTGCCCAATTTGACTTTCTCTATTGTGGCTGTTGTAGGATTGTAGCGTATTACAATCCTACTTTTTTATTTTAGAGGAACCTGTTGAGACACGTGAACCTGTAGGGATGCACGGCCGTGCATCCCTACAGGTTCACGTGTCCAAAAAAAAACGTTCGTCCCAATAGACTCCTTAAATCAAAGCAGAATATTCTTACGTTTTACTGGTAAAAGAAACCGATAGGCATTTTATTTTTTAATAAATTTCTTAGTCATCGTTTTATCAATACCGTCTAATGTGATAAAATAAACTCCTGATTTCAATTTGCTGACATCAATATCTTTTTCTAAATCTTGCTCAATAATTGAATTTCCCATAACATCAATTATATGTATATTACCTTTTAAGTTAGTTTTAATATTCAGTGTATTTCTAACTGGATTAGGGTAAACTTCGAACGTATTTTCGATTTTATTTTCCTCAACAGATACATTGCAACCAGAAGAACAGTTTGTAACTGATGGTTCTATATTTCCAGAGTTAAAATCAAAATGACTTACACTTGTGTTATCACAAATGTCTAGCGTACCTTTTACATCACCAAGGTTTGAGCTGTTGTTTGCAATACAAAAAACACCAGTTCCTCGTAGTGTATCGACATTAGAAAAATCATTCCCTACCTCTATTAAACCATCATTAATAATAAGAGCAATACCTGAGTCGTGCGCGTTCATCATATCATTTGCTACTCTAATATCTCTGCCATTTGCTAAATTAATTTCACCTGAATTAAAAAAGTCATGGGTTATAACCATAAAACCACTTCCAGTTATATTTAGCTCTCCTGTATTTGCGAAATCATACGCTTCAATTTTACCTGCACTATGGTTTAATACACTAGTATTCAACATTGAATCTGCCGTTATGTACCCTGTATTATCAAGTGTTCCTTCATTTAAGAAGTCCCCAGTTCCATAATTTCCTTCGTTCATAAACATGCCTTGTGTATAAGTGCTGTCTAAATCAAGCATATCGCCGTGATTCATAAAAGTTGAAGTTTGGTCTACCCATAATCCTGTGTCAAGACTTAAAGTTGCATGATTATGACCAATGGCTCCATTTGAAAACGCAAGGTTTGTTAACTCCGTAAGACCGTGATTACTAAATTCTACATCAATTCCATCAAAAAGAATTCCTCTGTGGTCATTGTCTTCAATAAAAGTTCCATTTGTTGTTACAGTGATTGACCCACTGCCATTTACAAGCCAATCTGAATTCATTTCAATATTGTGTTCTATAATAACATTAGAATTTGATGGGGGAATGCATATACAGTCCCAAACAGATGGGTCGCTTGCAAAACCATCAGATACAGAAGTGATCGTTTGCTGTGAATTTGAATAAAACACAACTGAAAAAGCTAAAAAAGATAAAAGTATTCTCATAATAGTAGTTTTAATTTTATGTAAAGATATGAAATGTTTTTTTTATTGCTTAAAACGATAAGATTATTAATATCTTGCTCTTGAAGAAACATATAGTCAGAAAGGAATACGCACGTTTTTAGCTTGTTAGGTTGCTTGTAAATTTCTTTAATAATTTAACTATTTATCTTGCTTTCTGTTGAAAAAAAAACTATTTAATTTTTGTCCTTACAAATATTACTTTATTTTTGTTGACTTAACAATTAATTATTTATATAAAACTAGGTTTATGAAGAAAATTTATTTATTACTTGGTTCCTTAAGTTTGTTGCTGTTCAACAGTGTTTCACAAACTATAAATGAACCTGCCAATTGGCCAAATACCAATTGGACAATAAATGGTACGTATGATGCAGGTTCACTTTTAAGTGATCCAACAGTTGATACTGATTTAACTTTTGACGATGATGGTGCTGGTTCTGGTTCGGTCAATGCACTTTCCGCAGAATCTCCTATCATTGATTTGACAGCTGCGTCATCGAATGGGGAAGAATATTTGTTGATTAATTTCGACTACGTATTTAATGATGGATTTAATGCAGCTGAATTTTTGAATCTTGAATATTGGGACGATGATGCTGGGTCATGGGTTGTTGTTGAGTCACTTATTGATAATAGCACTTCAGCCGTTGATTATGAAAACTGTGACGATCAAGACTTTTTTGAATCATCTTTGATTGATATATCATCATTTACAACTAATCAATTATCTAATTTTCAATATAGATTTAATTATGATGATGCTGGTAGCTGGGCATATGGATTTTGTATTAGTTCACCTCTATTACTTTCTTTATCTTGTCCTGATCCAACTAATCTAACAGACGATTTTGTAGGAGGGGATGAAGTTGATATTTCATGGACTGAAAACGGTTCAGCAACAGAGTGGAACATTGAGTGGGGTGCAACAGGATTTGCCCCTGGTACTGGAAATGAAGATGGAGAAATAGTAGGTACAACAAATAATCCAGAAACAATCACTGGACTTACTCCAGTTACTGATTATGACATTTACGTTCAAGCAGACTGTGGTGGAGGTGATGAAAGCGCATGGATTGGACCTCTTTCTGTAACAACAACATCTCTTTGTCCAGATCCGTCGAACTTAACAGAAGATTTTACAGATGCAACAAGTTCTGATGTTTCATGGACTGAAAATGGTTCTGCAACTGAATGGAGCATTGAATGGGGAGCAACAGGTTTCGCCCCTGGTACTGGAAATGAAGATGGGGCAATTAATAATACTACAAATAATCCAGAATCAATTACTGGGTTGACACCCTCAACTGATTACGATGTTTATGTTCAAGCAGATTGTGGTGCTAATGGGCAAAGTACTTGGATAGGTCCTTTAGAGATTACAACTGCTGATCCATGTTCAGATCCAATTGATTTAAATGTTGACATTTTATCTTTTACAGAAGTTGATTTTTCTTGGACAGAAATTGGAACTTCTACTGAATGGAATATTGAGTATGGTTTAGTAGGATTTGCACCAGGAACTGGAGCAGAAGAAGGTTTAATAAACAACACAACAAATTTATCTGAAGTTATCTCAGGTTTGACAGCTGGCGAGGAATATGATTTTTATGTACAAGCTGATTGTGGAGGCTCTCCTTCAAACTGGTCAGGACCAGAAACTGTTTTGCTTGATTATTGTTTGCCAACATATTCTTCAACATTTGATTACATGACGTTGTTTGAAACTTTAAATGCTGTTGAAAATGTAAATTATACCGCTTCATCTCACCCAGCAGGTGGTTATGAAGATTTGACATCAACGGATACTTTAAGAGAAGTTGAAGGCAATACCATCGATTTTGAAACCAATTATCAAGGAGGTGGAAACGCAATACGAATTTGGGCTGATTGGAATAATAATTTAGATTTTGAATCAAGTGAAGAACTATATTTCCAATACCAAGCAGGAAACCCAAACAATGCTCATTATGGTGACATTACTATTCCAGCGGGTACGCCTGCAGGCTCTTACAGAATGAGAGTAAGATCTGAATACGGGTCAGCTGCTGACCCAGGTCCATGTACAGCTGAAACCTACGGGTCTACAATTGATATAATCGTAGAAGTACTTCCTGTGCCAACTTGTCCGAGACCAACAGATGTAATTGCTTCTAATGTAACGCCAACTGATGCTGATATAGATTGGACAGAAAACGGTAGTGCAACAGAATGGATTATCGAATATGATACAACTGGTTTTGTTCAAGGTAATGGGAATACAATGGTAACAACGAACAACCCAGAAACTATTTCGGGACTTACTGCAAATACAAGCTATGATGTTTACGTAAGAGCAATATGTTCCGCAGGTGATACTTCACTTTATGGTGGACCGTTTATGTTTACAACAGAATGTGAAGTATTTGATCCTTTAGACTTCTGTGAGTCTTTTGACTCAGGTTCTCAAACACAAAACTGTTGGACAGTGTTGGATGAGAATGGTGATGGTGACGAATGGGATATGGACTATACATTTAATCCAAATTCAGGAGATGAAGTAGCAATGATTAACACTGATTTTAATAGTGGAGCGAATGACGATTGGTTAATTACCCCTCAAATTAGTTTGAATGCAAATGAAGTTATGAATTTCTTTTATAGAGTTCAAAGTTCTAACGAACCAAATGATTTTGAAGTTCTGCTTTCAACTACAGGAAAAGCTCCTGCTGACTTTCAAGATACTTTGATGTATTTAGACAGTTACTCTAATGAAAATTATTTAGATACTACATTAGATCTAACTTCTTTTACTGGTGATGTATATATTGCATTTCACGTTCCTTCTGGAGGGTTAGATGGATGGAGACTTTACATAGATGATGTTTGTTTTGATGTTTGTATTCCTGAGTCTGGTCAAGATGGCGGTACTGACGTTTGTCGTGCAGATGGAACAGCTGATCTTAATTCATTAATAGTGAAAGGTCAAGAAAACGGAAGTTGGGTTTATCCTGGTAATCAACAGTTGGTTGTAGATGATTCACTATTTAATATTTCAAACTTACCTTCTGGTGAATATGAAGTGTTATATATTGTTGAAGGAGGATGTACTAATGATACAACTGTTGCAACATTAGAAGTATACCCACCATCTTCAGCAGGTCAAAATGGAGATTTAAATGTATGTCTAAACGAGCCGATTGATCTATTTAATGGATTGAGTGGTAATCTTGATTTAGGAGGAACGTGGTATAATTCATCTGATGATCCATTAGCTGATGCAGTTCCACACGCTCCAAGTATCGCAGGTACTTATAATTATGATTATATTGTTTCAAACGGTGTTTGTTCAGCAGACACTTCATTGGTTACCGTTACTGTAACTGATACTTGTGATTACTTGTCACTAGGAGAGGAGAAATTAACTGAACTTTCAGTATATCCAAACCCAGCGACAGATATGATTAACAT
The DNA here is from genome assembly GCA_040882265.1 of Brumimicrobium sp. Taxonomy (GTDB): domain Bacteria; phylum Bacteroidota; class Bacteroidia; order Flavobacteriales_D; family Crocinitomicaceae; genus Brumimicrobium. Next base: position 5,644 of record JBBEBO010000167.1, on the reverse strand, counting down.
TTCAAATCCAACTGATTCAGAGTCGTTGCGTATAGAAATGTTAGACATGAATGGTAGAGTTGTAGTATCAGATGCAGATGCACTTTCAAATACATCTGAAGCAACGATAGCTATCGATCACTTACAAAAAGGTATTTATACTTTACGTATTTATAACGATGAAAGTCAACGTACTTTTAAAGTTGTAAAACAGTAGTGAGTTTGATTTAATTAAACAAACTTTAAATTCTTAGCCCTTGGTCTTTTGATCAAGGGCTTTTTTGGTATTGTAATTAATAGTTTACGTAAGTGGTAAGCTAGATCTCAAATTATCCTACTTAAATATTGAAGGTTAATTTTCTTGATATCTTGTAGAACTTTTTTTATGCCTAATTATAAAGTAGATAAACGTTAAAAAATAGATACATGTTAAATTTTAACAAAATTTTATGAATGCGTGTTATATTAATTAATTAATAGAGATGTATAATTAATAATTTGTTATGATAAAATAAAGTAATAAATTTAAATGTTAATAATTAATAAAAAAACATGTTTATGAAAAAAACTTTACTTAAAGTCATGGCTTTTTTGCCAATAGGCTTCTTTACTCAATTGAATGCACAGTATTGCGTTCCAACTTATACAACAGGTTGTACTTCTGGTGATGATATTGATGATTTTATATTATATAATTCAGGAATAAATCATCTTGGTTCAGGCTGTTCTGCTAATGCTTATGGTGATTTTACAGCAGACCCTACATTAGAGGGGGATTTAGAAGCAACTGTGACATATAACTTTGAAGCAACACACAATTTTGGGAATCAGTACATCAGAGTTTATATTGATTTTAACAATAATGATGATTTCGAAGATCCAGGAGAATTGCTGTTTACTTCTGCTACTGGAGAGGCTATAACCACGGGGTCTATATCAATACCTGCTGGAGCAACTCCTACAACGACAAGGATGCGTATAATTGGAAGATATGCAGGAGCTCCTACAAATTCTTGTACATCAGGTGCTACTTGGGGTGAAACACATGATTATACTGTTAATATTCTACCTGCACCAACTTGTCCTGCTCCAATTAATATTGTTGATAACAGTATTACATCGACAGATGCTGAAATAGGTTGGACTTCCCAAGGTTCTGAAACGAATTGGAACATAGAATATGGTGCGCCAGGTTACACTCCAGGAACAGGAACAAATATGGCAACTACAAACAACCCTGAAACTATCGGTGGGTTAACGCCATCAACTACTTATGATGTTTATGTTCAGGCAGATTGCGGTGGAACGGATACAAGTACTTGGTCTGGACCATATACTATTACGACAAATTGTGTACCAGAAACAGCTCCCTACTTGGAAGCATTTACAACAGGTGCTCTACCAAACTGCTGGGACAATGTTTCTTCAAACTCAGGTTCAGTTAACGGACTCTGGAAGTTCACTGGAACTCCAGGTTATGGTGCAGCGGCTAATGGGCGCCCAGCAGGTTCTTTTGCTTGGACTGATGGTTCTACACCTGTAGTAGCTGATATTACTTTGTTATCACCACTGATAGATATGTCTGCGCTTACTGTGCCTACTTTGTCATTTGATTGGTTTAGTAACAATACAGACAATCCAGGAGATAATGTCCCTCTGATTGTTGACATCAACGATGGTTCTGGGTGGACTAACTTAACAACGTTTTCTGGAGACAGTCCAGATTGGAAAGAAGCAGAATTAGTACTTGACTCTTATGTGGGTCAAACGGTTCAATTTAGATTTATATGTGATCAGACAGTAACATCAGGATTAGCTCAATACAATGATATTCTTTTGGATAGTGTTATGGTTGATGAGGCTCCGTCTTGCCCTAGACCATTTGGTTTAAATGTTTCAAATATTACAGCCAATGATGCAGAGTTAGATTGGAGCGCTGGTTATCAAGAGACTGAATGGGTTATTGAGTATGATGTTGCTGGGTTCACTCAAGGTACAGGAACAACAATTGTAACGAATAATCTTAACGAAACATTAACAGCATTGTCAGCAATTACTGATTATGATGTTTATGTTAAAGGAGTTTGTGGTGTTGGAGATTCAAGTGAATGGGTTGGTCCAGCAAGCTTTACGACGCCATGTGTTGTTTTCTCAGCACCTTTCCATGAACCATTTGATAATGGAGTTGAGCCTGATTGCTGGGAAAACTTAGCAACTGGAACAGCTGCTACTGATTTTTGGAAGTTTAACGGAGTAGTTGGATATGAGGCAGCTAACAATGGCAAGCCTGAAGACACTTATGCTTGGTCAGACGGTTCAGGAGTTGAACCAGAAGGAACATTGATTACTCCTTATATAGATGTTACAACTATTAATGATCCCTATTTAACTTTTGAATGGTTCAGTAATAATGGAACAAACCCTGGTGATAATGTAGAGTTATACATTGAAATTAACGGCGGATCAGTTTGGGAAACGTTAGACACACTTTCGGGAGATAGCACTGAGTGGATGTATGAAGCTTATGATTTAAGTGCTTATGAAGATTCAACAGTTAGAATTCGATTTGTAACAGACCATACAGCAACTTCAAGTTCTGCATTTTATAACGATATATTGCTTGATGAAGTTCGAGTTTGGAGCTGTATTCGAGAAGCTGGAACAGATGATGCTTCAGATGTATGTCGATTAGACGAATTGGTTGATTTGAATAGTATAATTACAATTGATACCGAAGATGGAAGGTGGGAGTTCCCAACAAGTCAAGGGTTGGTTGTTGATGACACAATGTTAAACATTCAAACGTTACCACAAGGTGATTATGAGGTGTATTACATTACAAAAGGAGCTTGTCAAGAAGATACTGCTGTTGCAACTGTTAGTGTATATCCACCATCTACTGCAGGTCAAAGTGAAGACTTGGAAGTATGTATGAACGAACCAATCAATTTATTTGATGGTTTAAGTGGAAATGTAGATCACGGCGGAACGTGGTATGATTCATCTGATGATCCAATAGCTGGTTCACAGCAAAATGCTTCAAACTTCCCAGGTGATTACAATTACGATTACATAGTTTCAAATGGAGTTTGTCCAGCGGATACTTCATTGGTTACCGTTACTGTAGCTGATACTTGTGATTACTTGTCACTAGGAGAGGAGAAATTAACTGATCTTTCAGTATATCCAAACCCAGCGACAGATATGATTAACATTTCAAATCCAACTGATTCAGAGTCGTTGCGTATAGAAATGTTAGACATGAATGGTAGAGTTGTAGTATCAGATGCAGATGCACTTTCAAATACATCTGAAGCAACGATAGCTATCGATCACTTACAAAAAGGTATTTATACTTTACGTATTTATAACGATGAAAGTCAACGTACTTTTAAAGTTGTAAAACAGTAGTGAGTTTGATTTAATTAAATAAACTTTAAATTCTTAGCCCTTGGTCTTTTGATCAAGGGCTTTTTTTGGTTTTATTTTAAACAAAAAATGTAGGACTTGTAACTTAACTAACAACTTAGGGGAAATAATGTAAATAGTTTTTTTGTGTAAAAACAAATCTTTAAGTTTGGATGTTAACAATTAATTAAATTTATGTTTATGAAGAATAAAATACTAAAATTATTATTAATTCTGCCCGTATTTATGTATGTGCAAGGATTTACACAAACAACTTATAATGTTCCCGAATTAATTTACTATAACTTTAATAATGCAGGAACAACTGTTGATAATGATGCTAGTGCTCCTGTCGGGACGAATCCCGCGCCAATTTCTGGACTTACTGTAGGTGCAGGAGGGTTTGCAGGAACTGACGGCTTGTTAGGTACAGGCGCAAGTTCAAGCACAGATATTATTAATACTGGGTGGAACGCTTCAGCAACTGGAGATTTTACTATAGCATTTTATACCTCAGATATTCCAGCTGCTGGAGGAATAGAATATATATTTGGAGATAACGGAGCTAGTGGCTTTAGATGTTTCACAAATGGCGCTGCTGGTTCAGGAAACTGGCTAGTTAGAGGACTTGGAGCGAATTTGCCTGATATCACCTTAACTGGAGGAGCAACAATGGCTCCTAAAATGAATCACGTAGTTTATAACTCCGCTGCTGGAACACTTACTGGCTATGTAAATGGTGTGCAAGTCGCTCAGGAACCTGCTCCGAATTCTATCAATGTAACGACAGGAACAGGTTTGACTGTAGGAGGCTATGAAACCAACTTAAGTTTAAATGGTGTTTTAGATGAGTTTAGATGGTATGATCGTGCTTTAGATGCAAATGAAATTGGTTTAACTTATAACCAAGAATTACCATTCACTGTTGTTTGTGATGTTCCTGAAAACTTTTCAGAAAGTAATGTTACTGCAAATTCAGCTGATATTAGTTGGGATCATGGGCCAACAAATGGCAATTATGAGTTGGAATATGGACCTGCAGGCTTTACTCCTGGTACAGGTTCTGGTACTATTATTTCAGGAGCCATTACTGGTGCTAGTATAACGGAAAACATTTCAGGTCTGAATCCAAACACTGTATACGAATATTATATTACAGAAGATTGTAATGGTGGTGCTGATGAATTGACATTTGGTCCATATAGCTTTACAACCAGTTGTGGTGTTGTTACAGCTCCATATACTGAAAATTTTGACGACCCTAGTTGGGATGCTGGTAATGGTGGAATTAACCAATGCTGGTCATTAAATCCAACTTCTGGCTTTATGTTCGAAACCAATACAGGTGGAACTACATCAACTAATACAGGTCCTTCTGATGACTTTACTGGTGGTGGTAAATATGTTTATACGGAAGCATCTACAGGTTCTACAGGTGATATTGCTGAAATCACATCGCTTGATATTGATATTTCAGGACTTACTGATCCTTTTATGACTTTCCATTACCACATGTATGGTCAAAATATAGTTTCATTGGAAGTTGAAGTTTCAAATGATGGTGGGAATACATGGACAAATGAGGTTTCGATTAACGGTGAACAACAATCAGATGAAACAGATCCATGGGAAGAACAAGGTGTAAGTTTGTTGCCTTACGTTGGTGATACAATTCAAGTAAAATTTCTAGTTGAAAGAGGAGGCAATTATTATAATGATATAGCAATAGATGAAATAGAAATTGATGAGGTAACTGGTTGTCCAGATCCTACATCACTAACACTTTCAAATATTACAGCCAATGATGCAGAGTTAGATTGGAGTGCTGGTTATCAAGAGACTGAATGGGTTATAGAGTACGATACAGCGGGGTTTCCTCAAGGTACAGGAACAACAATTGTAACAAATAACCTTAACGAAACATTGACAGGATTGTCAGCAATTACTGATTATGATGTTTATGTTAAAGGAGTTTGTGGTGTTGGAGATTCAAGTGAATGGGTTGGACCAGCAAGCTTTACGACGCCATGTGTTGTATACTCCGCTCCATTCCATGAGCCATTTGATAATGGAGTTGAGCCTGATTGTTGGGAAAACTTAGCAACTGGAACTTTTGCTACAGATTTCTGGAAGTTTGATGGAACACCAGGAAATGCTGCGGCCAACAATGGAAGACCAGATGATACGTATGCTTGGTCAGACGGATCAGGAAACGAACCAGAAGGAACATTGATTACTCCTTATATAGATGTTACAA
>JBBEBO010000166.1:0-15483 GCA_040882265.1 Brumimicrobium sp. | reverse complement strand
TAAGGATTGGTTTTGGATTCTTTTTTCGGAAATCCTTGATTACTTTAGCTGGTGCGTTACCAACTTCAGCAAACATGACAGATGTAGGACCTGACAATACTCCTTTAAGATCTACTAAATCTTTATCTGCAACATTCTCCATTGCTTTTGAAAGCAAAGTGTTTTTAATCACTTTAAGGCGAATATTGTTTTTAAAGCATTTACCACGTAAATCGTTAATTTTCTCTACTGTCAACTCAGACGTATCTGCCAAATAGAAGATCCCTGACTCCTGAATTTCAGTTGTCAAATCTTCAATGTACTTCGCTTTTTCTTCTCTGTTCATAATTTAAGTTTTTAAGCGACAACAGATTTAGCATCAATCTGAATACTTGGACTCATCGTTGAGCTCATGTAGATACTTCTAATGTAAGTACCTTTAGATGCTGCGGGTTTCATTTTAATCAATGTTGAAAGTAATTCAAAAGCATTGTCTTTAATCTTATCACCATCGAAAGAAGCTTTCGCGATGTTAGAATGAACAATACCGAATTTATCAACACGGAAATCAATTTTACCAGCTTTCACCTCTTGAACTGCTTTACCAACATCCATCGTTACTGTACCTGTCTTAGGGTTAGGCATTAAACCTCTTGGTCCTAAAACACGACCTAGAGCACCAACTTTACCCATAACAGAAGGCATTGTAATAATGACATCAACATCAGTCCAGCCACCTTTAATTTTATCAATATACTCATCCAAACCAACAAAATCAGCACCTGCATCTTTTGCTTCACTTTCCTTATCAGGAGTACAAAGTACGAGTACTTTAACATCCTTACCAGTTCCGTGAGGCAAAGCTACGGTACCCCTTACCATTTGATTTGCTTTACGAGGATCAACTCCTAGTCGTACACTGACATCTACTGAAGCATCGAATTTAGTGTTTGTGATTTCCTTCACTAAATTACACGCCTCAGTCAACGAATACGATTTTTCTAAGTCATACTTAGAAATCGCTTCTTTTCTTTTTTTAGAAATACGTCCCATGATTTATGTTTTTTAGTTTTTAGGAAATGCACCTTTCACGGTAATTCCCATACTTCTTGCTGTACCAGCAACCATTTTCATACCTGACTCAACTGTAAAACAGTTCATGTCTTGTAATTTGTCTTCAGCAATCACCTTGATTTGATCCCAAGAAACAGCGGCAACTTTTACCCTGTTAGGTTCTGGAGAACCACTTTTCAATTTGACAGCTTCTTTCAATTGAACTGCTGCCGGTGGTGTTTTGATAATAAAATCAAACGATTTATCACCATAAACGGTGATAACTACTGGAAGCACTTTTCCTGGTCTGTCTTGAGTTCTTGAATTGAACTGCTTACAGAACTCCATTATGTTAACCCCTTTTGCACCAAGTGCGGGGCCAACAGGCGGAGAAGGATTAGCTGCGCCACCTCTGATCTGTAATTTGATCAATCCTGCTACTTCTTTAGCCATTTGTTTATATATTGTGTAGTACTAACGTGGAAGTTCGATGGGAAGCTTTAATCATCGCAACCACTTCTACTGGTTAAAAAACTTATTAATTTTCTTTTTCAACTTGCATATAGCTCAGTTCGACCAAGTTTTTTCGGCCGAAAATCTTCACCATAACTTTTAATTTCTTTTTTTCTTCGTTAATCTCATCGATTGTTCCATTAAAGTTATTAAACGGACCGTCAATTACTTTAACTGATTCGCCAACAACAAAAGGAATTTTCATTTCTTCTTCTGACTCAGACAATTCATCGACCTTACCAAGAATACGATTTACTTCTGACTGACGCATTGGAAGAGGATCACCCCCTTTCTCAGCTCCTAAAAAGCCGATTACATTAGGAATTCCTCTTATAATATGTGGAACCTCACCAGCAAGGGCAACTTCAACGAGGACATAACCTGGAAGATATGCTTTTTCCTTACTGATTTTTTTTCCATTTCGAATTTGGAATACCTTTTCAGTAGGTATCAAAATTTGACCGAAAAAATCGTTCATTTTATAGCGGTTTACTTCCATCTCAAGGTAATCCTTGACCATGTTTTCTTTACCACTTATAGCACGAACAACGTACCATCTTTTTTTTACTTCTTCCACAGCTCTTTTTCAATTAAAGCATTCAATACTTATATTATGGATAAATTAATCCTAAAACTCCTTCCCAGAAATACGTTGATGGATTTACTCCAAATACGAAGTCCATAACAAATATCAAAAGAGAAAAAATTACAGAACCAATCACAACCATAATCGTGTTGTTTTGTAACTCTGTCCAAGTTGGCCAGCTCACTTTGTGAACTAACTCATGTACTGTATCTTGAAGGTAATTAACAATATTTGCCACTTTCTTTCTGTTTTTGCACGGGCGGTAGGATTCGAACCCACGACCAATGGTTTTGGAGACCACTACTCTACCAGCTGAGCTACACCCGTAGAAAAAGGGGAGTCAAAAGAACTCCCCTCTTCTTCAGTTTATGCTTATCAATTATTCAATAATCTCAGTAACCTGACCAGCACCTACAGTTCTACCACCCTCACGGATTGCAAAACGTAAACCTTTGTCCATTGCTACTGGTACGATTAATTCAACAGTAATAGAAACGTTATCACCAGGCATAACCATATCACGGTCTTCACCTAAAATGATTTCACCAGTTACATCCGTTGTACGGAAATAAAACTGTGGACGGTATCTATTGTGGAATGGTGTATGACGACCACCCTCTTCTTTCTTCAATACGTATATCTCAGCTTTAAATTTAGCATGAGGAGTAGTTGTACCTGGCTTACAGATAACCATACCACGACGGATATCTTTTTTGTCAATACCTCTCAAAAGAAGACCAACATTATCACCAGCTTCACCTCTATCTAAAATTTTACGGAACATCTCAACACCAGTTACAGTAGAAGTTAACTTCTCTGCACCCATTCCTAAGATATCTACTTCCTCACCAGAGTTAATTACACCTGTTTCAATACGACCTGTTGCAACTGTACCACGACCAGTGATCGAGAATACGTCCTCTACAGGCATCAAGAAAGGTTTGTCAACCTCACGTGGAGGAAGTTCAATATATGAATCAACTGCATCCATCAACTCGTCGATAGCTCCTGTCCATTTGTCATTACCTTCTAATGCACCAAGTGCAGAACCTTTAATGATTGGAGTGTTATCACCATCATAATCGTAGAAAGAAAGAAGTTCTCTGATTTCTAACTCAACTAATTCTAATAACTCTTCGTCATCTACAAGGTCAACCTTGTTCATAAACACAACAATTCTTGGCACACCAACTTGGCGTCCTAAAAGTATGTGCTCACGAGTTTGTGGCATAGGACCGTCAGTCGCAGCCACAACCAAAATTGCACCATCCATCTGCGCAGCACCAGTTACCATGTTTTTCACATAGTCGGCGTGACCTGGACAGTCAACGTGTGCATAGTGACGATTTTCAGTTTCGTACTCAATATGAGACGTGTTAATTGTTATACCACGCTCTTTTTCCTCTGGAGCGTTGTCGATTGTATCAAAACTACGTGATTCTGCAAACCCTTTACCATGTAATACAGCAGAAATTGCCGCAGTCAAAGTAGTTTTACCATGATCGACGTGTCCGATTGTTCCAATGTTTACGTGTGGTTTGGAACGATTAAATGTTTCCTTAGCCATTTTTTATTTGTTACTTTGTTAATATACTATTTAATACTTACCTTTAAAATATGCGAAATTTCACCCATTTTCACGAGTGAATGTCACATTTAACTTTCGAGCCAATGACGAGAATTGAACTCGTGACCTCTTCCTTACCAAGGAAGCGCTCTACCCCTGAGCTACACCGGCATAGAGTTCTTTAAAAAAGCTATAAAAAGAGCGGGAGACGAGACTCGAACTCGCGACCCTCAGCTTGGAAGGCTGACGCTCTACCAACTGAGCTACTCCCGCTTATAATCTTCTTGTGGGGGGAGAAGGATTCGAACCTTCGAAGGTATAAACCAACAGATTTACAGTCTGTCCTCGTTGGCCGCTTGAGTATCCCCCCAATCTAAAGATGTCTTATGAGCCGATGGAGGGACTCGAACCCCCGACCTGCTGATTACAAATCAGCTGCTCTAGCCAGCTGAGCTACATCGGCACTTTTTGTTGGTATTTTTTAGCTTTTTAAAGAACTCCCTACACGTTAAAAACCCGTACGGGGTTGCAAATGTATGAAAGAAATATTTTACAGCAAGCTTTTTTTTATATTTTTTTCAAAAAAAAGAGTGCCCTTGAAAAAGACACTCTCTAATAGTTTAAACCAAAAGGCTTTACACTCTATACTGCTAAAACTTTCCCTTTGTGTTTTTTAATTTGCTTTCTCAATGCTTCCACTGCTTCAGCTGTTGCTTCTTCAAAAGAATCGCAGTGTTTTTTTGCAAAAAGATCTTTCCCTGGTATGTTCATTTTAATTTCCACGAGCTTATTCTCATGAACGGACTTCTTCTCGACTCTCAAATATACTTCACATGCTACAATGCGATCAAAAAAATGAGAAAGCTTCTCTACTTTTTCATTTATAAAGTTCACCAACTTCTGATCCGCTGTAAAACCGACTGACTGAATATCTATATCCATAATACTACTTTTTGTGCCCACGGGGATGAGCTTGTTTATAAATCTTTGTTATTTCATCAAATGAGTTATGCGTGTAAACTTGCGTTGCACTTAAGTTCGCATGACCTAAAAGCTCCTTTAAAGTTTCCAACCCCGCTCCATTATTGAGCATGTGAGTTGCGAAGGTATGCCTTAGCACATGTGGACTTCTTTTTTGCATATCTGTCATCAACGAAAGGTAGTAATTTATCTTTCTATAGACAAGTTTTGGATATATTTTATTTCCTTTTTCCGTTAAAAAAACATAAAGAGATTTTGAAGCAATATGAAATTCAGAATTAATTAATTTTTCAAATTCATTTTCAAGTTGTTTTGTTATTGGTATAATACGTTCTTTATTACGCTTCCCCAAAACTTTAATTGAATTATTTTGAATATCATTTTTCTTAAGGTTAACTAATTCTGATAGCCTGATTCCAGTTTGATAGAAAACTTCAATCAATAAACGATCGCGCAAACCGAAATATCCTTCAGGGAAAAGTTGGTTTAATTTACCGACATCCAGCTCTTCTTCCTTAATAAACTCAGGTAATCTTTTTTTCTGTTTCGGTCCTCTAATTCTCAACATAGGATTGGTAGTGACATAATTATTTCTCAATGCCCATTTGAAAAAAGTCCTTAATGAAGATAGTTTTCTATTTACCGATCTTGAGTTGAGGTTCGTATTTACTAATTGAACTAACCACGATCGTACTACTTGATAATTTATTTCTTTTAATTCATCTATTGAGTCAATCATAGAGAACTCAAGAAAACTCGAAACATCATTAATGTATGCTGTAAGCGTGTGATCAGAGCAACGTTTTTCTGATATTAAATATGTTTCGAATTGTTCAAGCATAAAAAAAGGAGCCTATGTTAGACTCCTTTACGTATAATACATTAAAATGTTCTAAATTTCGTCAGAAAGAATGCGTTGTTTATAAGCCGCTTTGATACGTTCTTGACGCAACTTTACAGATGGCTTAATAAATTCTTTACGTTTACGAAGCTCACGCATAATGCCTGTCTTTTCGAATTTCTTCTTATACTTCTTAAGCGCTCGCTCAATATTTTCTCCCTCTTTAACTGGTACTACTAACATATTTTTCTTTAATATAATTTTCTTACTTAAATCTAAATTGGACGGCAAAGATAATAACTAAATTGTTATCAACAACAATTATTTCAAAATTTCTCTAGAAATTACTACTTTTTGTATTTCAGAGGTTCCTTCACCTATTGTCATTAGTTTTGCATCACGCAAAAATTTCTCAGCTGGATACTCTTTTGTATATCCATAACCACCCATTATCTGAACCGCTTCATTTCCGCACTTAACAGCTGTTTCACTTGCGAAATACTTTGCATAAGCTCCTTCTTTGGTCAATGGTTTCTTGTTGTTTTTCAATGCTGCAGCATGGAAAGTTAATAACTCGGATGCTTTAACATTCGTTGCCATATCTGCTAACTTAAAGCTAATACCTTGGAAAGAAGCAATTGGCTTACCAAATTGCTCTCGTTCTTTTGCATACTTAACAGATGCTTCGTAAGCTCCTCTAGCTACACCACAGCTTAAGGCAGCAATTGAAATACGTCCGCCATCAAGAACCTGCATAGCTTGTGCAAATCCATAACCTAATTCACCTATTACATTTTCTTCTGGTACTCTAACATTATCAAATATCATTTCAGCAGTCTCGCTTGCACGAACACCTAATTTATCTTTAATTTTTACAGCAGAAAAACCTGATGTTCCTTTTTCAATAATAAAAGCGGTAATCCCTTTACTATCTAATAATTCACCTGTTCTTACTAAAACTACGGCTATATCGCCCGACAGTCCGTGTGTTATCCAGTTTTTAGTACCGTTAATCACCCATTCATTTCCTTCTTTAACAGCTGTCGTTTTCATGCGCATTGCGTCAGAGCCTGTATTTGGTTCTGTCAATCCCCATGCTCCGATAAATTCACCCGATGCTAATTTTGGTAGGTATTTTTTCTTTTGTTCTTCAGAACCGTGATAGTAAATATGTCCTGTACATAATGAATTATGAGCAGCAACAGAAAGTCCGATTCCTCCGCAAACTTTTCCTAATTCTATAAGTGTTGTTACGTATTCATCATACCCAAAACCGCTTCCACCATACTCCTCAGGAATATATATTCCAAGCAAACCAAGTTCGCCTAATTTTTTCATTACATCAACTGGGAAATGCTCTTTATCATCCCATTCATTTAGGTTCGGACGAATTTCTTTTTCAGCGAAATCCCTAACCATTTGTTGAATCATAAGTTGATTCTCATTCAAATCAAAATTCATTGCACAATTTTTTTTATATAAAAAAGTAGTAGATAATTTAATTAGTTCGCTAATGTAACAATATTTTTAGTGAACGGTTTTAATTTTTAAAGACCTTTTAAAACTTTAGTGAATGTTACATGCATAAAATATTTCATTTCATTTAAGATGACTTTTGGTTGTGAGTGATTTACAGGTGTGAGCTATTTTAATCTACAGTTAGATAAGGACGTATTTCTTCTAATTTTTGTTTGTCAATCAAAACTGACTTCAATAAATCATCTAAAGACTTGTACTCGCCGTGTGTTTCTCTCATTGAAACAATTGAATTTGCAATGTTCCAATCAATATCCGGGTGACTGCCTAGCATTTTTTTCGTTGCCTTGTTAATATTAATTTTGTCGATATCTTCAATGTTTAATTTTAAATGAGGTTTTAGTTCTTCGAGTTTCTCTTCGTCAAAATTGTAAATGTCTAATAGCTGGTTTAGATCATAGATCCCTCCATGCTCTTCTCTAAGCTTTACAATTTCTTCAGCGAAAAAAGGACCAATTCCATTTATTTTTTGGAGCTCTTCAGTTGATGCACGATTAACATTTAAAACAATGGATTCTTTGGCTTTTGCTTCAAACGTATTATTTTCAAAATGATTTGGTTTTGATATTTCATTTTCTGATTTATGAATACTATCTGGTAAATCAATTTTATCATGTAATTGATTGTAGAGTTCATCATCAATGACGTAAAGTTTTTTTAAATCAGATTTTATTTCAAAAACACCACCGCTATTTTGATAGTTAATAATCGTCTGTACTTGTTTGTCAGAAAATCCTATCGATTTCCATGAATCAAAGTCATATTCATTAGGGTCAAAAGGGGTGCTGGGAATATTATAAGCGTATTCAGTTGGACCTTGGTTTTTACGGGTGGTTTTTGGTTGCTGTTTGTCACTATCTTTTTTGTTAATTTTATCTTGATCAGTATTAATTAATAGATCTTGATACTGTGGTTCAATGTTGTTATTCAGAAAATAGTTCCTATAAATACGGGGTGTTACAGCAATAAGAATAAATACAAAGAGAAGCACAAACACTCCTCTTCGAGATTTTCTTGAAAAGATCAGTAAGTCTTCATCCCATGATCTGTCAGACATTATGATTAATTTACTTTATTTAAACTGCTTAATAGCACCTGACTTTATACGCTGGAAGTAATCAACCATATCTCTTCTCACTTCACCTGACATAATCAACAAGCCTAAAATGTTCGGAAATGCCATTCCAAGTATCATTAAATCTGAGAAATCAATCACAGCTCCTAACCCCACTGACGAACCAATTACTACAAAAATCAAAAAGATTACTTTATAGGTATATGCTGCTGGTTTAGTTTCTCCAAACACATAAGTCCAAGCTTTAAGCCCGTAATAAGACCAAGAAATCATAGTTGAAAAGGCAAATAAAACAACTGCAAATGACAGCACATACAGCGACCAATCACCGAGTGAAGAAGAGAAAGCTGCTGAAGTCAGTGCTGATCCTTCTAATCCTTCAGGGTCTGCTGCGTAACCAGTAAAAATAATTACTAAAGCTGTCATTGTACAAACGACAACAGTATCAATAAAAGGCTCTAACAAAGCAACTGTTCCCTCACTTATTGGCTCTTTAGTTCTTGCGGCAGAGTGTGCAATCGCAGCCGAACCAACACCAGCTTCATTAGAAAATGCTGCACGTTGAAATCCTAATATCAAAACCCCAATAAATCCACCATAAATTGCATCTGGACTAAAAGCACCATAAAAAATTGTTGAAAATCCATTGCCTAAATTATCATAATTAAATGCGATAATTGTAAGTGCGGAAATTACATAAATTCCAACCATAGAAGGAACTATTTTATCAGTAACACGTGCAATACTTTTAATTCCACCTATAATTACAATACCTACTAAAATAGCCATTACAATACCAAAGTAAAATCCGTAAGATTCAAAGCCCTCCCATCCTGGGATTCCTGCTAATTGATTAAAGGCTTGATTGGCTTGGAACATATTTCCACCGCCCAAAGATCCTCCAACACAAAGAATAGCAAATAATATTGCCAATACTTTTCCTAACTGTTTAAACCCAGGACCTCTTTTAGCTAATCCTCGACTTAAATAATACATCGGACCACCAAAAACTTCACCATCTTCTTTTTGATGACGGTATTTTACTCCCAGCGTACACTCTACAAATTTGGAGGCCATTCCAATAAATCCAGCAAGAATCATCCAGAAGGTTGCACCTGGTCCACCCATACTTATTGCTATAGCAACGCCGGCAATATTCCCTAACCCAACAGTTGCAGAAAGTGCAGTTACCAATGCTTGAAAATGAGAAACCTCCCCTGAGTCATCCGAAGGATCATCGTACTTACCGCGAACTAAAGCTATCGCATGTCGTGCCCCTTTGAGCTGAATAAAGCCCATTCGAATTGTAAAGAATATAGCTCCAAGAACTAACCAAACAACAATAAGAGGTATACCCTGAACTTTGTTTGATAAATTCTGGTAATAAAAAGGCTGAGCTTCTGTATATTCAATGCTCCCTAATTTTTTTTCTGATCGGTTATTTCTTTTATTTTTAAAATAAACTTTATCTCCAGATTTAATTTTTTCGCCTTCGTGAACTCCATGATGAAGAACACCGGTACCCATTGCAAAAAAAGGAAACTCATCGTCGCCGTCTTTTAATATAGCTATAATCTCTTGGTGCTCGACATTCTCTCCATCTTTTTTTAGCCACTTTGACACAGTATAATCTTTTTTCGTTTTATCTAAAGCAAATGGTGCTTTAAGAATATACTCATTCACTTTAACAGTATCTGACCATATCGATGCAAAAAGTATGTCTTGCATAAATTTCACAGCAGGTTTCATTGAGTTATTAAATACTTCTGGAATACTGTTTGCTTCAATAAACCCCGTTAATTTAACAGTATCATCAGCAGCATCCACAACTGAAACTTTTATTGAATCTCCTTCTGACAGTTTTTTAGCAACTCTTGTATACAAAGATATTTCCTTCTTGTTCCAAATATATCGATATGGTGGAGTACCTCCCTCTGGAATGACTTCTGCAGTAACGTCATTAATTGCCGGTAATGAATCACTAATGTTAAGCTCGGCACTTAAAGGTTTGTTTTGACCTAATAAAATTCCCGTAGAAAAAAGTAAAACTGATAAGAGTAAAAACCTCATATAATTCAAATTTTAGCGTTTGTTTCGATAATTGTATTTCAATCAATAATAAATCGAATGTGTAGTATATTTATTATTCAATTTGCTAAATTAAAAAATAAATATATCAATTCTCCACATCTATCAAAAATAAGCTAGATTTAAAGCTTGTTGGTTGATAATCTAGGTGTTTTTTAGCTTTTATTAAATTTAAACCTGAGTTTTTTGGGCGTTTTGCTGTCTGATTTAAAGTTTTTGAATTTATAGGTACAACCAAGCCTTTAGGAACGTCTAAATATTCAGCTACCTGAGAAATCAACTCATGAATTGAATATGTTTTAGGCCCTGCTATGTTAAAAATCCCTTGCTTGTCTTTTTCAATTATCTTCATACAACCATTAGCTAAATCGTTTGCAAATGTAGGCGCGCGAAATTGGTCATTCACGATTGTTAGCTGATTTTTCTTTTTTAATTCGCTTAAAGCCCAAAGAACAATATTAGATTTAGAGAGATTTTCTGCTACTCCATATACAACCGTTGTTCTTACAATAGAATAGTTATCATATCCAGCGTTCAATATTAATTCTTCCGCTTTAAGTTTAGACTTTCCATATTCATTTAGTGGGTTTGGTTGATCTGTTTCAAGATAATTTCCTTTTTCGCCATCAAAAATAAAGTCTGTCGAAAGTTGTTGTAAATGACAATTGTGTTTCTGAGCTACATCTAACAAGTACCCTACTGCAGTTACATTAATTTTTTCGCATTTATTTCGATCATTTTCACATTGATCGACATTTGTTAATGCAGCTGTATTAATGATATGCGTAGGTTTAAAGTCACTACAAACCTCATCTATTTGGTTTAGATTTGTGACATCAAGACTTTTGAAACGATTTTCTGGGCATTTTGAATTGCGATTATTACCCAATGAAGTAGCTAAAAAAATAATTTTATTTGACGTGCAATAATCAACTAATTTTTGTCCCAACAAACCATTACTTCCCGTAATTAAAATGCGCATATTTTATATTGGATTTATAATTCCCAAATAGATTTTCTCTTTTTAGAAAACGTAAAAACATGTTTATTCTCAAGAATCCATCCCATTGCCAAATATATAATAAGCGGGGAGCCAAGTGCAATAAAAGAACTGTAGATAAAAAAAAGTCTAACCTTAGAGCTTTGAATACCTAGTTTTCTTGCCCACCATTCGCTTACACCAAATGAACGCATCTCAAAGAAAAACACTATTTTTTGTATTATACCTCTCATTAACTGTATTCTACTTCTGTTTCCAAAACGTGATGTCCAATTTTACAAGACAAACATTTTTTAAAATTACAAAATTCATTCTTTAATTCAATCATTCCCTGACTTTCTGCAGCATTTTTTGGTTTTATTCCAAGATTTGACCATTTTTTAGTAATGTTATTGCTTTCTGGAGGCAAATGCTCTAAAAGGTTTATTACAGCATCACTGTACTCAAAATTGTGTTCAAGGTGTTTTAAATAAATCAAGTATGGCACAATTCCATTAATCAGAACTAGGTTAAATGTATTGCTTGAAATCTTAGCATTGTGCGGATTTGATTCACTTCCTAAAACAAAATGATTTTCCCAATATTTTGAAACAGGTAATTGAAATTTTGAGTTTAACTCAGCCACTATTATCTCCGCATCGGTAGGATCACTCAAGCTTAAATTCCAGTGATAAAGTAATGCACTCAATTGTGCTAATCGTATTGAAGGAAAACTATATGGTCTCATTCCGCTGAATTTCCAACTACTTACATTCATTTCAGGCAGGTTGTATTTTAATTTAAGGTGATTCCAATCGATTTTGAGTTGTTTTGTATATTGATCACATCTATTTTTCTTATTATTCAACATTCCAGCACATCCAAAAACGATGGATTCTATTCTTTCAATGCTCCATTTTTCTTTAGCTATGATTCTTAAAGGGATAATATGTGCTAACTCTATCATTGGAAGTTTGTTTGCTCTCCCGCCAAAGGATTGAAGAACTGCTATAAGTAAAGCTTTCTTTTTGTCGTGCTGATCGTCTCGAAGAAAGTTAACTAATTCCATCCCCTTTCGTTCTAAACGTTGAAAAAGTGATACACTCAATTGCTGTTCAATAATGAAGTTGTCAATCGGCATTTCAGCTGAACAAGCTATTTCATAAGGTCTAGAAGTGATTCTATCATAGTTGCGCCAATGGTTAATATCAATTATATCTTTTAATTCAAGCGTTGGTAGTTTTTCTCCATTTACAATAACTTCCTTATCGTGTTCATAAACTACATGAAGCACAACATTTTCATATGCTTTATCGTGATGATGATTGTGAACATACCAGTCGGAAGATTTAACATGCAGCTCTATATTTCCAGACCAACGCATCCCATCTAGTGAAACCGTACCGTTAAAAAAGTCAGGTCCAGCATCTAAGTTATACCATCCAGTATTATGAACTTCAACAGTTCTGCCATCTGTTAAAGTTAAATTATGGAGAGGCAACCTTTTAAGTCGCCACAAATAGTGTAAATATTCTTCTTGCATTTTAGTGGTTTTTAAGATTAGGTTAACTAAGATACAAAAAAAAATTAAATGGACTTAAAAGGTAGATGATAATTTAAGGCTATGAGCTTTACTCGCTTAGAAGATAATAAATTGTTTTGTGTATATTTGTATAGAAATTTAAAATTTTAACACTATGAAAAGCTTTCACAAAAAAACAATTATTCTTGGGCTCATATTACTAACTAATTCTGTTTATAAAGTAAATGCACAGCTTTCAATAGCTGCTATACAAGAACCTAATATAATTCTAATTGATCCCGCAAACGGGCAAATAACAGATCCTTCTTTCATAGATTTATCCTCTTTAAATCCAAGTACTCCTAAAGCAATTATTCAAGTGGATAATGAAATCTGGATTTCTGATCAAATTGCAGATCGCATAGATAGGTTTGATTTAGGAGGTCAGCATCTTGGAGAAATTGGTGGTCAGGTTGCAAACGGTGGTTTAGACAACATCAAAGGTATGGCGGTAATAGGCAACAACGAAGTTTGGGTTACGAATGCAGGCACTCAGAACGGTGCCCCTGGAGACGCAATAGTTCGAATAGATTTTAATGGAAATATTTTAGGAAATATCTCAACTGGATCAGATTCTTCATTTGATATTATTGATAATGGAGCTGGTGAAGCTTATATCTCATATATAGGAACAAATACTAGAATAGAAAGAATGGATTATACTGGTACAGTTTTAGGTAACATTGTTGCTCCAAGTGTTGTTAATTTTATCCAACAAATTGATATTACATCAACTGGGAGTGTTTTAGCTGGTGTATTTAGTAATAGTACTAATGGAAACTCATCAGGAGTCTATCGCTTTTCTGAAACAAACGGTAATATTATAGATTATTGGTCTAACAGTGGTGTTAGAGGCACCATGGAATTAGATGACGGCAACATACTTTGGTCGAATAGTTCAGGGATATCAATTTTAGATGAAAATACTGGAAATAGCACCTCAATTTCTAGCGGAAGTTCACAATATTTTGGAAAAATTAATTTTGATTGTACGTCAAACCCAACTAGTGCTCCAACTGGTAATGCTACTCAAAATTATTGTGAAGGTGCTACGGTTGATGATTTAACTGTTACTGGTTCTAACATCCAGTGGTATGATGACCCAACAGCTGGAAACTTATTAGCATCATCTGATTTACTCGTTGATGGTGAAAGTTATTATGCAAGCCAAACAGTTGCAAGTTGTGAAAGTGATACAAGATTTGAGGTTAATGTTACTATCAATGACCCTTCTGCACCAACTGGCGTTGCTACTCAAGACTTTTGTATTGGTTCAACTGTTAACCATTTAACTGCTACTGGATCAGTTATTCAATGGTACGACGATCCAACTTCAGGAAGCTTATTATCTGCATCTGATATACTAGTTGCTGGTAACTACTACGCAACTCAAACAATCTCAGGTTGTGAAAGTAGTACTAGGTTTGAGGTAGTTGTTACTATTGATGACCCTGCCGTTCCAACGGGTGATCAAACACAAATTTTTTGCGATAGTGCTAAAGTTAATGATTTACAAGCTACTGGGTCAGATATCACTTGGTACGATGATGCAACTGGTGGAAATATTTTATTAAGCACTGATAATTTAGTAGACGGTGAATCATATTATGCCTCTCAAACTATCTCGGGGTGTGAAGGACAGGACAGGTTTGAAGTCGTTATAGCAATTGATGCTGCAACTCCTGTTACAGGTGATGCTAATCAAACTGTATCAGTAGTAAATCCAAACGATGCTACTTTAGACGATCTGGTTGTTTCTCCAAGCACAATCACTTGGTACGGTTCAGAAGCAGATGCTTTGTCAGAATCAAACCCTTTGCCTAGTAGTACAATACTTTCTGATAATGAAACTTACTATGCAGTCAATTCCGAAAATGGATGTCAAAGTATACCTTTTGAGGTAACGGTAACAATTGAGGTGACTGCAAGTCTTGAAAGTTTTGTTAATGATGCACTTGAATATTATCCAAATCCAACAACTAATATTTTAAATATTAAATATTCTAAACCAATTTCAGAATATAATGTAAGCACTGTTCTTGGACAATCATTAATAAGCAAGAAGACAAACACGAAAGATATAAAGATAGATTTAACATCATTGCCTCCAGCTACATATTTTATTAAAATAGTATCCGAAAACAATTCTAAGACAATTAAAATTGTTAAAAGAAACTAGACACTTTTTCTAGTTAGATTGTTTTACTGAGATGTATGGCAAAGGGTAGTTAGAAACCGTTGATTTTTAAGGTTTCAAAGAAATTTGATTTTGTGATAACTGTTGAGATGCACAGCCGTGTATCTCGACAGTCGTTTTAATGGCAAAGAACCCGATAGACATTTAACCCGCATTCACAAAGTCTATTCTCAAAAGCAAAACTCCCTACTGCCTTTAGAAATTGGAATTTTTCCAGAAAAAGCGGGAAAGGCAACTACAAAAACCCGTGAATAAAGTTGGGATAAGTTTTGCTTCTTTCATTTAACAATAACTTATTTTACCCTTTTTACTTCTTCTCCCTTTTTTTAATTCCTCTCACACCAATAAGTGTTATATCATCTGTTTGAGGATAGTCACCAACCCAAGCGTTAAGGTGCTCGCGTAGTATCACGTTTTGCTCTTGTAGGTCTTGATGAGTAAGTGCGTCTAAAAGCGCTAAGAATTTTTTAATTGAAAGTTTTTTATTTTTTTCACCTCCAAATTGA
>JBBEBO010000165.1:0-15547 GCA_040882265.1 Brumimicrobium sp. | reverse complement strand
AGAAAAATTATTTGCTTAATAAAGCCAACTCCCCTCAATTTGTTAGTGACCCAAAATCCCTCTCAAGAATTAAAATCTAAAATTTTCGGATTAAGGGAAGTTTTAAAAGAGTTAAAAGAAGAATTTGATTGCAGGAAATTCAACTCATTCTCAAGAGAAATTTCATTTTAAAGTTTCTAAAATTTTAAAATTCCCCACGAACTAAGAGAAGCCTATTAATAATGACATCTGTAAGCGTACCCTTATCTATCAAGATCTTTTCTCAACCCTTCCATCATTCTCAATACAACACTATTCATTTGTTTAGCCCTTTGCTTTACTGGAAAACGTTTCGGAGACACCGTTTTTACTTCTACCAACTGTTGATTCCCAGTTGAAAATAAAAACAAATAACAATGCCCTGGACTCAACTTATGATACAACCAATAAACCTCTATAAAGCTCGCTCCAAAGAAATAAGTCTTTAACTTTCCTTCTTCTATGACCTTTGATATGTTTATCTCACTTGTTTGCATTTACATTTTTAAAGTAAGTTAGCTCCTATCAATACCCCGCGAACGAGATGCAATCTCGCACGAGCGGGGGGTGTTTTCAAAAAGTGTAAATTGAAAGATTACCGACTTATTTGCACGGTAACAAATCAGATTTGCTTCCATTTTTGACTTGATCAATTGTATATTCATATATCTCAGGATATTTTTCCGAATACCTACTGTAAATCAAGTCAATTTCATCGTTCTTGTCAAGCAAAAAAAGAACATAAATTCTTTCAATTAAAATCCCGGATTTCTTTTCTATACTAAATTTATGAATAAGTTCTTTATTACAAATATTCAGTTGTTTATTAGCCTCTTCAGTATCACTTAAACAAAGTAAAACTCTGGCATATTTAAATCTTAACTCAGTATTTTTTGAATTATCTTTTAGATATTGTTTTAAAATAGCTGCTGCTTTATCTAATTGTTCACTTTTGATATGAACTTCACTTAGATTATACACAGTATTAGAGTTTGAAGAGTCCAGTTTATATGCCTCTTCAAGTAGATTGGTTGCTTTTTCTAAATCCTGTTTACTTCCTGAAAGAATTAACCTAACAGCTTTATTTACTTTACTGTTAATCTCTTTTTCAGCTTCTTTTTTTTTGTTTTCTGTTTGGCTCTCCTCACAACTAAGTAAAACAAAACAAGTCAATACCATTAATATTAATTTCATAATTTAATCTTCATTTAAAGTTTCAATCTCCCTTTCTATTACTATTGTTTCAGAAACGGCACCCGCTCCACCTCCTGTACGAACAATTCCATAATAAGATTTTATTTTAAGAGTTATTTTACCGCTTGTTGGCAAACTCAATCTGGTTTTTCCTATATAAGTATAATCATCATTGATAAGCCCATCAGGTCTGTCAGCAATAGTGCTTAAAATAGACTTTGAAAACACCTCTCCATCATTAAGGACTATAATTTCTGCATACCAGTCGACCGTTTCATAATCCTGAGCGTGAGTATATCCTTCTAGGGAAACACCAACAGAGGGGGAGTATTTCTCATCACTCCCTTCAAGGTGTTTAAAAGCAAAATTATCAGGAGTAATTGTTCCTCTAAGCCATATAGTGCCTTTTGCTTCTACCCCTTGAAAAAAGGTCCATGTTTTTTTATTTTCATCAACTTTTTTAGTTTCAGGGTTATAATGATTGTCATTTTCTTTTATTCCTGAATTTGATCTTATTTCTACTTCATCAAAATTTTGTCGTCTTTCAATAAAATTCCACTCCACCTTTTTATTATCGTTAATTGTAAACTCGTATACATTATTAAGTTTATCTATGAAAACATCTCCTTCTTGAGCTTCATGAAGCCTTCCATTATCCAATCTAAAAAACCTCCTTTTTCTAGGAGCTTTATCACCTCTAATTACAACACTGCCTCCGTCAGGATTATAAAAACGATTCCCCTGATCAGAACCTCCTCCTTCATCACTCCATCCTCTAGTATTATCACCCCCTCCTTTCGGCGGATCTCCCTCAAGACCTAACGGATCAGTAAAATATATTGGATTGTTATTAAACGCTACATAAGGATACATATTTGGATACTTCGACATCAATGGATCCAAGCTCTTCCATCTCCCCAATCTCGGATCATATTGTCTAAACTCGGTTGTGTAGCTGTTTCCATCCCCTGATACTTCCGCGTCTGCCTCCATTCCATTAAATAAATGTCTTGATTCCGATAGATTAAAACTTCTACCCGGCTGAACCATTCCAAATGCATAATAACCTAAGGAATTTTCCATCCTTTAAGATTTAAATCAAAGATATCTACACTGGCTTTGCTTCCTTGTAAACGATAGGTTGCAATGTATGCTCTTTTGAGTTCTTTGTAGTATTTGAAGTGTGTGTCGTTGTTTACGGTGTTGAAATCTGGCCCTAGGTTTTTTGGTTCAGACCAAGTGTCTCCGAGGTTTTCTGTTACGTAAACATCATAACCTCCCATTCCTTTTCTACCGTCGGAAGAGAAGAATAAATAACGGTTGTCAGGTGTAATATAGGGAGTCGTTTCATTTCCTTCGGTATTGACTGTCATTGGAAGCGGTTTTGCTTCTCCCCAATTATTTCCTTCTCTGTAGACAACGAAAATGTCTGATAGTGACTTTTCGCCATTTCTATCACTTACGAAATACATAATGTTTCCATCGCCAGATAATGTTGGCGCTCCATCAAAATATGAAGTGTTGATCGTTTTGTTTTTAATTGGTTTTGGTGTACTCCATCGGTCTTGTTTGGTACTTCTTGAAACACAGATATCCGAACTTCTCGTTTGTTTTTTAATATCTACAACTGAAGTATTCACAGTTAAATACATTTCAGAGCCATCTTCTAAGATATGTCCAACAGCATCAAAACCTTCAGAGTTTAAGCGCTCAACATCATTCGTTGTACTTCCCCATTCGTTTAACGAGTCTATCCACTCAGCTCTGTAAATGTCCTCAAAATACCTTTGATCGTCGGGATTTATCTTTCCTCCTCTTGTGTCAGGTCGTCTAGAAACAAAAAACAAACTTTTTCCACTATCAGCAATTACAGGACTATAATCGTCATAACCTGAATTTACTTCTGACCCCAACAATTGTTTTTCATATTTAACTTCCTTGTCAGCAACTGACTGTGCATAAGATATTTCTTCAATTTTTTGATCGATTTTAAATGCTGTTCTCTTCGCGCTTGATAATTGAATTTTAGCTAAGTCGTAATTCATTCGAGCACTATCCAAAAGACTTTGGCGGTGATAAGCTTCTCCCAATAATAAAAACACTTCACCGTCTGCTGCCTCACTAAGTGCTTCTGCTATTTTTGCGTATTTTAATGCATAACCATAGTTATCCATATTGTAGTGCGCTTTTCCAATCCAATAAGCAGCTCTGTAGCTATATTCATCACGTACGTACGCTTCTCTAAATTTTCTCAGTGCATCAACAGATTTTCCCTGATTATAGAATTTTTTACCTTCATCAATAAGGAAAAGTGCTGCTGTTTTATCAATTATTGTAGAGCTAGAGTCTGGTGGAGAAGCTACCTCCAAATTATTCGAAGCATTAACTCCTGTTATTGTTAAAGTAAATGCAACTAGTAGAATAATGTTTAATATTGATTTCATGTGCTTTAATATTCAAATATTTACCTCAAAGTAAACTGTTTATTTTTAATTCTCAAGATGAAATACCATAAATTTCGTTCCAAAGATAAAAATTTGTGCTAAAATCGTGAATTTCTATTTTTTTTTGGTTATTCAATTTACATTTTAAATGACAAAAAGCAATAATTTCTTATTGAATTACCCACATATTTCACATGCATAATATTAGAAATACTTTTCACAAGGCTTTTTATCACAATTTTTGACACAAAAATTCCGCCAAAAAGGGTTGTTTCTGACTTCCTTAACCGTGGGTTTCAAACCCACGGTTAAAGATATGTCGTCCGTCAACTGACGGACTTTAGAGTTCCTTGTTATATTATGATGTGTGGAATAGATAATTACATTCATACATACAAATTGTGAAACATCTAAGAATTCAAATTTTTTATCCCTAATCGTCAATATATTTATCTGTTTCCACTTCTTTATTTTTTGAAGCTTTAACTGAGAATTGATTAGTGTTTAAATCTACGAGTTCATGCATTGCTAAAGTTGCTGCTACAATCGCTAAAATTGGTGCGGTTGATGCCAAAAACCAAAGTAAAACCTGTAAAAAACTATTTCCCAAAGTTTGAAAAGGATGATCTAAAAAACCTGCGTAATCCACCATGACTCCTAAATTTACTGGAACTAAAATTAATATAGAATAAATTGTTCCAATAGCAATCGCTAGTCCTCTATGATTTCGCATAAAGTGGATGCTTTGATCAATGTCTAACCTTCTGCGTTCGTTAATATAATCAATAAAACTAAAACCGTAATAGAAAAAGCCAATCACAAATGTGAGGTAAAACACGGGGGATTGATGTGCTTCCTCCCACCCTAAAGCAGAAACGAGGAGAATAATAAGAAAAAAGATATATTCCCACATTACGTTCCGAAGTGCAATTCGTATGCCTCTGCGAACATCGTGTAACGTCTGCCTAAGGCTAAATGGGTATTTATTATCGGTTAATTTCCTCTCTACTACTTGAGACAATATTGAAAGCATCGGTGATAAGATAATGACAACGATATACTTAGCGAACTTCATCAACACTAATCCCAGTGAAATACTCAGTAACATTTTCACCATAAACCAAATGGTTTCATTCATATTAGAGCATTCCAAACAACCCAATTCAGGATCCCATGATGCTTGCCAAGATGATATTTGACTGCCGACATAATAAATTATAAGCATCAATACAGCAGGAATTGGCAAATACCAATACAGTTTATGTTCCTTGATATATTGGATTGCTTTCCAATAACTCCTTATGCCTAAATAAAAGTGACGAAAAAATTTCATTCTTAATATTTCACTCCAAAAGTAACGATTGACCACGAATATCAAAGCACTTTTTAGGTAGTTTTACTATCTTTGCCGTTTCGCATTAAAGATAACATCATGGATTTAAATACACTTACAGCAATTTCACCAATAGACGGTCGATACAGAAGAAAAGTTTCTGAACTTGCACCTTATTTTTCTGAATTTGGTTTGATCAAATACCGTGTTTTGGTAGAAGTTGAATACCTTATAGCTCTTGTGAATAGTGGTGTAAAACCTTTAAACGACTTTCCAAAAGATAAATTTGAAACACTTCGTAACATGTATCGCAACTTCACTGAAGACGATGCCTTAATCATAAAAAATACTGAGAAAACTACCAACCATGATGTAAAAGCAGTTGAGTATTTTGTCAAAGAAAAACTCGAAGCTTTAGGTTTAGAAAAATATTTAGAGTTTATCCATTTCGGATTGACTTCTCAAGATATAAATAACACTGCTGTTCCTTTATCTATGAAAGCAGCTGTAAATGAGGTTTATATTCCTGAACTCAACAAAGTGATTGCTCAATTGGATGAGTTTTCTGAAAAATGGAAGGACATTCCTATGTTGGCAAAAACACACGGACAACCAGCTTCACCGACACGTTTGGGGAAAGAGATTCATGTGTTTAGCGAACGGCTGAATATTCAACTGAAGCAATTAAAAACAGTTCCTTTTTCTGCAAAATTTGGTGGTGCCACAGGAAACTTAAATGCACACAAAGTAGCTTTCCCAGCATATGACTGGGTAAAATTTGCCAATAATTTTGTCTCTGAACAACTCGGTTTGTCAAGAAGTCAGACAACAACTCAAATAGAACATTACGACAATTTAGCAGCGCTTTTTGATGCAATGAAACGCATCAACAATATTTTGATTGACCTCAACAGAGATATGTGGACGTATATTTCAATGGATTATTTCAAGCAAAAATTAAAAGAAGGCGAAATTGGTTCAAGCGCAATGCCTCACAAAGTAAACCCAATTGATTTTGAAAATTCTGAAGGAAATTTAGGGATCTCGACTGCAGTACTTGAGCATTTAGCAGCAAAACTACCAATCTCCAGGTTGCAACGCGATTTAACTGATTCAACTGTTTTGAGAAATGTTGGCGTTCCTTTAAGCCACGCTTTAATTGGTTTTAAATCCACATTTGCGGGACTCAATAAATTGCTCTTAAATGAGGCTGCATTAGACTTAGATTTAGAAAACAATTGGGCTGTTGTTGCAGAGGCTATTCAAACTATTCTTCGAAGAGAAGGATACTCTAAACCTTACGAAGCATTAAAAGGACTTACACGTAAAAACGAAAAAGTAACCAAAGAAACCGTTCACACTTTTGTGGACACATTAAACGTTAATGATACGATAAAGGAAGAGTTAAAAGCAATAACTCCACAAAACTATACAGGAGTGTAATTCACATTAACTTTATATTTTTGAAGCAATTCACCATATAAATAACTATTTTAGTGTTTATCAATTACACAAATGAATGTCACGAATAATTTTCGTATTTATTATATTCACTTTTTGTCAGTTTAGTGCTCAAGCACAAATACTAAAGCATTACAATGATTTTGAACTAGAATGGGGAGAAATGTTTAGGTCGTCTGGCAATGTAGAGTCATTAACCAAAACAAAAGATGGACAATACATTAGTTTAATTAACAGGACGACTTTATATAATTTTTTTACAGATTATAAAAAACGATACTACCTAGAGTCTATAGAAAATTTAGAACCTCAAAAAAGACATAAATTAAAGCTCTACGGGGATGGTAAGCGTACTAACTTAGAAGGAATTAGTGTTGTCGAAAATCAACTTGTTGCACTTTCTAGGAAAAACTTTAGAAGTAAACGAAAAACAGGGGTCTACTATCATTTTTTATATCCCAACAGGTTAGATACTGAATCAGAAGGTTATCAAATTGGGATGTATTCAAACACTAGTTCAAGAAATCAATTTGATTTTCTTTCAATAACCAATAATTTAAATAAAACAAAAGCTGGTATTTTTTATACGATCCCTTCCAGCGGTTTTGACTATCCGAGTTATGCTTTTGGAATTTTAGATGCTACCGAAAAGCTCTTAATAAAGAAGGAATCACTTTTTCCATATTTGAATAAACACGTTACTTTCTTCGATGATTATCTTTCTCCAAACGGAGACTATTATGTATTGGCTAAAGAATATCAAACGAATAACACAGGAATCAATTGGGGCTGGGGTGATGAAAGATACAAACAAATCAGGGTTTTCAAAGTTGTTAATGGCAAGTTAAATGACTTTAAGATTAATCAATCTGAGTTTTTGTTTTCTGACTTGAACATTACCACGAGCGATGGTGGAAATCTAATTTTCTCAGGAATGTATTCAGAAGATAAAAACAGTGGTATTGACGGCCTTTTTTTTATAAAACTGAAGCCTGACGGCACGATTATTTCTGAAAACTATCATTCTTTTTCAAAAGATTTTATGACTTCAGGAAAGCCTATATGGTCATGGAATAGAGCTTCAAATCGCAATAATACGGGTAAGTTTGAAAGTGGTTTAGGAAACTTTAAGATGCAGGAATTAAGAAAAACTTCAGACGGTGGTTATATTGGAGTTGCAGAACATTTTGAAATCGAAGAAAGATATAGCGGATCGGGTGCACCTGGAACAAGTAACCGAATCGACACCTATTATTACTATGATGACTTAATCGTGTACAAACTCAATAGAAGTGGCGAAGTTGAATGGAAAAAGAGAATTCCAAAATCACAAAGTTCGACAAATGATGGAGGATATTATTTATCAATAGTACAAACGTTAACCGATAAACACTTGTATATTTTATTTAATGATGACACTAGAAATTATGACGATAACAACTTTTACCTTAATCTTGAAAATCCAAAATCTGCACGCTTTAATGCGAGAAGAAACACTATGGCTGTCACAAAAATAGCACTTAAAACAGGTGCTATCAACCGTTACTCAATTGGTGGTAAAAAAGAATTAAGTGTAATAATGGTTCCAAAAGTTAGTGTTGAAAATAAAATTGATAACGAAATTTTATTGTATGGTAGAAGTGGTAAAAGACATCGTTATGGTAGTATTGTTTTCAGTGATTAAAATCAAATTAAATCACTAGAACACGAATTCGCTCATTTTAACGTTTTAACTTTTAGAAATTCACTTAGAAATTTAACTTTGCAAAAAGTAATCGCATTATGAAAATCACAACATTGAGCAAATATAGTCAACGGTTTTTTCTGTTTTTTTTAGGCATGCTATTTACTACAGCTTTGTTTGCTCAAAGAAATGTAACTGACGAAACTATCGGAACGCCTTATGTAGGAGTTCAGTATGGACCAAACCTTACAGGTGGTGACTTAGCTGACAGATATGGGTTGACTCACGCTCTTGGAGGGATAGCAGGCTATAAAACCAAACGCAACTGGATTTTTGCATTAGATGGAAATTTTTTATTTGGTAAAGATGTAAAGATTGATGGTTTAATGAATAATCTATACGATGACAAAGATCAAATTTCAAATACATCTGGTGCGCCTTCAATAGTTTTGTTATTCAATCGAGGTTTTCATGTGAATGGTGTTATCGGTAAGATTTTCCCTGTACTCAGTCCTAATCCTAACTCAGGAATAATGGTGCAACTTGGAGGGGGATATTCATGGCATAAATTGCGAATAGAAACCCAAGAAGATGATGTCCCACAATTACAAGGTGATTACCTTAAGGGTTACGACCGATTGACTATTGGGGCCAACACTTCCCAGTTTATTGGTTATAGTTTTATGGCAAATCAAGGAGTTTATAATTTTTATGCAGGATTTTATTTTCAACAAGGTTATACGGTAAATCAACGCGATGTGTTTTATGACAGACCAAATGAACCCGTCTCTAAAGATCTTCGAATAGAACATTTATATGGGTTTCGTGTTGGATGGCTTATCCCAATATATAAACGTGAACCGAAAGATTTTTATTTTAACTAAAATGTTTTATACGCTTGGTGTACGACTATATGGCAGTGCCATAAAAATTGCTTCTCTTTTCAATCCTAAAGCAAAAAAATGGATTGTAGGACGCAAAATTATATGGTCTAAACTCCCTGATGTCAGTAGCAAAAAAGTAGTTTGGTTTCACTGTGCTTCTCTCGGTGAGTTTGAACAAGGCAAACCTGTTATTCTAAGGTGGAAAAATGAATATCCGAATGATTTTGTTTTAGTTACTTTTTTTAGCCCTTCAGGCTATGAGGTGAAAAAAAATGATGAAGTAGCTGATTACGTTTGTTACCTTCCTCTCGATACGCCTAAAAATGCTAAACGATTTGTCAATCACTTTAAACCTAAAAATGTATTTTTTGTAAAGTATGAGTTTTGGGTAAACTATATTAATGCTATTCATTCAACAAATTGTAAGTTATATGCCATAAGTGCTTCATTTCGTCTCAAACAAAGATTTTTTAAGTGGTATGGAGGAATTTTTAGAAAGGCGTTAAGAAAATTTGACTTTATTTTTGTTCAACGTATTGAAAATATCAAGCTACTGAGAGATATAAAAGTCGATCGTGTTGTTGTAGCAGGTGATACTCGCTATGACCGTGTAGCAAGCCGTTTAGACGCTAAAATATCTAATTTGCAAATTGCGAATTGGTCAAAAAGCGATGAATCTATATTTGTTATTGGAAGTTCATGGCCAGTTGATGAAGAAATTATAATTCCATTCATTAATGACGGAACAATTGCTACAAAAGTCATCATTGCGCCCCATGAAGTTGATGAAAATCACATCAATGAAATTACAAAAAGATTAAAAGTTCCCTATCAATGCTACACGATGATTAATGATCTTAATCCAATTAAAACTGAAACAAAAGTTATTATTTTGGATTGTATTGGTGTTTTAGCAGAAGCATATAAATACGGAACAATTGCATACGTTGGCGGAGGATTTGGAACGGGTCTTCACAATATTTTGGAGCCAGCAATTTTTGGTTTACCCGTGATTTTCGGACCAGAGTTTTACAAGTTCCCAGAAGCTTATGATTTTATTTCCGCTGGAATTGGTGCTACGATTCGTGACAAAAATGAATTTATCGAAGCTTATGAACACTTTAGAGAAAGTGAAAATATACAAGAAAAAGCCATTAATTTTATGAAGAGTCAAATCGGTGCGACTGATATCATTATTGACAAAATAAAAAGTACTGACTAAACCACTATGGACTGAAAGTGCCATAGGTTTAGATGAAAATAAAATTCTACAATTAACATAAAGAATTAGACACTAGATGTTAGACACAAGACACAACTGTCTATCATCTATTGTCTGACGCGATTTTTAGAAGCTAAAGCGAGATGCACTAAAGTGCATAGTTTCAACTATTTTTAAGACCAATAAAGTTAACCTGCATTATTCATGAGTTTTCGTTATTGCCTGTCCCGCTTTTTCGGGAAAAAGTCAAAATGTCAATAGATTTGGGAAGCACAGACATTTTTAATGCTCAGAATTGCAACCCACTTTTGGGTATTAAAAATTTTGAGCATTTCCAAAGGTAGCAGCCTGTCCGACCTTTGGCGGAGCAGTTTGGCTTTGGAATAGGAAATTCATGAATAATGCAGGTTAAGTGCTCTAATCATATTGAGAATCGTCATTCGAAAAGAAACTATTCTTTAACAAATTTTCTTGATGATTTCCAATGCTCTTTTTCAATCCAAACTTGGTATACACCGCTTGATAAATCAGCAATATTAAATTCTTGAAGACCTGTCAAGTCTTTTTCCTTTAGAACAGTTCTGCCAAAGGCGTCTATAATTTTAATTGCGAATACTTCATCATTAAACGGCGAGATAAAAATCTGATCAGCCGATGGGTTTGGGAATAGTTTAAAAGAATTAACATCATTTTCTACTATACTTGCGTCATCGACTTCTCCAATACAGAAGTTTGTGGTTTCACTACCACCAAAATCACCACCATTAACAATTAAACCATCTGAATCCGATAGTTCGTAAAATCCATTACCATATTCGCAACAAATTCCATCGCCAAATTCATCATATATAATAAAATCATAACATCCTTCAGCTAAACAAAAATTTTCTTCATAAACCGTCTCACCTGAGCTATAATCTTCTCCTAAATCAATAACAGTTCCTGACTCATCAACAAGTTCCCACATTGTTTCATCAGGGAATTGATCTGTTTGGATTACTAAATTTAAAGCCCCACCATTGTCAATTGATACATTAATGTTTTTTGAAATTGAATCCGTTCCATTATTGTTTTCTACAACAAGAGACACATCATAACTCCCATTTGTAGCATATAATACTTTCGGATTTGCTAAGGTACTTGTTGAAGGCGAACCTCCTGGGAAATACCATGTCCAACTTGGGAAAGCATTTGTCGACGCATCGGTAAATAAAATACTGTCCTGATCACACACCTCCGTTGATGAAGTACTAAAATCAGCCTCAGGAGGCAAGTTCGATGGTGTAAATAAATCAGACTCCCAAACACCACGCCCATAAGTTGCTGCTCTTAATAAATCACTTCCATAATGGATTTCTAATTCATTAACAATTACATTAGGTAAATCATCATCAAATGTTTGCCAGTTACTCAGCGTACTGTCTGTATAGTAAACACCTACATCCATACCAACATAAAGTCCGCCATCAGTACCATTTTGGTAGACGATCGTATTTGCAGGAATATTTGGTAAATTTTGGCTAATGTTCTCCCAAGTAGTACCTCCATCTATTGTGACAAATACTTTGTTTCCATTAGAATAACCAGAAGTTGTTACCCAAACAATTTGTGGATTCGTAGGGTGAATATGAATATCTGAGACTGAAAGATTGGGTAGATTTGAAGTCACATTTTGCCATGTATTTCCATGATCTTCAGTTTTATGTACCTCATCAGGGAAACAGATATAAATAACATCCTCATCTGAAGGCGCAACATCTAAATCTCTTATTGTTTCACCACTCCCGAAAAAAGATATTGGATAAAAGAAATCACCATTATCTTCACCTAGCCAAACATTTTCATATCCTGCGATCACATCGTCACTTGCAAGACTTTCGTATGGAGTTACCCATGCACCTTGTTCTCCATCGCCTGAAAAAATTTGATTCCAATTATCTCCACCGTCTTCACTGCGGAGCATTCCACCAAATTGGTAAGTACAAAACATTACACTTGGATCCGCAGGATTAATTGCAGCTTCCATTCCATCTGCTCCCATTACATGAGTCCAAACATTGTTTTTATAGAGTATTGAACCATTGTCTTGCGTTCCACCGATGATAGTATTTGCATTTTGAGGAGTGCCTCCTATTCTATAAAATTGAGATATTTGCATTCCTTCTGTTAAGTCTTCCCAATTTCCCCCTGAATCATCAGTTTTAAAAATTCCACCATCACTTCCACAGTATAAATTACTTCCGAAAAAATGAAGTTCGTGAATATCCGCGTGGGTATAACCATACGTGCTAGGATAGATCCAATGCGAACTAATCTGCCAATTTTGACCTGCATTTGTAGATTTCCAAACATTTACTCCACCAACAAAAATTGTATTTGCATTTGCTGGATCAGCATCTATGGCTAAATCATACCAACTTTGTCCATTATTGTCATTTCCTGTTTCATCGTATCCAAAAATATTTGGCGAAGTAGATTGTGTTTGAAAAGTTGTACCGTTATCAGTTGATAAATACAACCCTTGAAATGAAGCGTCTGTCTCATTCCCACAAACTGCATAAACCCAATCAGGCTCATCTTCACTTACAGCTAACTCCATTCTATTCACTACACTACTTACTGGTAAACCATTAGTAACTACCGAAAAATTATCACCCCCATCTGTGGATTTATAAAACTGTTTTCCCGAAGCATAAACAATTGAAGGATTGCTTGGATTATATTCTATATCTCTAAAATCACCCGAAGCAGATTGAGACCAGTTTGCTCCACCATCTGTAGACTTATATATGCCTTCGCTTGTTGCAACCAAGAGTTCATCTGGGTTTGTTTGGTGCATTACCAATTTACGACAAACCACAAATTGGGAAAGATTATGTGCTAATCCAGTTACATTCCATGTTAAACCTCCATCAGTAGATTTAACCACACCCATGCTATAAGTGTCAAAACCATCTTTGTCACCAGTAGAAATATAAATAATATCTGGATCGTTATAATTTATAGCCAAACCAGAAACGCCTAATGTTGGAAAATCATCGGTTAAGGGATCCCAGTTTGTTCCACCATCAACTGTTTTCCATAAACCGCCCGAAGGAGTACCAGCAAAAATAATTTGATCATCTGTTGGGTCTTCAGCAATTACATTGACACGACCAATTCCAGGGTTATATGAAATAGACTCCCATTCATCAAATCCTACAGGAGACCAGCTCCCATTTTTTGTTGTGAAATCACCATGGTTTCGCTCAAATTCTTTTCTTTCTGTATAAGCAGACTGTGTTGGAATACGATCTCCCGAAGGGAATACACGAGGCTCCATGTACCATTCCCAACGCTTAAACTGTTTCCATCCACTTCCTTTTTCATATTCTTTATCCTCCCACTCTTCATAAAAAGCCGATTGAATTTCATAAAAGTTTCGATTAGGATCATTCATATAATCCACCCATTTTTGACCGTAAGTAAAAGTGGTAATTAGACCCGATATAAGTATTAGTATTAAATGTTTCATATTCAATATTACTACTTTATTTTAACGCAAACAAATAAAACAGGCTTCTGTATACCATAAAGATATATTGAATTATTGAAGTGCTATTTTTGTTGATTTTGGAGTTGATAAAGCAAAATATAAATAACAGACTATTGCTAATTAACTAGAGTATAGACAACTAAACTTCACAAATATTAGTGGCTTGCTTTATAGTGACATAATAGCGATATAGTGACGAGTGACATCGACTGCACGAGCTTGTCTTAGTGACTAATTGGGGGCAAACCAGTTTGTTAATAAGTTCTGTTTCATTATTCTTTACCACGGATTGGAACCGTATTACTGAGACTTAACCAGTGGTTTATATCATTAAATATTAGGTTAATCTCAGTCCAGCCTAGCCATCCAGCAAAAGAAATCACCACTTAATCAATCAATTTACCACTTCACTCACCAAATCAATCAGAATGAGGGATTAAGCTCAATAAGCCCTACATTTATAAATAACTTCGAATCATTATTAACTTATAAACCAAAAACAATTATGATTTATAATCTATTTTATTTAAAAAAATCAAAATTATTTATTTCTTTTTTAACCTTAAGCCTTTTTAGTTTCTTAGGCTTTTCTCAAGTACATAATGCAAACTTGGATATAAATAGTGTATCTACAATAGCTCATGATGACGGTCATTTATTTAAAAGAAATAATGGCAGTGCGGCTGAATACGAGCTACCCAAAGGAAGTGGAAATCACCTCATCTACACAGGAGGGTTTATGCTTGCAGGAATGGATCAATCCAATCAATTAAGATTAGCCGCAAACACTTTTGGAGCTGAACAGGAATTTTATAGAGGTCCTTTTTCATCTAACGATTCATATTTGGATACTGCGTATCTCTATGAATATCCTCAATCAATTTGAACAGTTAAAAAATCTGATATTGAATATCATATCGACAATTACGATCAACCTAATTATCAAGCTCCTGTAGGAATAAAAAACTGGCCTGGTAATGGAAATACAACTA
Organism: Brumimicrobium sp.; assembly: GCA_040882265.1. GTDB lineage: Bacteria > Bacteroidota > Bacteroidia > Flavobacteriales_D > Crocinitomicaceae > Brumimicrobium. The sequence continues at coordinate 780 of JBBEBO010000165.1, read as the reverse complement.
TCGGAGTAGCTGAACAATTAGCTCCTTATATCGACGTTGATGGAAATGATATTTACGAACCAAGTGAAGGCGACTACCCTTGTATTAAGGGTGATATGGCAACATATACAATTGTCAACGATCATGCTGGTGGACATTACAACACAGACGGGGAAAAACTTGGTGTAGAAATTCATATAATGCTCTATCAATTTGAAAGTGATAATTATATTGATTCTACAACGTTTGTCAATTTAAAAATATTTAATAGAGGTCAATACTCCTATGATGATTTTAAAACGGCATTTTTCATCGATGGAGATATAGGTTTTAGTGAAGATGAGTATATAGGGTGTGATTCTTCAAGTAATCTAATGTACACTTATAATGGTACTAATTCCGATCCAGGTGGCAATGGAGCTCCCGGTTATGGACAGAACCCTCCAGCATTAGGGATCGTAAGTCTAAATAAAACAATGGAGTACTTTTGTAAATTTGGTGGAAATCAAAATATGTATTATCCTACTACTCCTAATGAATACTGGAACTACCTTAACGGTAAATGGAGTGATGGTACAGACTGGACTTTTGGTGATACTGGATATGGTGGAACAACCCCAACACAGTACTTATATACTGGAAATCCATATGCTGGAACGGGCTGGACTGAACTTGATATTGATGGATCTGGAACTGAAAATCCAATGTTTGGTCGACGAATGCTAATGGTAATTGAAGCCCAAACCTTAACCTGAAAAATTCATAAAAGAATAGGAAAAAAGGGTGCAAAGTGTTATTTTT
>JBBEBO010000164.1:0-15584 GCA_040882265.1 Brumimicrobium sp. | reverse complement strand
TTTGGAATGCAAATGCCAGGGAGATCTCATCAAACTGATGCTTACCGTTATGGCTTCAATGGTATGGAAAAAGACGATGAAGTTAAAGGAGAATCTAATAGCCTTGACTTCGGTGCTAGAATTTATGACCCACGTGTTGGGCGTTGGTTAAGTAGAGATAAACTGGAAGGTAAAAAGCCATATTTAACACCTTATCAAGGCTTTAAAAACAATCCAGTTATTTTTACTGATCCTGATGGAAATGATGAATATTTAACCACAATTATAAAGCTAAAGGATGGTACCACCCAGATAATAGAGAATGACAAGAGAATTTCTCAGAAATCCATGGCAAGTGCGGCATGGGGTACCATGAACTTATTTGCTGTTCAAGAATTTCGTGATATTCGGACTACAGTAACTTATACACAAGGTGAAAATGGTGCTTTTACTAAATCTACGACAAGCGTGGCTGAAGGTGAGGAGAAATTTTTTAAAGAATATATTTTTCCATATGATAAAGGAACTATTGTAGATTTTGGTCCAATATTCGGAGATGGAAAAGAAACCCAACCAGGTGGGTTTAATTTAACTAGCGAAGATGGTGGAGTTTCTAGCACGAAAACTATATCAGAAAATGATGCTGAAAGTCGAGATATAGGAGCGTTACTTGATGCATTAGGTGGGCTAAAGAACGGAAGCTTAGGGAGTGACGATGCGGATAGAATAAAAGATCTCGTAGATATGGTTCAAGACATGAATGAACTTGTGCCAATTGATGGAAGCGGAGGAGAAGGATCAGATAAAACAGCTGGAGGAGGTAAACCAATACCAGATGCAAATATAATTATCTGGAAATATCCCAAAGATAATTATTATAATGCTGGCGATCGACCTCAGGCAACTCCTGAACAAATGGAAAAAGGGGATACGGTTGGAGGAAATCCAGATAAAAACATTTATCCAGAAAAATGACACTTATAAAATATTATTTTCTATTATTAGTTATTTCAATAGCTTGCTCTTGTAATAATCAAAAGGAGGAAGACCTTCTCCAAAATACCAATCGGGAAAAACTTGAAAGATGTGATACAATTTCGTTTGATGGTTTAATAAAAATTGAGAATACTGAAATTTTACCTGTTGATTTTTTAAATAAATATGGAAAGGAAAAAACATCTTTTAGCTTAAATGATACATTTAGGATTAAGATAGAATACAGACCTCAAGCATTGAACAATAAAAATTATAGATTTAGTATAAAACCTATCTCTAAAGGATTTGTTTTAATTAAATCGTTATCAGAAAACGTCTTTTTGGCTACAATAAACGATAAAGATGTAAATAATCATACGAATGAAAATGAAGTCCATTCAGTATTTGATGTATTTATCGAATCAGATGATATATGCTTTAAAGTAAAAGACAGACAAAACCAAGTTTATTTTGTTCATAAACAAAAGCTCAGGCAAAAAATATTAAAATTTAAAATAGACACACTATCATTGTAACCACCCAGCTGCGCTACAGTTGTACTGTTGCGTTTGCACACTCCACACTATTCCGCAACAAAACCGTTCCAATATTGGTCAGACAGATTTTAGAAGTAACGTGAATGGATTTTAAACCGAATTTTTAGCTGTGGTTCGATTTTCTCAAAATTTAAACGAAAAACCATACTAATGAGCAAAATTTTAGAGATTTTCTCTCAATTTGAATGTCTTTTGAGCCAACAAAACGCACGCTCCTAGCTAAACACAAACCAACGAGCACTCATTAAATGCACGATTCTCTAAGATTCGTTCTTTTCTTCTTTCTTCAATTTGTTTACGAAATCTTGATTTAACAGGAGTTTCACCCTCAAGTACTTCTGAAGGCACACATCCATGAAACTCAAATGGGAACCTTTTGTCATTATAATATTTTATAAATTCTTCAAGATGTTTTATATGCTCAATAACATCAACCGAATACTTCCCTTGCATAAATTCAGATTTATAAATACTGTGCGTACTTTCAGCCATACTATTAGAGTAAGGAAACTCTTCCGTTCTTGCAGTTAGCTTTTCAACCACTGGAGGAGCTTTGATCAGATTCAACCATTCAATAAAAGCACCTTTGTTTTCTGAACCACCATCTGAAAGGATATTTATAGTTTCAGATTGACTCAATAAGTTGTACTTCTCAAAAGTTTCTTTAAACAAATCTCGAATAAAACCACTGTCTGGCTTGTATGATACGGTTTTATAACCGAGCAAAGCTTTGGAATAATTGTCTTTGATAAAAGCGACATACTGCACTCCACCATTCTGAGTTTGTACATGAGTAACGTCAACATGTAACCATTCAAATGGTTTGGTAGCTCTAAATCCTTTTGAACGATTATTTTTTGGTTTCTTTTTTGGTTTTTTATAGCCCGTAAGGTCAGCGTATTTGAAAAAAGTAGATAAACCACATATTATGATTCCTTTTCGAATAGAATCAAAATAAAGCGTTGTTTTGGTTTTTCCGAAATTCTCTTGATTTGTTATAACATTCTCAATTTTTGAAACTTCTTTGTGCGTTAATTGATTTGGGTATTGGTGAAAGCATTTACTCAGTATGCTTTTAGAACATGGTTTTTGTTCTCGATGACGGTAAAACCAATCTCTTGAAACGCCAAATAATTTACAAGCATCTTTTATTTTTAACTGTCCGTCTTTCGCAATTTTTTCAATAGAGAAGGTTATATCTTCACGGTGTTTGCGAAACAGTTTTTTGTTTTCTTCTATGTTGTTCATGATGTCGCGATAACCATAACTCATTGCACACATTAATTTCATTGCACGTTTGAGGTGCTTGTCCGTTAAAACATCTTTCATGTAATCGAAATCCTCAATATAATCTTGAGCCATTTCATAACCAAAATAGTTTTCGTGCGAAAATTGATTCCAATTGTTTCTCGTGGTACGAGGTATGCACTTAATTTGCTCAGGTGATAGCATCTTACTGTGAAACAATAGAATGATTAATGGGTGATATCGGTTTTTGTAGTGTAACATTGTGCGGTAAAGTTTATTGATAAGTCCAGTTGTATCTAAAATACTACTGAATCACATTACTCAAATTAAACATAGGCAAATACATCGCTACCATAATCACTCCAACCACAGCTCCAATCAGAATAATAATAAAAGGCTCCATGAGTGTTCCCAAAAGCTTTGTTTGGTGGTCAATATCTTCGTTTAATTGTTCCGTTAAGCGATCAAACGTGTCATCTAGTTTATTTATTTCTTCAGCGATTTTAATGAGCGAGATAAAACGTCGATCAAAAAGTGGAAATTTGGAGAGTCCGTGATGAAGGTTATTTCCTTTTAGAATTTCTTCTTTGGTATATGCCAGCGCTTCTTCGAGTGGGTAGAAACGGATCATTTCTTTAACTAAGTCTAAAGACTTAACAAGCGGTGTTCTGGAAACGGTCAGCAACCCCATGCTTTGGGTAAAACGAGCGAGGTATATTTTTTTAAAGAGCTTTCCGAATATAGGTAAACGAATGATGATCTCTCCAGTATATTTCCTGTACCATTCTTCCTTTTTTTGTGTATAATGAAGGAGGAATATTCCAGCTATCACAGCAAGGAAAATATACAAATAGGTAGTGAAATTATCAGAAATGTAAATAATTTTCTGTGTCAACCACGGAAGGTCTTGCCCAAACTGTTGAAAGACTTCCTGGAACATTGGAACTACAGTGTTTAGCATGAAATACAACACACCAACTGTGATTAACAATACGAATCCAGGGTAGGTAAATACAGAGATAAGATGTTTTCTCAGCTTCACTTTATTGTGATAGTATTTACTGAGTTGTAAAAGCACTGTTTTTAATTTTCCCGACTCTTCACCAATTTTGATACTTTGATATTCATAAGGAGAAAAGTAAGTTGTGCGCTTCAACGCTTCGGAAAGTGAATAACCACCAATCAAATCCTTTTGAATAGCGGTATAGATATCTCTTTTACGCTTTTTATCCTGTTCTTCAATAATGATGTCCATAGAGCGCTGAATATCCATACCAGCATCTAGCAGTGAATAAAATTCGGTGTAAAAATGTTGTTTTGCTTTATCGTTGATTGCTTTTCCAAATGCAATGTCCGAATTCAACTTTTGCCAGATATCTTTGTTTTCAGTCTCTTCCATTGATCATTTCAGATTTAAACCACTTGTTAATTCGGTCAGAATTATCGCTAAATGTAAGAAAATGTAATTTCATAGACTCGGATCGGACGGGTATTGTCAATTCACAAAAACTTGTTTCTTCATCTTTTCCTAATGTCCAATCAAATGATACTCCGTTGTAATCGGTTGTAATACTATTTTCATTTTTAGTAATAAAAAGCTGACCATTCTCTTCGTAATAAGTGATTTTTACGTTTGGTTTGTGCAATAAAATTCCGTTTGGTAGTTTTTCTAAAGAATGTGATGTATAAACATCTTGCATTATTTGTTGACGCATTATCATCCATTGATTAATTTCTGTTTTTGTACGGAGTTCATTGAAGTTTTGCTTCGCTAAGAAATTGATGGAAGAATAAACCAATGTTACTAGAATAGCTGTAATCACCATTGTAATAGTGATCTCTAGAACAGTGAAAGCATTTATTCTTTGGTTATTTCTCATCGCTTTTATCTAAGATTTCAAATTGCCAAAGAATTTTTTCATTTCTACCTCTTAAAGTGTAAATCAAAGTGTTTTGATCATTACTTTCACTACGTTCAATGTTGAGTTCGGAAGAAGGGAAATCTTCTTGATCTACAGTTTCTTGCAATAGAAAAGATTGATTGATAAATCGGGTGATTGAATCACCTTCGTCATTAATTTCCTGGAGTGATTTATTTGTTTGGTTTATGTTTACAAAAATCATAGAACCAATAGCTACCACAACTGCAATAATTGTCATAGCGATAACAACCTCAATGATTGAGTTCGCATTTAGCATATGTTTGTTCTTTACAACCATTTGATCAAAGCTTCTTTTTCTGTTGTTTCATCTAGCCAGCTGGGAAATATAAAGTATTCAGGTAGCTCAAACCCATCAATTTCAGCATCGATCAGGTGATTTGTATAGGAAGAGCTTTTGGTGTTTAAATAAAACTTTTGTGTAAAAATAGAACCAATAATTTTACCCCTCAATTGTGTTTCTCCTTGGTTATATATCAGCCCAATGACTGAAGCATTTTTTTTAACATCGAGTTTAACAAGGTTTCTGAAATCGGGGGAAGTTGATGTGATTAAAATTCCTCCTAACAAATGTGCGTTTTTTTCTAGTTTAACTTTAACAGTATCGCTTCTTCTAAAATCAGGGTTTTCATCTTTAAGGTAAATAGAAGAGGGGTATTTTAAAATTACATTTTCTTCTAAAACAACGTTTTTTTCAGCAAAGACTTGGACTGTGCCCTCAAACCCTTTCTCAAAACGAACCGACGGTGCGTAAAGAATGACATTATCAAGACGACTCTCATTTGATACAAATATCGAATCGGATGAAAAGATAATTAAGTTCCCTGATAAAACTTCACGAATATTAATGGGAATACTTTGTTTAAAAACATGTGTGCTCGTTTGAAAGCTAAATGAAGAATCTAATGGGAGTTGATCTAAAAAAGTAACCTCCTTATCATTGACGATTTCATCATAACTTAGCTTGACAATGCTGCTTTTTAATGAAGGAAGTTTTTTTTCAGAAGTTTTTTTAGTTCCAATGTAGAGTTTCTTATTTGAAAAATTTTTTCCTTCGATGAAGGCGCGTTCAATTCCTTTTTTTGGAACATTGATTTCTCCTTTTAAAACGGTATTCCCTGTGATTTTTAATGCCCCATCATTATTTGCTAAATACAAAGCAGGATACTGTTGTTCTGAAGGATCCATTCCCGATAGAAATGAGCGCGACAATTCTTTTTTATTTTTTATTGCTGTAACATTTGAATAACTAAAAACGCCCCAGTTTGATTTAAAGGTATACACACTGTCATTGTTTAGCGTCAATAATTGAGGTTCTGTATGATTCGGCATTTTTAGCGTAAAATCTACAGCGGACAAACAGTTGACAAGTAATCGTTCTTTGTTTTTTATAACTGCTTGTGTATTTCTATGTGCAGTTGAGATCCAAACCAGAGACAAACAAAACGCCCCAACTATAATTGAGAGGATTATTGCATATGTCATTGCTCCAGCTTTTAGCATGAGTTAGGAATTTAGTTATCTATGGCTTAGTTTTCTTCTCCTTTGACTTTTTGTCTTTTTTAGCCCCTTTTTTTTCTTTTTTACTGTTTTTTTTATCAGATTGCTCATCTTTTACATCCTCATCCTCATTTTCCTCTTTATCCTTTCCTTTAAAAAGCCGTTTTAGCAAAGGTTCTTTTAAGACTCCTTTTTTATATCTTACTGTCGAACCATCAGGTAGTTTTTGCTTTCCATGAAGCTCACCATTTTTATAATTTTCAAAACTTGATAATCTTCCGTTTTCATCATAATTAAGTTGCTTACCATGAAGTTTCCCTTTTTTATATCGTTCGACAGAAGTTGTTTGACCATTTTGATCTTTTTTAATGATTTCAACCGATGTAGAATCCATGTTTGTTTTAATTATTTCATCCTTTTTATTGTAAACTATTTCATCTTTTGAATAATTCTTTTCTTTTTTAACTTCTCCTTTTACTGAATAGTTAACTGCTGATTTTTTAGGTTTTCCCTTGCGCCAAAACTCTTCTTTAATCATTCTGCCTTGATCATTCCAATATGTCCATTTGCCATGTTTTAAACCTTTTTTGAAATTACCCTTTATTGCAAGTTGTTTGTTGTTATAAAATTTTTCGTAAATGCCGTGAAGTAAAAGTCCACTACTTCCTCCTTGAGTAGACATAACATTTTGTGATTTATACCAAAAATAGTTTAAATCTTTTTTGTATTTATTTTTTTTATCAGGGTTGAATTCTTCTACCTGAAACCTAACAAATCCATCATCTACTCTATGGCTTTTAAGGTTCGCGTAGTTTACTTTTTCTTGTGAATAACCAACAAAAGAAAGGGTGCAAAATGATAAGAATAGTACGGTTAATCGAAACATCTTTTTAGTCCAAAGGTAAAGAAGTTTATTAATTCTCAAATGATTGAAAAATAAAATATTTTTTTGATACCTTTAATTTTGATACTTTTGAGGTATTAAAAGTAAAGTTTAACCTATGAAGCAATTAAAAAAGCCTTTTCTATTTTTATCAACTTTGGCAGTTGTTATTCTTTGTTTTACTGCCTGTAACGACTTTCTTGAAGAGGACATCAGTGGAGAAACACCAGAACTGCTTATCCCACAGGATGGGGATACTATTTCGGAATTTTCTAATTTTATGTGGAAAGAAATTGTCGGTGCTACAAGATACCGTGTCGAAATCTATTCACCGAGTTTTAATGCTCCTGAATACATTGCTATAGATACAACTGTTAAGAAATTAGATATATTTTTAACACTTTCACCAGATAAATATCAACTCAGAATAATGGGGTTTAATAATGGTTATGAATCACTTAAAAGTGACCCTATTGATTTTTGGGTGGATACAGTTTCAGGTAATCAAGCACAAATTGAATTATTGACTCCTTCCGCTACTAGCTTTTATTCAGCAGATTTTGACGGACAATTCTCATGGACATCATTGCCCAATGTAAGTTCATATGAAATGAGTTTAAGAGAAGGAACAAATTATGAGAATGGCACTATTTTGTACACTCAAAATGGAATTTCATCAACAACGCATAACGTTACAGGAGTAACTTTTGACGAAGGTGAATATGTTTGGGGAGTGAAGGCTACATTTAATCAAGGTAATAGTACAGGTATTTTTACAAAAACCTTTCAAGTTGATAGCACAAATCCGCCAGTACCAAACTCACAAACACCAGCCGATCTTTCAATCGTGACTTCACCTGTAGATTTTACTTGGTCAACACCTGCTGATGTCGGACAAATTCAATCACCAATCACAACGCATATCGATATTGCTACAGACGTTAATTTTGATGATATTATTGAGTCTTCATCAACACAGAACAATTCAACTCAAATCACGATTAACCAGACAGGTACTTTTTATTGGAGCTTGTATAATGTTGATGAAGCGGGAAATCAAAGTGATTATTCCGTAACCAGAGAGTTTACAATAAACTAAATCAATAATGAACAAAAAGGTACTTCCAATAATTTTAGGAATTGTAGTCCTGTTCATTTGGGTGAAAGTCTTTTCAAAGATTTTTGATCAATTTGGCGATGATGAATATACCTCTGTTGAAGCTCCAACGATGGACGCCATAGACTTGAGCAAGTATATTAAACGAGACACAATACCGACATTAAATTTGGACTACAGAGACCCTTTTTTAGGAAAAACACATCATGTAATCAAACCCAAAACGAACATTAATCCTTCACAAAATAATCGTGTCAATAGATCAAATTCAATAAATAAAAATAACCTTGACAATAAAACGATTAGATGGCCCGCAATTAATTATCACGGATTTGTTAAAGTCATAGGATCAAATAGCGGAACAGTCCTTTTAAAAGTAGGTGGAAGAATGCACAAAACCCGAGAAGGAGAAGTAATTAACAACGAATTGATAGTCAAAAAAGTATATAGAGATTCCATCGTGATGACACAAAACGGTGAAGCAAAAACATTTTATAAATGAGAAAAGTTTTATTAACATTAAGCATAATTTCGCTTCTTATTCACTGTGTCAATGGTCAGGAGGAAAATGAACAGCCGCGTACAGAAATAAAATACAACCCCTTTAAAACCCCTGTTGAAGATCAAGACGATATTTGGGAAGTTAAATTTGGTTCAGGTCATTTATTACCAAACAACAACTCGATTCAAACCAATAAATTCGCATTCAACGTTGGTATACAATACTTTTATGAAATCAATTTTTCACCAAAAAAAAGATTTGCTCTAGCCATCGGTTTAGGTTATAATTTCCAACAACTAAAAACCAACGGAATCTTCGATAATTCCCCCGAATACACATTCACAGCATCCAACAATATCCCCGATTTAAGCAATCCACGACTAAACATACATGAACTCAACTTCCCTGTAGAATTTAGGTTTAAACTCAAATCTGAATTAAAATTTTACTTTGCATACAATTTTACAGTGCCCATTTCAAGTAAAATGAAATACACCCAAGCGGATGACGAGCGAAATGAAAAAAATGTAGCCCCCATAGAAGTTTTCCAACACGGTCCATCGTTAAGAATTGGGTATAAGGACTTCTTTTTGTTTACGCGGTATAATGTGTCGAGTTTGTTTTTGACGCCTGAATTTGAGGATGTGAGGGTTTTTAGTTTTGGGGTGTCGCTTGGGGGGTGAATAGAGTTAAGCTTTCTTTATTGGCTTTGAAATCCGAATTAGTTTATATAAATTGTATTTAAAAACACTAGTTTTCGATAAAGTAAAACGGATCTCTACCTCTTTATTGCTAAATCTGGCAAAACCCTTATTTCCGAATAAAAAGCACGCTATTTCGTTCCTCAATAGCTATTTTTTTATTGGTGGATCATTTCGCTTGAAATCACAGATTTCAGACTACGTACTCCACCAATAAAAAAAGCTCAGCTAATCGCTGAGCCTTTTTATTCTTAGTGACCCCGTCAAGATTCAAACTTGAAACCTCTACAGCCGTAATGTAGTGCTCTATTCAGTTGAGCTACGGGGCCAATTATATTTACTTTTCGCAACGTTGCCTGTCCCGACCTAGATGAGTCTGCCAAAGGCAGTGAACGAATCTCGTTCGGGAAGCTACGGGGCCTTTTGTTTGCTCTACTTTAGAAGCAAAGCGGGTGCAAAAATAATGGTTTTTTTAGTATCAACAAGTAAAAAATGAATTTTAATGTATTTCCGCTGAAATACCTCTCTCCAATAATGCTGTACACATTACTTCAAGTGTATCGTAATCACCACGTTTTACATCGCACTTTCCTTTGTAATGAATGAGTGTTGTACATTGTTCAGCTTGTACAACATCGTGTTCACACACTTTGATTAATGACTCAATAACATGGTCAAAAGTGTTCACGTCATCGTTGAATACGATTAAATTTCGCTCATTGACTAGTGTTTCAACAACTTGATCCTTTTCTAATGTTTCCGTTTGCATATTCATTGTCACTGGCATTTATTTAATGCAAAAATAAAGCATTTAGTTCTGTTGTGCAATTTTTTGTGAGAAATAGAGCTAAATGCGTTTGCCCTAGAGAAGTGGTCGGTGGTCACAGTGTCAACAAAAATATAGCGATAATAGAGACAATTCCACCAATGATTTTCAGTGGAGTAGTGGTTTCCTTAAATGCTATAATTCCAATTATAAATGATAACATCACAATACCAACATTATTTAAGGCATACGTTACTGAATCATCAAGTTTAGGATATCTAACGGCCATCATTAAGAAGTAAATTGAAAAGAAATTTGGTACACCAAGTACGATTCCTCCTATTACATTCTTCCAATGAAAACGCTGTTTTTTCATTAGTAGCGCTCCGAAAAGTACAAGAAGTCCAATGACACCAGCAATTCCAAATCCAATTGCTGAGAAAAGTGCTAATGAAAGGTTTCCCGAAGCTACTTTCTCAACGTAATTTAATAGTGTATCCAATGTACCACTTCCAAGAAATAATATAATTAAAAAAAACACATTTCCAGGAGCACTCTTTTTACGGTTTGATTTTTTTTGAAATGTAATCAAAAACACACCTATTAAGGCACCAATAATACCTAGTACTTTGGCTAAATAAACGTTCTCGTTGTATAAAAATATTGCCATTGCAACAGGTATTGCAAGACTCATCTTTACTGTAACTGAAGTAATTCCTATTCCATTTTCTTGAGAACTTTTACCCATCAATAGAAACAAACCAATAAATAAAGCACCAATGATAAATGCAAAAGGAATCCAACTGCCTTGATAGAGGTGTTCAGGTTGCCATTCATCACCATAAATACCAAAACCTACCGCAAATGCGACGATATAGTTAAAAACAATGGCTTGAAATGTATTTACTCCATATCGCTTATACATTCTGAATATCACCAAAATAAAAGTCGAAAAAACAATGCTTAGAAATAAGTAAATCATTTGTTAAAATAATAGGTGAGTATGTCGTCTCCATTCAAGCGTTTAGTTTTAAAAGCTGAATGGTTTAGTTTTGGTGCTAAGATTCCTTGTGAAAATTTCTTTTTTCCTTCTATAACTCTTGCCTCATCCCATAAATTGGAAGAGATAAAAGAATTTAAAGTATAAGCACCACCTTCAATAAATACAGAAAGGAAGCCTTTCTTTTTTATTACAGATAGAATGTTTTCTGTGCTAAAATCATCAATTGTAGCCAATTCAACACCTTGAGGGAGTTCAGCAAAAGTGTTTTCTTTGACGATAATTGTTGTTGGACTTCCGTCGTTTATAATTTTGCGTCCTAGGGGCGTATTGCAGTGTGGGTCGATAATAAAACGGTGAGGTGAAGCTCCATCTAGTTTTCTCACATTTAATTGAGGATCGTCATTCGCTACTGTTTTCCACCCTACCATGATCGCTTGTTCTTCACTTCGCCATTTATGGACGTATAGCTTTGTCGAAGGTAAAGTAATCCAATTCACTCCTCTCTCTCTTTCTTCTGGTAATCGATCAATGAGTCCATCTTGTGTTTGAGCCCATTTTAAAATTACGTATGGTCTGTTCTTTTCATGAAAAGTAAAAAAGCGTTTGTTTAAATTACGTGCTTCATTCTCAAGAATTCCCACTTCGATGTCAATACCTGCGTCTTTTATTCTCTGAATTCCTTTTCCTGCTACCTCGCTAAAAGAATCCTCACAAGCTATTACGACACGTTTAAACTGACTTTTGATAATCAAATCAGCACAAGGAGGCGTTTTTCCGTGATGAGCACAAGGTTCTAATGTCACATAAATGGTTGAGCTTTGAAGTAAAGAATGATCTTTTACGCTATTTACGGCATTTACTTCAGCATGTGATTCTCCATAGCATTCGTGATAACCTTCTCCAATAATTTTGTTGTCTAAAACAATTACAGCTCCAACCATAGGGTTTGGGGCAACATCAACACCTCCTAGCTTAGCTAGCTGTAGCGCTCGATTCATGTGTTTCTCATCCGCTGAACTGAATTGCATGTGGCAAAAATAAACAATAGTACAGAGAGTTCTTGTTTTTTAATTGAAGTGATATTCAATATTTTTTCAAATAGCGGGTAAAAATTATTTTGAGGTGCTGAGAACCTTTTAGTTTTAGGCAAATTAAAATTTCAGAATGGTTTTATTGCATAGACATCTTTGAAAATTGAAAATAACTTTAGAATTCTAGGTTTTAATGAAGCTTCTCTTTTTCTTATCAAGCTTAAAGTTATTGTACTATTAGATTCGATGAGGGGATGATCGGCCATTTTAAATTTTTGAAGTTGGAGCGAACTGAATGGCGCTAATGATAGAGCTAGCTCCGCAGCTTGCCAGAGGAGATCCGCGAAATCATCGCCATTCAGGAGTGGAGATTTTAAAAATTTAATAAGGTCTAGACTTTCTTTGCTACTACCTCATTCCAGCGGCACTAACGCTTCTTGTCATTCGTCTTCTCAAGCAGTGCTTGGTCTTCTTTTGGCAATGAAAAGAAAGTAGTTGATAGGTATAAATAATTTCCAAAGCTCAAATAGATGAAGTAGGAAAAACCAATTAAAAGAGCTTTAGTTTAAGGTTACTTGGTTTTAATTATTACAACTAGCACCTCAATAAATAATTATCCCCAAATAGATAAAATGTAAACAAAAAATCGAATTATTTGTATCTTTGTATAAAGCTTTAATAACTATGAAAATTCTATTGTCCCCAGCGAAATCTTTAGATTTTGATCGAGATATAAAAACACCAAAACAAACGAAAGCACCTTTTTTGGAAGATGCAGATTATCTTGCTAAAAAGCTATCTAAATTATCAAAAAAGAAGTTGGGGAAGTTGATGAACCTTTCTGAGCAACTCACTGATTTGAATTATGATCGTTATCAAGCTTGGAAAAAACCTGAAGAATTGGCTGATAATGTTAAGCCTGCAATTACCGTTTTTACTGGTGAAGTTTATAAAGGCTTTGAAGTTGAGACGCTTTCACAAAAAGACCTGAAAAATGCCCAAGAACAAGTTAGAATTTTATCTGGACTCTATGGTATTTTACGTCCTTTAGACTTAATGTATCCTTATCGTTTAGAAATGGGAACAAAATGGAAAGTGACACCAAAAACAAAAAATGTCTACGATTACTGGGGAAGTAAAATTGCTGATTTTCTAAATAATGAATCAAAGGATGATGAAGTAATCATAAACCTTGCTTCTAATGAATATTTTAAAGCTGTAGACAAAAAAACAATCAAGCCAAAAATTATTACACCTGTTTTTAAAGAACTAAAAGGAGATCAATACAAGGTGATTATGATGTATGCTAAACACGCAAGAGGTGCTATGGCAAAAGATATCATTCAAAACCAGTACAACTCTGTTGAAGACTTAAAAGGGTATAACATTGATGGTTATTCTTACAATGAAGCACTTTCTAGTGAGAATGAATGGGTTTTTGTGAGATGAATTAATTTGAAAGCTTCAGGATTAAAATGAATTTATATCATCTTTGGTCACAACACAGATTATCTTTCACTCAATTGCACTTCAAAGTTAAAATCTACAACATCACCAATTTTAGATGATGAAGACATGCCAAACTCTGTACGATCAATCTGGGAAGTCCCCCATAAAACCATTGTTTTTTTGCCATCTTTCTCCCCGATACCAACTAGTTTAAGAGTTACTTCTATCGACTTAGTAACATTCATCATTGTAAAGTCACCTTTTACCTCATAAGCATCATTAGACTTCTCAAATTGAGTTGATTTAAAAGTAATTTTAGGATATTTTTCTTCATGAAAATATTCACTTTCCATCAAATGCTCATCGCGCATTGAATTGAATGTTGTAAGTGACTCTACAGGAAGTGTAACAGATATTTCAGAATTATTTACATTTTCCTTTACGTTAAAATCACCTTTAACTACCTGGAATTCACCTTTGGTTCTGCCGTTATCTGGACCAAGTTCAAAAGAAACTTTTGAGTTTTCAGAATCGATTAACCATTTGCCAATCCCTTCAGACAAGTCTTTTCCTTTAGGAGCTTTTTCTTTTTGCTTTTCAGATTTTTTAGAGTTTTTGTCATTATCATTAGTTTCAATTCCCAATGCATTTAAGTCGATGGAAGATTTACTTTCAACTGGACTTACATAAGGTAAAATTAAGAACACGACTCCGATTGTAGTTAGTTTAAGAGCAACGTAAGTAGTGTTTTTAAATAGGGCAAAGGTGATACTTAAAATGGCCATACTCATAATGATTCCTGCCAATGCTAAAACCCCACCAAGTCGTTCAAGTTGTGTGTATGCAAAGCCTAATAAGAGAATAGCAAGTATAGGAACGAACAAGGATTTAAATGTGAGTAAGAATTTCCACGTCCCAATATTATGTCTTGCCAAACGTAGTAATAGGTCATAGAAGATAATCATAAAACCAGCTACAAAAGCTCCTTCTAAGACTTCACCCCTTGTGAAATCGAGCGTTTCAAAACCGCCTTTACTGAGTAAAATAGGAACAAGAACAATTAGAAACATTGCACCACTCGCAGCTGAAATAATATCATTTTCTAACCCTAATTTGTTTCGTGCAATAAATGAAGCGGAGAGATAAAAAGTACCAGCGACTAATAAACCTAAATTACCCATTAAAAACATTCCTAAAGCTGCAACACCTCCAATGAAAGCGTATGAAACAAGACTTTCTAAATAATTCTCTTCATTTTCAGCCCATTTTATACTTCCAAACGTAATAATTAAACTGCCTATTCCTAATTTTGCCAGATGAGTTAAAAAAGGTGTTAGTGAAGAGACAATAGCAATAATCAAGACTTCATTATTTGACCCTATTGAAAAATCCATATAACTATATTCAGCTAAATTTGGCAATAAGAGTACAACAAAACTTAAAACTACAGGGATAATGTTCCATAGCAATGCAGTTTTGTTTTTGGAGACTTCACCAAGAAAAAAATGCACACTTAATATTGAAATAAGAAATAGCGGTATAAGTTGATTTGATTCAGCTTTATATTGAAAATAATCAAACGAAAGTATTAACACAGAAAGGCCAAGTATGTAATAACTGATTGACTTTACACTTCCGTAATTATTGCGAGAGTGTGCAATAGTTGCCAAAACCCCAGCAAATAAAGTAAAAATAGCTGTAATTGTTACCATGGTAGATAATTTTATAGCAAATATATACTATATTTTTTATATGACAATAATATGAAGGTTAATATCTCAAGGCAAACGCATTTGAATTTAAAGCTCCTTTTTAGTTTGATTTAACAAAACCAAAGGTTCTTTTGCCACGGGATAATTCCCGAGAATTCGGGATTAGCCCGTGGTTAAAGAAGAATAAGGAATATCTTATTTTGGCGCGACTTTTTGCTCCA
>JBBEBO010000163.1:6929-15817 GCA_040882265.1 Brumimicrobium sp. | reverse complement strand
TAAGAATTCACGTCAAATTGAGATACTAAGATTCCTCACTCGCGTTCGGAATGACGTTAGTTTAATAGTTTTTCGAGCAAATGTATGGGCAACTAGTTGCCCATACATTTGCTCGCTTAACCCCACATTTACAGAGTCATTCCGAACGCGAGTGAGGAATCTTATTGAGTGTGGCAGAGCTAAGTTAATTAGACGTTGATTATCAATCAGATAATAAAATACGTCATTGGTAATGAAGTGAGAGGTCTCAAATTGTATGGGGCAATAGTGATTTTATTGTACGTGTTCCACTAAATTCGTGGTAGAACCAACTATATAAAAGCAGAATGCCAAAAAGGGTTTATGAATGTCATTTTAACCGCGGATCAAGTCCCGTGAATACGGGATAAAGTCCACGGTTAAAAATATGACGCCTTTACAAGGCTTTCCAGTTTCAATTTTGCAACATTTGTTGGATAACTGTAAGCTTAATCAAATAACAACTTACAGTTAGAATAAACATGATAGAAGCACTTAGAGTTTCTCCCCCCAACTTTTGAGACTGATCCGTTTTATTTTTTTCGAAAAATTAAATCAAACCAAAAATGAGCTCAAATTCAAACGCATTTGACTAGCTGGTAATACAACAAGAGGTCAATTTTTCTCAAATAATTACTTTCTTGAAATATCTATACCACACTAATAGTATTAAAATAAACGCAAATGGAGTTGCTAGTAAAGGCTCCATTGATTCCATCCAATAAGGAAAGTTATCGTTCCGTAGCCAGTATACATTCAAAACGTTATTTAAGGTATGAACGATAATACCAGGTAAAATACTTCCAGTAGCATGATACATTAAAGCTAATGCTATTCCAAATACCAAAAGAGGAATAAACTGGATGTAATTAAAGTGTAGAAGTGCGAATATAAAGGCGCTTCCAATTACACTTAACCAAAATTTATTCGTTGTGACTAACATGTGTCTAAACAAGAAACGACGAAATGCAAACTCTTCTGCTATTCCAGTTAATATTCCAACGAAAACTATTGCTGATAAGAAAGCAGAAAAGGATGCGTTTTCTCCAAATAAAATAATTAATTGGTTGTCTGACAATTGCTTTAAATTCCATAGTTCTTCAAAAACACCTAAGTATTTTGTAATTTCTTCATTCAAAAAACTGAAAAAAGGCAACGTAAAGAAAACAGCAGCAAAAAGTAAAAAAGCCCAAATAAACCATGTTGACTTCTCTTGTTTGAAATGTATAGATTTACCAGATTTTGTAAGAGAAAAATACAATAACCCTGGAGTTAATAAAAATCCTGCCTGAAAAGGTAAGTAATACATAAACATGAACTGAACAGGATAATTTTTATATAATAAGGACAAATCATCGCCTGGCATAGAAGGATATAAAGCCTGAACAATTAACGTTGACAAAATACTTATCACTATAAAAGAAACGGCGCCAATAAGTATCAAAACAATTACTTGTGCAAAAGGAGAAAGCTGTTTTAAACGTTCTTTCATGTCAATACTTCTTTGCGTTGACTATCGAGTTTTAACAAAATAAAAATCATCATTAAAAAAGCCATCATCGAAGAGCCTCCATAACTAAAAAAAGGAAGGGGAATTCCTATAACTGGAACTATACCGATATTCATTCCAATATTTATCGCGAAATGGTAAAAAATAATCATTGTCACTGAATAAGCGTAGACTCGTGCAAACCTACTCCGTTGTCTTTCTGCAATAATTACTAAACGCACGAGAAAAACAGTAAACATAAAAACTAAAAAAACAGATCCTAAAAAACCCCATTCTTCGGCATAAACAGAAAAAATAAAATCCGTTTCACTTTCAGGTACATGTTGACTCTTTGGACTAGACAAAATTGCTTCTTGATAACCATTTCCTGAAAATCCACCTGATCCAACTGCAGCTAGCGCTCTATTTCTGTTGTAATCCTTTCCGTCTTTATCGTCAATCTTTCCTAACCACAAATCAATCCTAACTTTTTGATGAGATTGTAGTACATTCAAATATGTATATGATATCAACCCTACAAAACCAGCAGAAGAAAGGTAAATGATTAATAAAATTGAAGTAAGTCTTTTTTTATTTCTATTTCCTACAAACCTTCTAAAAAAGACTAAGAAAACTATAAATAAAACAGTTAAAATTGATAACAGTAGCCCCCAACCTGGAACTTCAACGCCGGGAAGAAAAGAATATTGATGAGTAGATTCCGTAAAATATAAAGCAATAATACTAAAAAATATAACCACAAAAAGTACTGGAATAAAGTGAACACCAACCCAAGTTCTTTTAAAACGAAATCCAAGCATTCGATTAAAAATAAAAAGTATAATTGGATCAAAAGTTATTCCTTCCCGATACATCACAAAGAAAAAAGCTGTAAATACTAGAAACGTACCTGTATCATTTTGAAGTAAAATTAAAATCATTGTTGAAAAAACGAGAAGTAAAACAAATAAAACCGTTTTTTTAGAAACTGTTTTCAATCGCCCTTGAGCGATTAGGTAACCTAACAATAATGCAGTCGATAACTTGGAAAACTCTGAAGGTTGTATACCAAAAGGGCCTATTCCCAACCAAGATCTTGCACCATTAATTGGCTTAGTAAATAGTACAGCTATAAGCAAAATAAATACTACAATATATACAATAGGTGATAATTTTCGTATATATTCTTGATCAATAAGTGTTGTGATTAAACCTAAAAACAATCCAACACTAATCCACATTAATTGCTTACCATATAAAGCGCCAATATCAAAAATAAAAGGTTTTTCAGGATTATATGCTGCAGAATACAGATTTATAACCCCCATAGTTAAAAGGATTAAAACAATTAGTGTAGTCCACCAATCCCATTGAACTTCTTTTGTTAAACTTCTACTCATGAATCAAATCAGCTTCTAAGATTCTATTTTCTTTATACGTATCTTTAACTTCTCCAGTAATATACTTTTCCATCATTAAGCTAGCAATAGGCGCCGCCCATGTTCCTCCAAAACCTGCATTTTCAACAAAAACAGCTATAGCAATTTTAGGGTTATCAAAAGGTGCGAAAGCCATAAAAACGGAATGATCTTCACCGTGTGGATTCTGTGCTGTTCCAGTTTTCCCCGCAACAACCACATCATCTATTCTAGCTCTTCTTGCTGTACCTCCTGACTCGTTTACAACTCTTCGCATTCCTTCAACAACAAAGTCAAAATATTTGGAATCTACCATAGTGACTTTTTTCTCATTATATGTGTCGAGCGGCCCCTCATCCCCAATACTACTCACGAAATGCGGTTCATAATAAAATCCTCTATTCGCCATTATCGCAGCCAAATTCGCCATTTGTAGAGGTGTGACTTTAACCTCTCCTTGTCCAATACTTATGGATCGAATAGTAGAAAACGCCCATCGATATTCACCATACCATCTATTATAAAATGCAACATTTGGGATTACTCCTTTCCTTAGTCCAAATATATCTGTTTTAGGTTGTATTCCTAATCCGAAGCTGTGCATATACTTCTCCCATTTTTCGAGTCCAATTGCTGCATCTTTATAAATATTGGGATCTTCACCTTGTTGGATAATTCTTTTAACAGTATAGTAAAAATATGGATTACAAGAATATTGAATGGCTTTTTGAATGGTACTTGCATGGGGATGATTATGACATCCGACAAGGTTTTTATTACATTGAAAACCTGTATGTTCAGTGATCACTTCTTCTTCTAGACCTACCAACGCCTGCACAGCTTTAAATATAGATCCTGGTGGGTACTCAGCAGCCAAAGGTCTTGGATAAAAAGGTTTAAGTGAGTCTTGATCTAGTTTTCTATAATTTCTTCGAATATTTCTAGAACCTACCATTTTATTTGGGTCGTATGATGGGGAACTAACCATAGCAATAATCTCTCCTGTAGAAGGATCTATAGCTACAATTGAACCCATTTTGTTATTCATTAATAACTCACCATAAGCTTGTAGTTCAATGTCTAACCCTAAATGAAGTGGCGGACCCTGTTGGGCATTCGTATTCAATCTCCCTTCTGCAAAATTATCCACCAATTTGCCTTTTGATGAAGAAAGAATATATCTCGTGCCTTTTTGTCCTCGAAGTTCATGCTCATAATATTTTTCAAGTCCTGCTCTACCAATAAAGTCCCCAACATTATAAAAATTACGATCAGCATTAAGCTCGTATGGACGAATTTCATTCAGGTATCCGAAAATATTACCCCCATGAGGATAGGGATAATTACGCATACTGATTGCTTCTTCATAAAAACCAGGGAAATCAGACAACTCTATAGCGATTAGTGAGATTTCATCTGCTGACAATTCTTTGAGAAAAGCATATGGTAGATAAGTTCTATAATCGTTAACAATAGTATCTCTACCCGTTATTTTACTTTTTGTTTTACGGTCTAAACTTTTCCTGATTTCTTCAAATGTAATCGCTACAGAATCAGTTGAAATACCAACAAGTTTTGCAAAAGCAGTAGTGTCGAAGTTCTCAATTTCATCTTCGATAAACATTAGGTTATAATAAGTCTTATTTGCTACAATTTTTTTCCTATTTCTATCGTACATTATTCCACGTGGTGGCTTAATATCAATTTTCTTTTGAGACACTTCAGCAGCACGTTCAATCCATTTATCATCAACAACCTGCATATAAAACAAGCGCGCACTAAATATTATTCCCACAATGATAAACATTGATAGAAATACTATTCGGCGACTCTCGAGATTCATACTGTTTTTGGCTTTTTAAAGAATAACACTTGAATGATTACTAATATAACCATTGTAATGATTGTACTAAATACAGTTTTCTGTAAAATTTCGAACCAAGCAGACCATTTAAAGTACTCTAAAAAGAAAAACCAAAAATGATGGATTGTTACTGCAATTCCAGCAACATAAACAAACCATTTGTAGCCCCATTCTGAAGCTGTTGGTTGTTTTAACACATCATAACCATCACGAGGCGCAAACAAACGATAGAGTTCAGGTCTAATATAAGCTACAAGAACAGCTGCGCTGGCATGAAGCCCGAATGTATTCATAAAAAAATCTACGCTAATACCGGTAATAAATGCCATAATCATTAACACAATAGCACTCGTATCAAAGGGTAGCATTAAAATAAAAAGCGGATAAATCATGGGGTGAATTCCAGCACCAAATTCAAGCTGTCCAAAGATTAAACCTTGAGCGAGAATGAAGATTATCATCCTAAAGATATTTTTCAATAAGTTATCCATTATAATTCTTCAACTTTACCTTCAATTTTATCTAATTCTTCCTTGAAAATACTCTTAATTACATATACATAATGTAATTTTCGCATATCCTGCTTCAACCTTACTGTAATGTTCCACATTGGTTTGCCCTCTATCGGCTCAAGTTTTTCAACGTTACCGATAATCTCACCTTGTGGGAAATATACACTACTACCTCTCGTCTGAACTTTTGAATGTCGTTTGATCGAAATATCATTTGAAATACCCGTTAATGAAACTCTTCTTGGGTCGTTATCGATGTATTTTATAAGTCCGTGTGCATTTACACCATTTATGTACGCACTAATGTTAATGTTACTCGTTAAAACAGATTTAACAACAGCAAAATGATCAGAAACATCATAAACAATTCCAACAACACCATCCGATGAAACAACCCCCATCTTTGGTTTAACACCTTTGAGTTTTCCAGCGTTGATTGTAAAATAATTATTCTTATGTGAATAAGTAGAGTTGATAACAGTAGCGGGAATGCGTTCGTATGCTAATTCTCTAATTGTATCATTAATTATTGATGTCTTAGGGTCAACAGGGATATAATTGATTAATTCTTTTTTTGATAACTCAGCGTTTTCCGCAAGTAGCTTTCTATTAGCTTCATCCAAATAAAAATATTTGGTCACATTTCTTTCCCAGCTCAACAAAGTACCAGTTATACGAGAAGAAGAGTTTAAAAACTTAGTACGTGGATAACTAACAACCGAAAAATACGAGCCAAGCGCTAAAAATTGCAAGAGTACAAAGATGAGGAACACTCTAAATCTTCGAAAAAATGCAATTAAATTACGCATGAATTCACAGTTACTTTATTTAGTCTCTAATTAAGAATTGGAAACGATCAATATTTTTAAGTGCAATACTAGTACCTCTAGCGACAGCTCTTAGCGGATCTTCAGCAATATGAACTGGCAACTTCGTTTTTAAAGAGATTCTTTTATCCAACCCTCGCAACATTGATCCACCACCAGCTAAATAAATACCTGTTTTATATATATCTGCAGATAATTCTGGAGGTGTCATTTCCAAAGCACTTAGAATTGCTTCTTCAATCTTAGAAATAGTTTTATCCAATGCGTGAGCTACCTCAGAATAACTTACAACAATTTCTTTAGGTATCCCCGTCATTAAATCACGACCACGTACTGCAAAATCTTCTGGTGGATTGTCCAACTCTGGAAGCGCTGCTCCAACTTCAATTTTGATTTGTTCAGCCGTACGTTCCCCAACAAGAATGTTATGTTGACGACGCATATACTCTTCGATATCTGTTGTGAAATTATCTCCAGCAACACGAATTGATTTATCACACACAATTCCACCCAAAGCGATTACAGCAATCTCTGATGTACCACCACCTATGTCAATAATCATGTTACCCATAGGTTCTTCAACATCAATTCCAATTCCTATTGCAGCGGCCATTGGTTCGTGAATCAAATATACTTCTTTCGCTCCAGCGTGCTCAGCTGAATCCCTAACTGCTCTTTTTTCTACCTCAGTAATTCCTGAAGGTATACAGATCACCATTCTCAAAGAAGGGTTGATAAAACCTCTACCACCTTTGATCATTTTGATCATTCCGCGAATCATTTGTTCAGCACTTTGAAAATCTGCTATAACACCGTCTTTTAATGGTCGAACAGTTTCAATTAATTTATGGGTTTTACCGTGCATTTGTTGCGCTTTTCTTCCGATTGCAACAATTTTTCCGGTTTGTATATCTCTAGCAACGATAGATGGTTCATCTACAACAACTTTGTCGTTCATAATGATTAAGGTATTTGCTGTACCCAAATCAATTGCTATTTCCTGTGTAAAAAAATTAAATAATCCCATAATGCCTTAGCGCGATAAATATTTCTTAAGTATAGTTAAAATACTTCAAAATTAACTAAAAGTTACAAAATAAATATCAATTAATTTGTTTTAATGTTTGAAGTGACGGTTTCCTGTAAATACCATTTTCATTGAATGTTCGTCACAATATTCAATCGACAATTTGTCTTTAATTGACCCTCCAGGCTGAATAACAGTTTTAACCCCTTCATTATTAGCGATCTCAACACAGTCTGGAAAAGGAAAGAACGCATCAGATGCCATTACAGCTCCATTTAAATCAAAGTTGAATGATTTCGCCTTGTGAATTGCTTGATTTAGCGCATCAACTCTTGATGTTTGTCCTGTACCACTAGCTAAAAGCTGTCCATTCTTCGCCAAGACAATCGTGTTTGATTTTGTATGCTTCACTAATTTATTTGCAAATTCCAAATCGTTTTTTTCCTGATCTGATGGAGCTAATTTTGTAACCGTTTCAAAGTCTTGCTTTTTATCTGTAATTAAATCTTTATCTTGAGCCAACACACCATTTAATATAGTTCTAAATTGGTTTTTAGGCAGTCCAATAGGTTTTTGAACAAGAATAATTCTATTCTTCTTAGATTTCAATAATTCAAGTGCATCATCATCGTATTTAGGGGCGATAACTACTTCACAAAACAAATCATTTATATGTGTTGCTGTAGCCATATCAATTGTTTGATTTGAAATCAAAATTCCACCAAATGCTGAAACTGGATCTCCAGCGAGAGCATCTTTATAAGCTTGTTCAATATTATCTCTAGTTGCTAATCCACAAGCATTGTTGTGTTTCAGTATCGCAAAAGTAGGTGCGTCATTTTTAAATTCCTCCATCAAGTTCACTGCTGCATCGACGTCTAGCAAATTGTTATAAGAAAGTTCTTTCCCGTGAAGTTTATCAAAAATCTCATCTAAATTACCGTAAAAAATCCCTTTTTGATGTGGATTTTCACCGTAGCGCAAAGTTTGAGCATTTTGAATACTTTCTTTAAATACAGCTAATTCACCTTGGTTGAAATAGTTGAAAATATGAGTGTCATAATGAGATGAAACATTAAATGCATCCCTTGCAAAATTCTTTCGTTGCGCTATTGTTGTTTCGCCATTTTGTACTGAAATAATATCTAAAAATGAAGTATATTGATCTGTTGATGGAATAATTACAACATCATTATAATTCTTAGCCGTTGCGCGAATCAACGCAATTCCACCAATGTCTATTTTTTCAATTATTTCTTCATGACTCCCTCCTGAAGCAACAGTTTCCTCAAAAGGGTATAAATCCACCATCACCAAATCAATACTTGGGATTTCATATTCAGCAATCTGAGATTGATCATTTTCGTTATCCCTGCGGTTCAATATTCCTCCAAAAACTTTTGGGTGAAGTGTTTTTACTCTCCCTCCTAGAATTGAAGGGTAAGAAGTCAAGTCTTCCACGCGTTCTACCGAAATACCGAGGTCCTCAATAAACTTTTGTGTTCCACCTGTACTATAAATAACAACACCTTGTTCGTCCAGTTTTTTAACAATTGGCTCTAAGCCATCTTTGTTGAATACTGAAATAATTGCGCTTTTGATTTTTTTATTGCTCATAACTGACTTGGATTGAAGTTGCAAAAATAAGGAGATTAAACTAAAAAAGGTTAATATAGTGAATCTAATACTCGATAAATCTCTGTTTTCTTAATTACATAAGTGATATCAATAAT
>JBBEBO010000163.1:0-6829 GCA_040882265.1 Brumimicrobium sp. | reverse complement strand
CAAACGAAACCGTTTGTTTTTTCTAACTATTAACCATATGTCTAGCAAGTGGTGGAAAACAATTATACAAAGCCTCTGCTAACTTTGGCTCTATATCGAGTGTAGAAATTGCATCTTTCATACAACTCAACCAAGCTTCCATAGCCTTCTCATCTATTCGGTGAGGCATGTGTCTCATTCTCATTCGTGGGTGCCCATACTTTTCATTATATAACTGTGGACCACCCAAAAATTGACTAAGAAAACAAAATTGCTTATCTTTCACCTCTTCAATTTCATTTTGGAAGAGAGGAATTAGCACAGGATGCCTATAAACTCTAGCATAAAAGGCATCAACTAGTTGGGAAATAACTTTTTTTCCTAACAACTCGTATAATGTTTTTGTAGAATGATTATCCATGGTTTCAAAGATAATTATTATAAGCGGAATGAAACTTGATTGTAAAATGAAGTAAAGAGAGAAAGAGGTGATATACAGACTTACTATTATTATGCTATTGATAACCAATAGTGCATTTTTACAAAGAAATTCAGAGGTTCCTAACGTTGCTGATTGCGATGGGAGTGTTTTTATTGATCGACCTGGTAATTATACTTTAGAATTTACAGGCAGTGAAGGTGAAAAAAAAGAACTCGGCGCATTTTCAAGTCTTGATAAAGTGGAAGAAACAAATACACTATGGACCTCTTTTGTAGCGCCATTTGATGGTTTTTTTACTCTAGATGCCTTCAGCAAGTCTTCTGGGTTAGATATGATTATATTTAAAGGAGAAGATGTAAGAGACATGTGCAGTGGTATTCTTTCTGGTGGAGTTGAAATTGAAAGAATTCTCTCCTCAGAAACGCCTGACTCAATTGGTTTAAATAAATCACCTGATGATAAGAACTTGTATGGTATAGACTTAAAAAAAGGAACTGAAATATATTTATTCTTCAACATTAAAGAAAAACAAAGAAAACCGCTCCATTTATATGTGGAATATACACCTAACAACAAAAGTGAAACAGTCAACAGTTTAATTAAAAATCAAGATAATAGAACTGATATAACTGCTCCAAAATTGGAAATTAAATTAAGAGATAAAGCTACAGGATTACCAGTCGAAGGTCAGCTTATTATAAAAGAATCTAAGACCAAAAACGCATTATATATGGGCTCGGACTTTTTGTTTACTGTTAAGCGTCGTAATAAGTTAAAAATGAATATTGATGCACCAGGTTATTTCTTTCAAGACAAAGAAGAATCTTTTGATGGCGAACACGATTACGAAATTGTAGTTTGGCTCGAACCAGCAGTCCCTGGGGGTAAAATGGAAATAAAAGGCATTCAGTTTAACATGGGATCAAGTGATTTTGCCTCAGGAAGTGAATCAAAATTGAGAAGAGTTAAAGATTTCATGTCATTGAATTCAGAAATTAAAATTGAAATTCAAGGTCATGTTCATTCGGTGGGAGAAAACTCTTTTGCTGGAAAAAGATTATCCTTAGCGAGAGCAAAAAAAGTAATGAACTATCTCGAAGATAGCGGTATAGATAAAAAAAGAATGGACGCTGTGGGATATGGCAATGAATTCATGGTCTATCCTGAACCAAAATTCACATGGCAAGAACAAGCCAATCGAAGGGTTGAAATCAAAATTATTGAATAGTGCCAATCAAGAGAAAATCTTTATTTTTCCTCTCATTTATAATTCTATTAATCCTGAAAGGGTCATTTCTGTTTGGTCAAAAAGCTGATCATCACTCAGAAAATATTGCCGATTGTTATGGCGCTATCGAAATCCCCATAAACGAAACAATTCACCCTACATTTACTGGATTTGCTGGCGCTGTAAATGACTTAAAAAAGTGGGGGGATTCATTAAAGTTAAATACATACAATTCACTCTGGCTCAATTTTAAAGCCAAATTCGATGGTGAGTTCACTTTAGATGGTAAGTTAGAACTAGCACCAATTGAACTGTTAATTTTCAAACTAGATGGAAATGAATCTTGTTCTAATATTCATGATGGAAATGCAAAAGTAGCCCACATGAAACTATATGCTGAACCTACTACTTCGACTGTTGTGCCCAACATTTCATTAAAGAAGAACCAATCTGTCCTTATTTATATCAATACAACTCAAGACACCAAAGAGAACATTACTTTAATCTCAACTTTCGAAGCAAAAAATAAAAGTGAAGCATATAAATCGTTGATTAATGAAAAAGATTTCAGGAGTGAAGTAACAACTCCTTCATTTCACATAAAAATTCGAGATGCTGAAACAAACTTGCCTGTTGAGTCTCGCGTTATCATTTCAGAATCTAAAAACTTTAACGCACTATACAGAGCATCTGACATGGTTTTTCCAAGATCTGGATATTTGAGGTTTAGAATGAAAATAGATGCAGAAGGATATTTCTTTCAAGATGTTAATGTAAATGTTCGAGACAAAACCAAAAGTGAACTTATCATCCCAATGAAACCAATTGAAAAAAATCAACAAATTGAGTTAGAAGGGATTCAATTTTTACCTCAATCAAAAATTTTTACTGAAGGAGCTAAACCAAAACTGAGAAGACTACGCGATTTCTTAGCTTTAAATCGTACGGTTAATATTGAAATTCACGGACATGTTCACAAAACTGGCAAAAATAATTGGGAGGCGAAAAGACTATCAAAAAAACGGGCAGAAAAAGTCAAAGATTATCTTGTAAAGAACGGTATTGATAAATCACGTATAAGTACTGAAGGATTTGGCAATTCTAAAATGAAAATCCCAGATGCTGAAACGGATGAAGAAAAAAGCGCCAATCGCAGGGTAGAAATTAAAATTAAATAACTGCTCATTTCAAAAAAAGATAGATAGGTCAGTATGTAGGTGTGTATGTGTTTTTCTATGTGTTTGTTTTTATTGATTATTTGGTAGGTATGCATATTTGGTAGGGGCGCACGGCCGTGCGCCCCTACCAAATATGCGCCCCCTACACCAAATAAAATCAACAAAAACCATAATTTTAATGTTCGTGACAATGGACTTCGTAAGTTGTGTCACCAACTACAATACCATGTTGTTCTCTTTCCTCAAGCTCATCATCACAAAGTTCACCCATTTCAACTTCATCTCCATCAGAACCATCGTAATGACATTCTTCACATTTTTTACAAGATGTTGCAAAAAACAATAGTCCAAACATTGGAACGATTAATAATTTTACTGACTTTTTCATACTATTTATTTTTTATAGATTTACTAAATTGATATTTAAGTGCCCCAAACACATTTATTCCAGGTTGATTAAGTCCGAGATTTTTTAAAGCAGATAAATGCCCCATATATTGAGAGTTAAGTAAATTTCTTACACCAATATTTGCAAACCAGTTACTTTCCTTGGACAGCCCTAACTTCATTGATAAATTAATTAAATGATAATCTATTGTTGGACTCTCATTTTGACCAACTCTATTTTGTGGTAAAAAATATTGGTGTTCCAAAATAATACTCTCTATTTGAACTTTATGCTTATTGTTAACATCAAATTTAATTCGAGTATTACTGTTTGGTTGTGGAATTAAATTTAACGGAGTTCCCTGATCGTTTTCAGCAATTGTTATTGAAAAATTAGACTCAAAATGTAGTCGATGCAATTGATGTGGATGATAATGAAACCCTAATTCTCCTCCATATAAATAAGCGTTTTCAGCTTGTTTAAATTGATAAACAGGGTAATTTTCTTCAAATGCATCTTGCTGTTCTAGGTAAATAAAGTTTTCGATAATATTGAAATAAGGATTAATTATGATCTCTAAATGTTCAAAGTGTAATTCCACTGCTCCATCAAGTTGAATGGCCTGTTCAGATTGAAGGTTTCGATCCCCTTTTTCGTATCTCAATGAACCATGGTGAAATCCATCAGCCTGTAGTTCGGCTAAATGAGGCGCTCTAAATCCACTTGAAGCATTCAATCTAAAAGTTGCTTTATTTCCATTTCTAACAAACCCAAGGGAATAGTTTAGGTTATCGTACTGTCTGCTTAAAGGTGAATTATCTATATTGGAAACTATTGAAGAATCAGCATCAGAACTAAAGGATTCAATTATCCGTGCATCATAACGCAATCCACCTTGAAAACGCCATTTTTTGTGTTCGTAACTAATGAGACTATAAACTCCGTTGTCAAACGTATTCGCATCGGGAATTAAAAACGATTCCGATGGCAATAAATTTCTACTGAATTGAAACATACCTTGTGCTCCAACTTTAACATCTAATTTTTCACTTAGATGGATAGCATAACGAACATTATAAGTTGAGTTGTTAAGGTTTAAATTAGTGAAAGGAAGTGTCACTTTTTCGTCAAATTCTCTTAAACTATTATTGGTATTGCCTAATTGCAACAAAATATCTGATCGTTTGAAAAAGAATTTATTCTCTAACAAAAGGTAATTATTAAAAATAAACTGTGCAGGCAATGTACCCTCTCTTCCTCGTTCAGAACGAATAAAGTCAGCTGATTCTGGATTTTCATTGTGCGAGTGACCAGGAATTCCAAGTCGATTATAAGTTCCTTGATAGCGGATGTTCAGTAAATAATTTTTATTCCTATACCCTATATTTGCTTTAAAATTCGTCCCCCAAAACCTTGAATTATTAATGAATTCACCACTTGGCAACTGAAAATCTGCATGATTTACATAATTACCGAAGAAATTAGCGCGCCATTTTCCTTTATTTATTTTGTATCCAACTTCATTGGTTGTACCTAAAGAATTGCTTTCAAAACGAGTCATTGCATATCCGCTCACTTCATTATTTGAAGCATACTTTTCATCTATAAAGTGAATTACACCTCCCATCGCATCTGCGCCATACAAAAGTGATGAAGGCCCTTTGATTACTTCTACTCCACTCAATCCAACTTCAGAGACTCCCATTCCATGATCATTTCCCCATTGTTGATTTTCAATCCGTAGTCCATTCCAATAGGTCACTACACGCATTCCCGATAATCCACGAATTACTGGCTGGCTTATGCCCATTCCAACGGAAGAAGTCTGTACTCCAGGCATCATTACTAATGCATCACTTAATGAAGTCGCTCCAGTTTCAAATAAACTTTCTTTTGAACTATACTCAACTGAAGTAATATTTTCTCTTTGTATTTTCCCTTCACTTGATGTGATTTCTACCTCTTCAAAAACAGTGTGCTCAGCTTCAAGTAAAATTGTTAAAGATGTTGTACTTTCTAAGTTTACTTTCTCAAAATAAACAGCGTAATCGTATGCACTTACTTTAATAACTGTTGTTGTTTGTGGAACATTTTCAAAGTAAAATTTTCCTAAAGAATCAGTTGTCGTAAATAAATCAAGTTCAGAAAACCCCACTTTTGCATAAGGAATTCCATGATTAGACTCTTTATCTACAACAGTTCCTTCAAGGGTTTGGGCATAGCCTGCAAACACTAATAAGAAGTAAAAAATTATGCCTAAATTTGCCCTTGTAAATGTAACCATGTTGCAAATATATACAAATGCAACAATATTGCAAGTATGGAAGAGAAAATTTTAAAAGAAAAAAATCTTCGGGCTACACCATTTAGAAAAGAAGTTTTACAACTATTTGTAAAAAACGATCACGCAATATCCGTTCAAGATATTGAAAACGAATTAGGTGAGCATGATAGAATTACCCTTTATAGAACTATAAAGTCTTTTATAAACAAGGGTGTAGTTCACGAGATTGTAATGCCTGGAGACGTAAAAAAAATGGCGCTCTGTGATCCTGTTTGCAGTCATGACGACGGTTTACATGAACACAATCACATACATTTTCAATGTAAAAAGTGTGAAGAAGTATATTGTGTTGAAGTTAATACACTGCCTAAAGTTACCTTACAAAATTTTGAAATTGATGAGGTTGAAATTCAAGCTCGTGGTACGTGTAAAGCGTGTTTAAGTAAATAGCCTTATTGAATAATAAACTTTTTTGTTGTTGCCCCAGCATCACTTTCAAATTGGATAAAATAAACTCCTTTCTTATCAATTTGAATTGTTTCTTCTTTTTTACTTACATCATTTTTTAAGATTTCTCTACCTAAAGCATCTACAACTTTATAAGAGTCAACTGATTGAACAAATTCAACATGAACAGTTCCTTCTGATGGATTTGGATACAGCTTGAATAATTCAGCAAGTTTTTGCTCTTGAACTGAAACAAGATTATCAAGTTTATACTGACTGAAAAATCTCCAAATTTCAACACTCGCATCAATATCGTGATTCGTTACTCCAATGTCAACTGGAGCACCTGGCCAGGTATGTCCACCGTTTTGAATTTTAAAATGTTCAATCGTTGTATTTTGATCACCACCTGTATAAAGATACCTTTCGGCAGTAGAACCATCACCTGTATCAATATCGGGCATTGTTGTAACAGTTGGTGTTGTATTACAGTTTGTCTGATCTACCCAAAAATCTACAACATCTTTAATTGGTTCAAATGAAGTATTTCCATTATAAGGAACAGTACCATCATCAGTACCATGAATTTGCATGATTGGAGTTGGCTTTGGAGCATTACAAGAAGTAAACTTACCAACTGGCATTGAACCTGTAACAGAAGCCACAGCAGCTATTCTATTTCCAAGCGAACACGCCAATTCAAAACTCATAAAACCACCATTACTCATTCCAGTACTATAAATTCTATTTGAATCAATCATGTATTCAGCACTCACGCTATCAATCAGTGCTGAAATAAAATCAACATCATCAGCTGTTTGATTACTTCCAAAAGCATTCCACCACTGCTCCCCAAAAGAATCTTCCGTACCTTCAGGGTGGA
>JBBEBO010000162.1:0-15909 GCA_040882265.1 Brumimicrobium sp. | reverse complement strand
CCCTTTTTGGCATGTATTTTTGCTCCAAAAATCGTGACAAAAAGTATTCTTTGCGACATTTTGTTTTATGGGTCGATTACTCGATAAAATAAAATCATATCACGCTGTAAAATGTACTCTCCCCAACTTTTGAGATTGATCCGTCTTAACATTGTGAATATTTGGCTACGAAAAATGATAAAAATAGTTCGGTTACCAACTTTCTTTTTTAATGTTCTATCTTTTTGGTTCTATTTTCTCAATCTGTAGCTTAGTGAGAAATTATGAAACAAAGTAGGATTATGCTTCAAGTTCAAATTTAAACCATAACCAACATGAAATTGATTAAATACTCTGACACCTGCACCTAGATTGACATAATCCCGAAAGCCATAACCTAAGTTCCACCAGAAACGATTAGAATGTTCACCTCTTAAGTTAATGTTAGAAATATTGCCAGTCACAACATTCGGAGAAAGAATGAAGTTATCTCCGATTTTGAAATCGTACCAAACATGAGCATTTAGCCAGTTGAACAAATTCTTTTTCGGGTTTGAAGCTATTGGATCTGGTTTATCATGAGATATAAGGTCGAATTTTCCAGCTGAAATACCTGCATTTAAGCCTTTCCATTTAATAGCTGTTCCAAAATTTAATCTCAAATAATGCCTTTTGTTGAACCCAAATAGATCTTGATAATAACCTCTAGTGTTTTGATTTATATAGTTTAGAGAAGTTCCAACAGCTAGTTTAACAGTTTCAGATAGGGTGAAAGTATATTGATAACTTCCACCAATTATGGTGCTGTTGCTCCAAGCATTTTGAATTTGACTAAAGTTTATTCCAAATCCAGAATTTAAACGATCTGCGGAATAATTGTATAATCCATTAATTCTATTCTGTTCAATTTGCTCAGAATGTTTTTGATGGCTATAATTAATTTGACCAAATTGTTTATCCATCAAACCTGTCATAGCTGGATTATAAGAAGATAAATTACTGGAAAACTGTGCCATGCCTATATTTGAAAAGAGAACAACACAGAAAAAGAAAAAGTGATTTTGATTCATTGGATTAACTTTGTAATTGACTCAAAGATATACAAAAAATCGAGTAGCTAAATATTTAAAAGTCATAAAAAAAGTCCGACCCTTGCCCAATGCGCAACATAAACCCGATGAAACAATATGAACAAGAGTCAGACCTAAAATACTAACTAACTATTTATGAAAAAACAATTACATTGAATTGATTTTACTCAAATTTAATAATCTTTTGGCTTTATTTTTTCTGTAAATGATGAACGGTAGGTTTTGTTTATTGAACACATTAGGCTGCTGATTCTGTCTATTAACAATTCTCACTTTATAGGGTGGTCATTTCAATATTAGCCTTATTTTTGATAAAAATTTAAGTTTTGAAAAGAATCACAGAGGAGCAAAGTAACTATGATGACCTTGAAAAAATGTCTCTTAGAGATGTTTTGATTGGTATGAATAAAGAAGATCAATCTGTACCTCTTGCAGTCGAAAAAATTATTTCTGAAATAGAAAGCTTCATTTCAAAAGCGCTGATTAAAATGAAAAAAGGGGGACGACTTTTTTATTTAGGTGCTGGAACAAGTGGTCGGCTTGGAGTAGTTGACGCTTCTGAATGTCCACCTACCTTTGGTGTTGATCACGGTTTAGTTGTAGGGTTGATTGCTGGCGGAGATAATGCAATTAGAAAGGCTGTTGAGAATGCGGAAGACGATTTTAACCAAGGCTGGAATGATCTCCAAGTTCATTCGATTAACAAAAATGATGTGATTGTTGGTATAGCTGCATCTGGAACTACACCGTATGTGCTAGGAGCAATTGAAAAAGCTAACAAAAAAGGAAACTTAACGGCTGGCATCACTTGTAATCCTGATAGCCCATTAAGCAAAGTTGCTCAACATCCTCTTGTTGCTGTTGTAGGGCCAGAGTTTGTTACGGGTAGTACACGTTTAAAATCTGGTACTGCTCAAAAGTTAATTCTAAACATGATTTCTACGAGTTTAATGATTGGACTTGGTCATGTAGAGGGAAATAAAATGGTAGATATGCAATTAAGCAACTACAAATTGGTACAACGCGGAATTATGATGGTAGCTGAAGCATGTAATATCTCTAATGATAAAGCTGAGGAACTATTAAAGTCCCAAGGATCTGTTCGAAAAGCCGTTATTTTTTATAAGAATGAACAAAACTGAAATTACATAAAATGAAGAATAAAATTACGATTGCAATTGACGGTTGGTCATCGTGTGGCAAAAGTACTTTAGCAAAAGCACTAGCAAAAGCACTTAAATACATATATGTAGATTCAGGTGCTATGTATCGAGGAGTTGCTTTATACGCTTTGAGAAAAGGTTGGATTTATGAGGAACAGGTTGATAAGAATAAAGTAATTTCAAATTTAAAAAATATAAACTTAAATTTTGAATCTACTTCTCCAGGAAAAGCTGATTTGTTCTTAAATAACGAGAATGTTGAAAATGAAATTCGAAAGATTGAAGTTTCTAATGTTGTAAGTCTCATTGCAACTATAAAAGAAGTTCGTAAACACTTAGTAGATCTTCAAAGAGAACTAGGTGCATCTGGTGGAGTGGTTATGGACGGGCGTGATATTGGATCTGTTGTTTTCCCAAATGCAGAATTAAAACTATTTATTACTGCTGATGTTGATGTCCGTACTCAAAGAAGATTGGATGAACTCAGATCTAAAGGTGAGAATGTAACTTTTGATGAAGTAAAAGATAACCTTACAAAAAGAGATGAAATGGATTCAAATAGAACTGAGAGTCCTTTAATTCAAACTGAAGATGCTATTGTTATAGACAATTCAAGCTTAACTCCAGAACAACAACTAGAAAAGGCATTAGAATATGTTAACGATGTTATAAAAGCGTAACGAAATCGAAATATTTTCGTTAAACTTGTATAAATAGTTGTTGTATTATGCTCAAAAAACTCTTGCTCTTTACTGCGATTTTCGTGGTATCTAATTCGTTTGCAACTCATAAAGATTCAATTTCAAATTCTTGGAAGGATCAAATGATTGAAATTCGAAACCTGAATGATTCAGTGGATGTTTCATATATTGATAATACTTTTCTTTTTTCTGAAAGATGGGATACTTTAGCTCAACCTGTATTCTGGAGATCTGTTATGACACTTTCTCCTGATTCTTGTGTGATTAATATTGCTAAGACAAGAACGATTGTTAAAAAGATGAGCTTAAAAGATTGGGACAAATTAACCGATAGTGAAAAAGATAACTTTAGAGATTCTATTAGGTTAGCTAATAACTTAGGTAGTGATGATAAAATTTACATGACAACAGGTAAAAATGATTTTTATGCGTTTGAGAAAGTATTGCCAAGTGTTGCAAAAGGAGTAGAGGCGTTTTCTAATGAAGGAGTTGATCCTTGGTATGCTCAGGCAATATTGATGATTGAAAGTCCTGGGAAATTAGCGAAATCCAATGTTGGAGCTTATGGGCCATTTCAGTTAATGCCTTCAGTAGCCCGCAGTCATGGATTAAAAGTAAATAAATACGTTGATGAACGTCAAGACTTTGTGAAATCTGCGCAAGGGGCGAGTAGCTTAATTTCGAAAACATGTATTCCCGAAGCTAAATCTATTCTGAATAAGCATAACATATCATATAATGAGCATGATTTATGGTTTAGACTGTTTGTTTTACACGTTTACCATGCTGGGGCTTATAATGTGGCGTCTGTTGTAAATAAAATTGCACCTAGTTCAGGTGGCAATCTATTGATTCAAGAGATGTGGCAAACTTCTTCAGGCAAGTTCAGAAATGCTTCACAGAACTACACTCAGTTAGCAATTGCAGCAATGTTAATACTGGATGAATTAGTTTGGGAAAGGTGTGATTACCTTGTTAGTAATAAGTGATTAATATAAGAATTGTCCTAGAAGTTGGGAGAGGAGACTGACAGTATAAAATTCAAGGTTTGGGGCATTTTTAGAAGTACTAAAGTTCGATATCCTAAAATCCATATTCTTCAAAACATGCTAAAACCCTAAGGTAAATGTATTGCGCCTTTACAATGCTTGTGGAGACGAACTCCAATACCATCACGGACTTAAGAATATTTAACTGCACACACTTCACAAATCGGTCTTCCACTACCACTAGTTTTTTTGAAAGCTGTTAGTTGATTGAGTCTAGTGCTATCCAATAAATGCACCAAACATAAGCACGAAAGCCTTGTAAAGGCGTCATATTCTTAACCGTGGCCTTTAGTCCACGGTTATAAATGACAATCAACAACACTTTTTGGCGAGATTTTTTGAATAAAAATCATGACAAAAATGAATCAGTCTCAAAAGTTGGGGAGAAACTCTAAGTGCTGCTACTATGTTTATTCCCACTGGAAGTTGTTATTCGATTAAGCTTAGAGTTATCCAACAAACATTGCAAATTTGAAACACAAAAGCCTTGTAAAGGCGTCATATCCTTAACCGTGGACTTCAGTCCGCGGTTAGCATGACATTCATAAACCCTTTTTGGTATGTATTTTTGTTCCAAAAATCGTGACAAAAAGTATTCTTTGCGTCATTTTGTTTTATGGGTCGATTACTCGATAAAATAGCAATCATATCACGCTGTAAAATGTCCTCTCCCCAACTTTTGGGCTTGATCCACAAAAAGCATTCTTTGCGGCATTCTGTTTTTGAAATTTCAGGATATATGTTGGAACTAAGAATATTCGTACTTACTTCGATAAAATAGCAACCATATCGTACTGTATAATGACGTCCCAATTTTTGAGACGGGCCAATAAAAAACAACCTACTTGAGTTTTCTTTCTTCCATTCTTAAATAACATATTGTACCTACCATTGTCAATAGTACTGGTGCAATAACTACACCTACATAGGGAATAATCAAAAATGAAGTAAAGATCAGTCCTGTTAAAATCATGTGGAGCGGGTGTTTGAAAGCGTACTTCCAACTTTTTGCTACGCTCACATCATATCGTTCTAAAGAATAATCATAACTGTTAAAGCCAGTAAAAAAACCTAAAAGTATGATAGATACAAATGGCGTTAAAAATGAAATCCCTAATGCCAAAGCAAATAACCACCAGATAAATTTTAGAAACATATACATTATCCCACCAAGGATTGCTATTCCTAGAGTTCGAAGTATATCATTAAAAAACTTTTCCCATCCCGCTTTAAACTTTTTACCTGTTTCATTTTCATCAACTCGTTCACTTAATATAGTATGGAAAGGGGAGAGGACTGTTATGATGACAAACTGATATATGAATATTGAAACTCCTTCAATCCACCCAAAAACAGTATCGACTGTACCTTGTAGATAATCTCCAGCCCAAGGCACGTATGAAACTAATCCCAAGACAGAGTTTGCAGACTTCAGTCCTTGTGAAAAGATCATAAAAAAGATTGCAATGACTACACCTGGAATAAAAAACAACAAATATTTTCCTTTAAATAAAAGGCTAAAGGATTTTATTATTGCATAGTAATGATTAACAATTGCGTTCATTCTGTTTGATTAACTAATTTTAGAATAAGGGTAATAATACCAAAAAAAGCAATAGTTCCAAGAAAGAAAAGTTTACCTCCTCGGTATCCTCTGTTGTACCAATACCAACTATTAATTCCGCCTAAAATTACACCTCCAATAAGTGCATATAAATAATTAATTGATGACATCCGTTTATATTGGCACGTTAATTGAAATATTTCTGACTATAAACATAAAAAAAATAGTCATGAAAAGTATAATTTTCAAAGGTTTTGTTCTAGCAATTATGGTTATTGGAATTTCTTTTATTTCTTGTTCCCAAGAGCAGGTAAGACCAAAAGTTAAATTAAAAAAGGCTCCACCAAAAGTTGCAATGAAATCAGTAGAAGTTGCTCCTCAAAAAGTAGAGGTGAATAATGATGCTAAAATTAGAAGACCTAAAAAGGAGTATCCAGTTAAAAAGCAACTTCATTACAAACATGTTCGAATGAAATCAGTTAAAGAAAAAAAATAACTTTGTCTTAATTAGCTTTCTCGGAACTCTTTTGTTTCGGGAGGGCTTTACTCAACCAAAACTCCAATCACACAAATATCATCTACTTGCTCATATCCCTTTGCCCAAATTTTCATTTCATTTTCTAGAACATCTTTTTGATCAGACATGGATTTTTGGTGGTTGTCGATGATTAAATTTTTTAATGCTTTGACTTTAAACTTCTTATTTCTAGGTCCTCCAAATTGGTCTGCGTATCCATCTGAAGTCAAGTAAACAGAAGTCTTTTCAGTAATTCGCAATTCGCGAAGTTCGTATATTTGATCGATTGGAGTAAAGCCACCTACTGCAACTTTTGTTGCTTTTATTTCATGAAGTTCACCTTCTTGAATATACCACAATGGTCGATGAGCTCCTGCATATTTTAACGTTTTTTCCTTTTGATTAATAGTGATTATTGCTGCATCCATTCCATCCCTAGTTGCTTTTTTACCGTCGTCTTGACGAAGAGAGTTTTTAATTCCTTCATTCAAGAAAGACAAAATTTTATCAGGTGAAGTGATTCCTTTTTCACCAACGCACACATTTAATTTATCTACTCCTATCATCGACATAAAAGCACCAGGCACTCCATGACCTGTACAATCTGCACAAACGATTATCGATTCATCACCACGCTGATAAAACCAATAAAAATCACCACTGACAACATCTTTAGGCCAAAACATTATAAATGAATCTTTAAGATTTTTGGTCATCTCAGTTTTCAAAGGAAGTATAGCTCGTTGAATTCTTTGAGCATAGTTTATACTGTCTTCAATTTCTGTTTTTTGATGTAAAATCTTTGTTTTTTGGTCTTCTAATCGGCTATTCTTTTCTTCAATTTCTTTTGTTCGCTCTTTAACAGCAGATTCCAACCTTTTATTTTGCTGTTTTAATCGGTATGAACTGATTTTAACAACAATAATAATGATGAGCAAAAAGAGTATGACATACCCAGTATAA
Source organism: Brumimicrobium sp. (assembly GCA_040882265.1). Lineage (GTDB taxonomy): Bacteria > Bacteroidota > Bacteroidia > Flavobacteriales_D > Crocinitomicaceae > Brumimicrobium. Next base: position 8,882 of record JBBEBO010000162.1, on the reverse strand, counting down.
GCCGTTGCAGAACGATACCAAGGGGTCAATATAGTGAAAGAAATTTCTGCAGGTTCTGCTTCTTGATGGTATACATTTCGAGCTTTTACCTTAAAAACATAATCGCCTTCTAATAGATTTGTAAACTCAATTTCGGTTTTTTGTGTCCATTCAGACCAATTGTTGTTATATCCCTTTAGTTTGTAGCTGTATTCTATCGGTTGATGGTCTTCAAAATATGGAGCACTATACGTAAAGTGAATAAAATTTTTCTCGTAGTCTAAAGCAATTGGTTTTCTACTTTCCAATTCGTTTCCACCAAAAACAGTTTCTTCTTTCTGTGTCCAAACCTTCCGGATCAAAGTATTAAAGTGTTGTTTATGTGGGGTTTCCCCTTTGATGTTGTAACGAATTAGACCTTCAGTTGCACCAATCCATAAATAATCATTTTGTTCAGGTCTATACAGCGTATTGACACGTCCTTTTTTTATCCCCCAAAATGGTCGATTAATAAAGGTTTTATTTTGCTTATCCATGACACCTACATCATTATCAATACAGTACCAGATATTGCTTTCGTCTTCTGTCAAATAAAATAACGCATCAGTAAAAGTACTGTCACCAATTTTTTCAGGCATAAAAAAGGTGTAGCTCTCACCATCGATTACTGATTCGTCAACATTTAGTAAACCTTCTGTAGTGCCAAAGACTACTTGACCATTTAATTTTTGAGGTACGATCACATGGTCATCAGGAAGACCTAAAGAAACACCAGTAAAGAAATCCACTTCAAAATTTTTGTTTAGATAAGTAAGCTTTAGAACACCTTGTCCTTGAAGTCCAAACCAGTAGACTGTTTCATTTTCTTTTGTAGTTCGTTCAATGTTAGTTACAGATGCAAATGGTTCTTTAAACGTGAATACAGGGTTTAAATTTTTAGCGTTTAGTACCTGTAATCCTTGGTTTCCAGCAGAAATAATAAATCCTTTTTCATTGTCTACATAGAGCGCATTGACATTTTGACGGTTGATTCTTTCTGGAGTAGGATATTCTTTTTTTAAATCCAATCGAAATAATCCTTCGCTTGTTCCGACGTATAAAAAGTCCCCCGATTTCTTTAAACTCCAAACATTGCTTTTTATAGCTTCTATTTTTTCATAAACCTTAGAAAGTGATTCATTCTTTTGATTAATGCGGTATAATCCCTCATTTGTCCCAACATACAAATGCTCATTTCGATTTACATTTGTTTGTAATACTGTTTCAACACCACCAATTAATCCTTGATTTTCTCCAAAATATGATAATCTTGATTCAAGATTTACTAATGCGAGACCATTTCCTAGCCCGAGCCAAAGATTTCCATCATGATCGATGAATTGGTTTTTGATTTCATTTGATCTCAACCCCATTCTAATATTAATTCGGCCTACCTCACTCCCTTTATTATTGATGATAATGCAACCTTTATCAAAAGTTTTAAGCGCAATTTTATTGTCAGAAATACGATTAGCTCCAAAAATTAAAAGGTTATTTAAAAACGCATCGTTTTGACCATTAATGGGTTCTATTTCTTTTGCTTGATTCCATTTGAACATTCCTAATTCCTGAGTTATTACTAAATGTTCTCCTTTCTCTTTAAAAGGAACTATTCCAAAAACACCAAAATGTTCAAAAACTTCCGAACCTTTAATTTTTATCCACTGTTCATTTTCCCATTGCATTAGTCCCAAACCTCTCATTCGTGCAACAAGTTTATCGTTTACATCAAAGACAGTGTGAGCTGTTGAGGGCATTTCTAGTGCCTTAACTTCATCGTCATTGTATTCAAATATCTGTTCTTCACTATGAAAATAAATGGCATCTTTTGTTTCAACAATCGACCAAATATCTGTAAAAGGATAGTTGTTTCTTATCGTTGAATCAACTAAAGAAACATAGAAGTAAGAACCAATACTATCTGTTTCTAAATATCCGAAATCGCCAAGCGTTCCAACATAAATAGTTTCATTTTTTGAAGTATAGAGTGACCGAGTTATGCGCGTTGGAACTGTTGGAATCTTTTCCCATCTTGTTCCATCAAAAGTGAGAATGTTACCCGTATTACCAAAATACATCACTCCTGATTTATCTTGAGTTATCCCGTGATTATCTGGAGCAAAATTATGACCGTAATCATCGGTTGTGTAATTCGTTACTGGCGGAAAAAAATCTTGCGAATGAAGGCTTACTGAGAATAATAAGGATATTCCAAGCAAAAACGTTAAACTATAAATTTTTATACGAATCATATTTGCAAATTAAAGTAAATCAAATTATTTAGCTTGATTGTTAGAGTAAAAATATAGTTTTATAACTGAAGTCCAAGCAAGAATGTATATTTTCGTTTTTTAAATATTAGAATATGAGTAAAGAATTGAGTTTAAAAGATGCAATTTCATCTGTTGAAGAGTTTCACGACAGTTTTGGAATTAAAAATAACAAAACGCCAATCGCAGAAATCGAGCCGGATCAAATTGAGTTGCGTCACAGATTGATGAACGAAGAAAATAAAGAGTATTTAGAAGCAGCTAAAAACAATGATTTAGTCGAAGTAGCCGATGCTTTGGGTGACCAGCTTTACATTTTGTGTGGAACGATTTTAAAACATGGAATGCAAGATTTGATAGGTGAAGTATTTGAAGAAATCCATCGTTCAAACATGAGTAAGTTAGATGAGAATGGCAAACCAATTTATAGAGAAGATGGTAAAGTACTAAAAGGGAACAATTATTTTAGACCAGACATAAAATCAATTATAGAGAAGTAAATGGCTTTTAATATTCGGGTTTATGGAATTTTAATTAACGACAAAAACGAAGTGCTTCTGTCTGATGAAAGCCGTTTTGGTAAAAAATTCACAAAATTTCCCGGAGGTGGTTTAGAGCAAGGTGAGGGTTTAAAAGATTGTCTAAAACGCGAGTTCGTAGAGGAACTTCAGTTGGAGGTTGAAGTAGGAGACTTGATTTATCTAACCGATTTTTTTCAGCAGTCTGCTTTTAACGAAAATGATCAAATCATTAGTGTTTATTATCACGTTTATACTCCACTAACTTCAAAAATAGAAACCGTAGATACACCGTTTAATTTTAAATCTGGGAATCAAGAAGTACATAGATGGGTTGCACTGGAGGACTTAAGAAAAGATGATGTGACGTTTCCAATTGATAAAAAAGTTGTTGGGGTGTTGATGGAAGAGTAATCAGCTAAACCTGAGCTCTAATTACTAATTCAACCTCCTCTGTACATAAGCATCAATTTTACTAAAAAACTGTTGAGGTGTATACGTTCTCCAAGAAATATCTTCAAGCTCACCGCCTAAAACGAAATATTGATCTAAGTGGATTTCGTTAAACTCTTTGACGACATGATCATGGAAATTTATTAATGCAATATATCCATTTTCTAGTTCATCAAACCATTCTTCATAATAGCAATCGTCTGAATAATGGAAGTTTAAAACGTTTTCACCGATAAGAATAAATTTGTCAACTCCTTCGTGCATTAAAGGCTCAATGATGTCTCTTTTAAGTGTCATGATGTCGTTATTAATTGCATCATTCCATTCGCCAATCAATTCAATAATTGTGTATCCTTCGTCATAGTCGGTGTATAAAATCTTTAAAAATAAAGTTTGAGAACCAATGTTATCCCACTGAGGGTGTATTATATAGTTGTACACCTGATCTGTAAATTCAAATTCACTGTATTCTCGTGCATAAAACGGAGAGCGCTCATCTTCTGATGAAATGTAAAAATCTCTCCAATTAAAATATGGCTCAATATCATGCATATTACAAAGGTAATATATTAGCTGTCCTTAAAAATCATAAGTATATTTTTTTCAGTTTTTCGTAAACTAATTGTCATTATAATGTATGTGTTGAACATTGAACTTTAAACCTTGGAATAATGAATCAATCAAACCCCGCACAATGACATTGAAAGTAATCAAAGATGAATTTTGTTAGATCTAATTTCGTTCACAATAATATTATTAATAAGTTTTTCTTTTAGAAATTCATGAGTTTGGTTAAATTTGGAAAAAATCTAATTATGAGACATTACTTTTACTTTTTAACGTGTATTTCGTTGACTATCGCTTTTACTGCCTGTAAAGATGAAGAAACCGTAGCTTTAAAATCTTCTGTTGCTTCTTTTGTAAGCAGTCACCAAGATGTAATTGGTTATGGATATGTAGACATAAAAACGATACTTAAAAAAGGTGAGATAGAGTCATTATCTGGGATTGGATCTTTTTTTAAAAACCAAATGTCAGAAATGGAGAAAGGAATTTCAATCAAAAACGGAATTCATTATGCAATGACTGGACCGCTTGATAGAGAAGGACTACCTGAGAAAGTTTTTATTTTTATGAGTGTTGAGAATAAAGATTCTCTTCAAGGCATGTTTGAGGAAATGGGATATCCTTTTGAGGAAGAAAAAGGAGTTATGATGTACGATGATATGACTACAGCTATCGGTTTTAATGATCAACTAGCTATCATGATTACTTCAACTGCTGAAGGTGATATTAAAGATGAACTTAAAACATCATTTATTAAGGTTACAGATAAAAAACAAAACCCTAAAGTGGTTGAAATACTAGATTTAGAAACAGACATATTATTGGGGACTAATTTAGCCAATTTATACAGCACCTCAAATACTAGTTTGAACAGTCTGTCTGCAGAGCAGAGAAAGGAAATCACAGAAATGGTTGAAGATGGACATTACTCCACATCGGTTGATTTTAATCCTGGAAATATAACTATTAGTGCAAATACAGAACGCATCAGTGATAAATTGAAAGAAGCATTTTTCTTTAAATCAGATAATTCAAATAAGATTGTCTCAAAATTAGGTCCAGGAAAGCCTTCTATTGCATTTTCTGCTGCATTAGATATTCCCAAAATGGAGAAATTTTTAAAGCGAATGAATCCACAAGCTACTAAGGATTTATATCGATCTTTAGGCATGGGTGGCTTTTTCCTTCATGCCTTAGGTGGAGAAGGAATAGGTTCTGTTGTCAGCGGTGAGCTAGGGTTTGCCCTAAATACCGTTCCAGATATGCAATCAGCAATGATCCCTGAGTTTAATTTTTATGCAGGTTTAGGGGAGAATAACGAATTAGTAAATGACCTCATTTCAACTTTTGGTGAAGAAGGAAATGTTGAAGATCTAGGAGATGGATATTATCGTTACGATCAATCTATGGCGAAAGTAAACAGTGATGAGTTTATACTTCATAGTAATGAAGAGTCGAAAGAAACTTTTAAAATTTCAACGCTTGAAAAAGTAAGAGGAATGGAGTCATTTGGTGATAAACCATTTTCGTTGTTTGTGGATATAAAACAACTTAAGGCAGCAGAATTTCCTATGCCGAGTAAAGAAGCTGAACTTTTACTTGAGTTGGCTGATTATTTAATGATTGAGGCAGATAACTCAGGAGCTAAAATTGTATTACAGCTCACAGACACGAATCAAAACGCTTTAGGTCAAATTGTTGGCGCGTTAAAGAAAAAACTTGAAGACCAATTTGGTGGTGGATTGATGATGTGATTTTTTTAGACTTAATAGTGTCCAGAAAAAACAAAACAGATCTCGAAAAAACGCACCGTACGGGTGTATTGCAATACGCCCGTACGGTGCGTGTGTATTTTTATGAAATATGCTTGAGTTCATTAAACCATATTTCATAAAAAAATCACTTATTTTTTTCTTTTTTAATTGGATTTTTTTTATTAAGTTTACAATAGAGGTTGGAGACGTAAAGACGTTTACTTAACCTTAGGCAGAAGATGCCGCCCATATAGCGTGTTTTTGAAACTTAACATTTTTATATTTAGAGCTGTACTTGGTTTACCAATGGCGAGCCTCCCTTCACTTTTCGAAGTAAGGATAACCCAGAGGATTACAGACGTAGACTGGAGGTTCTAACCATGACATTCTGAAGTTTTCAGAAAACTAAGGCTATATGGGTTCTTTTTTCTTTTCTCCAGATCTCACAAAACTTTCAAGAACCTTTATATTCGTTGTTCTTTTTAAATTCGTAATATTGCCTTTCTTTATCGATTAAACAATAAAATAGATGCTTCATACATTGTAGTAACGTGAGAAAGATTTTAATTAGCATATTACTCATATTTGCAGGTAATCTTCTAGGTCAGCAAAAGCTCATGTTGTCAAAAGTTGATACCATAGGATTAAATTATCGTTCAAATGGCGCTGATTTAGATTCTATTGATGCAATTAATGTTGGAGATATCAACCTTAGACCAGCTGCTGGATTTAGTGAAATGCATGAATGGAATCTAGCAAGGAATCTATATAATTCTCCCGCTGGGTTAGCGTATTTAGGTCATGAAAAAAGGGTGAAACCAAAATACATCGGACTTCCTTACTTGGGTTTCCAATATGCTTTTGGTAGTTCATTAAACCAAGCATTAAACCTAGATTATCATCAATACTTCACCCCCCAAAGCCATATTCATTTTAGGTATCATCGTAGAACAAGCAATGGTTTGTTGAGAAATGGTGACTTTAAGCTAAATGATGTTAGTTTGCAATTCTTCCACACTCAAAAAAAATGGTCAACAAAAATTGATGCCTATTTTGGCGCACATCAATATGCCGAAAACTGGGGAATTGAAACAGACGAGTTTCTTGAAGGGTTTGCACTTGAGTTTACCCCAGTGCTAAATGAAAATGCAGAATCAGTAATTAGAAAGTTAGATATAAACTGGGACAATTACTATAGGCTAATAGGAGATTCAATAACAGGTACAGGATTTAAAACACAACATAATTTCGACTTGAATGGAAGGGTGTACCGAGATGAAATTTTAAATACTAGTTTGGTTGAGAATGTATATATTGATTCAACCGAAACACGTGATCAATATCAAACAGCTTCTTTGTCGAATGGTGCAGGAATTTATTTTAGTTCCAGATCTTTTCAAATCGACGCAACATTAAATCATCGCTATTGGAAAAATCAAAATTTAGATACTTACAGAGACACAAATGAAGTTTTTTTACATTCAAACTTATGGACAAAATGGAGAGGTATTTCAGTTGAAAATGAATTTTATTTCAATGTTTTAGGAGCTTTAGGTGAGTTTTATAATCATGCAAAAATGAGTTTCAATCCCTTCGCTAAAGCAAGTTTATTTGCTGCTGTAAATATTGATAATAAACTTCCGCTTCCATATCAAAGGTTTCATTTTGGAAATCATTTGCAATGGGAGTTAGAAGAACTTGAAGCACAGCAATTACTCAATATTTCTGGTGGAATTCGATATGGAGATACTACTATGATTCAGGCAAAAATCAATTGGACAAGTGTAAATAATGGTTTGTATTTTATCGATAATGAATGGCGTCAAGATACACTCGATTTAGTTTCAGTGGGTGCATTGGAAATTGGAGGAGCATTACACCTTGGGCAATGGAGGTTTTATCCAAGTGTTAAATTGGGTTTTAACACAGCTAATTTTAATTATCAACCTACTTTTTCTACAATGAATAGAATTGCTTTTAAAACAAAGTTGTTTGAAGCCCAGCGATTAGGTTTTTCATTTGGTGTAGATTTAGGATACGTACTCGGATATCAATTTATGGAGTACAATTCACTTCTAAGCGTGCTGCAACCAACTCAGACTAATGAACAAACTCCAAATTTAATGCGATTGAATGCCTTCACAGCTTTAGAAATAGATGAATTTAGATTTTTTATCCGTGCTGAACACCTTGATGCTTTTCTCAATGACCCAACATCAAGAATTGGTTCTAATTATCCCATTATGCCTTTTATAATTAGAATTGGCGTGACGTGGGATTTCTTTAATTAGTGGTTATTGAATTTAAGCATTCCTATAGCTAGTTCTTCAAAGCAATCGGTCTTGATAGGCTCTCTAAAATGGCTGTCGCATTTAAATTTAGTAACTATTTTTGATTAAAAAACTAAGTTTCTTTTGCTGCCAGGGCAAACGCATTTAAATTTAGAACTCCTTTTTTCGTTGGTTTTGGTAAAACCAAAGGTTCTTTTGCCACGGGGTAAGTCCCGACAATTCGGGATTAACCCGTGGTTAAAGAATTATTTGGGAGTTCTCATTTTTGCGCGACTTTTTGTTTCAAAAATCGTGACAAAATGTGTTCTTTTCGAGATTTAGTTTTTTTATAGCTTTTGTACTGAATAAAGGAGAATCAAAAGACAGTAATTTTATTGAAATACTACAAATCACGTGCAGAATCCATCACTTTCTGCTTCAGCTCCTCCATGTACTGCTCTAAACGCTTCAATAATTCAGGTTGTTGAGCGCCAATAATTTTAGCCGCTAAAATTCCTGCGTTTTTTGCTCCGTCAAGTGCAACAGTAGCTACGGGAATACCACCAGGCATTTGTAAAATAGAAAGTACAGAATCCCAACCATCGATTGAGTTTCTAGATTTTATAGGAACTCCAATTACAGGGAGTGGAGTTAAGGATGCTGTCATTCCTGGCAGGTGAGCAGCACCTCCAGCACCAGCAATTATAACTTTTAGGCCTTGTTTGTGAGCATTTTTAGCATAATCATACATCCGTTGAGGAGTCCTGTGAGCTGAAACAATATTCATTTCGTAATCCACACCCAAATGATCTAATATATCTGCAGCTTCTTGCATAATGTGCAAGTCTGACTTACTTCCCATTATAATTCCTACTTCTGGCATCGCATTTATTTTTTGTAAATATAACGAAAATGAAGTGAACTATGTCGTGAGGTTTTGCCACGAATGCACGAATGTTTTGTTTGGTTCTCTGATGCTCGTTGGATGCCACGAATGCACGAATGTTTTGTTTGGTTCTCTGATGCTCGTTG
>JBBEBO010000161.1:0-2463 GCA_040882265.1 Brumimicrobium sp. | reverse complement strand
GAAGCCTGCATTTTTATTCTCTAAAGAAAATAGGGTAAACAAACGGATATGCATATTAATTAATCAGTGATTAAAAGATTATCTATGTGTAAGTGTATCATTAAAAATGCCTCGGCTTTTTATTAATGACCAAAGTTAACTTCGATGCGAAAGAAATCAGAAAAACCACTCCAATCACGTAATTCGTCACTAATCACCATCAATTCCAATTTCATCCAGCTCAAGCGTATACGCTTCCCACTTCGACATTACCTCTTCCAACGATTTCTTCATTTCCTCGTATTTTTCAAGCGTTTTAGCTGTGTTTTCTTCATCCGAATAATCTAAATCAGCGACAACTTTATCCATCTCTTTGATTTCTTTTTCAAATTTATCGATGTCTTTTTCTGCTTGAGAGATGCCGTTTTTGAGTTTATTTATTCTGCGCTTTTGTTCCTTTTTTTCTTCGTAAGAAAGTTCTTCTTTTACCTCCTCTTTTTTGATTGGAGTAGCTTCCCCGCCTTTTTTGGCTTTTTTCCCTACTTGCTGTGCCTGAGTAAAAGCATCCGATTTACGACGTAAATATTCTTGAACGGTGTAGTGATGAATTTTTAAGTTTTTATTCTCAATATCCCAAATTCGATTGGTTAATCCATCCAAAAATTCCCTGTCGTGAGAAACGATGATGAATGTTCCTTCATAACTTTGAAGCGCTTGTTTTAAGACGCCTTTACTCTGGATGTCCAAATGATTTGTCGGCTCATCGAGAATTAGAACGTTTGAAGGACTCAATAGTAATTGACAAAGCGCCAAACGCGTTCTTTCTCCACCAGACAAAACGCTCACTTGCTTATCGACATCTTCACCGCTAAACAAAAATGCTCCAAGAATTGAACGCAATTGTTTGCGAATTTCACCTTTTGCGATATCATCTACTGTTTCCAGCACAGTTTTCTTTGGGTTGAGACTATCAGCTTGATCTTGTGCGAAATAGGTGAGTTGAACATTGTGTCCATATTTCACTTCTCCTTCACCATCTTCAGTTTTCATGATGCGCTTGAGTAAAGTAGATTTACCCACACCGTTTGGACCAAGTAGCGCAATTTTTTCTCCACGACCAACTGTGAGATTGATGTCTTTAAATAATTGCAAATCACCGTAAGATTTCCCCAGGTCATTCATTTCCAACACCCATTTCCCTGGTTGAACACTTAATGGAAAAGCAATTTTCATTCTTGCTACTTCATCGGTTTCCACTTCAATGCGTTCCGTTTTTTCTAATTTTTTAATTAAAGATTGTGCCATCGAAGCTTTGGTCGCTTGAGCACGAAATTTATCAATTAGCTCCTCTGTACGTTTAATTTCTTTTTCTTGTTGCTTTTGCGCTTCCAGTAATTGCTCTATTTCTTCAGCACGTTTTATTTTGTATTTCGAATACGCAAAAGGAAAATCCAATATTTTACCATTGGTAATTTCCAATGTTCTTTTTGTGACATTATCTAAAAATAGTCTGTCGTGAGAAATAGTAATTACAGCTCCTTCAAAACGTTGTAAATATTGCTCCAACCAACCAATTGAGATAATATCAAGGTGGTTTGTGGGCTCATCCAGTAAAATAACGGAAGGATTATTCACTAATATTTTTGCTAGTTCAGCACGCATTTTCCAACCACCAGAAAACTTATTTAACGGTTTATCAAAAACCGCATCTTCAAACCCCAGTCCATTTAAGTTCGTAGCAATTTTTTCTTCCCATTGATATCCCTCAAAAAGTTGAAATTGTTCGTTGGCAAAATTCAAATCATCTAATAACTGGAGATAAGAATCCGCCTCGTAATCTGTTCGCGTTGTCAATTGGTGATTGATATCATCTATTTGATCTCTTAACTTATTGAGTGTTTCATTTGAATAATTTAAATAGTCGAACAAACTCTGGTTGGTATCTATGACAATATCCTGCGTTAAAAAACCAATCGTTGTGTCTTTAGAGCTATGGATTTTTCCTTCTGTAGGTTTTTCCCTTCCAGAAAGCAACTTTAAAAGCGTGGATTTCCCAGCGCCATTTTTACCAACGAGCCCGATTTTATCCCCTGCGTTGATTTGAAGATTAATATCCTTAAATAAATATCCTTGCGGCAAGTGAAACCCGAGTTGTTCTAAATTAATCATGGTGCAAAATTACGAAAGTCTTTTGGATTGGTTATCTTGAAAGTAGGCTATAGAATAAATTATAGCTAGATAGAATAGCTATTTAACAATGAAAATATTTTTATCTTTATAAAAAAATGAGAAGCAATTGACTCGGAAGCTGATTATTTAATCACTGGAGATCATGATTTACTTGTCTTAGAAAAAATTGACCAGACAAAAATTGTAACATTTAACGCGCCTCCCTGCTTGATATAAGAATTCACGTCAAATTGAGATACTAAGATTCCTCACTATCGTTCGGAATGACGTTAGTTTAATCGTTTTTCGAGCAAA
>JBBEBO010000160.1:0-15967 GCA_040882265.1 Brumimicrobium sp. | reverse complement strand
AAGGGACTACGGATAATTTGATGGATTATTCTGGAGGGAGTAATCTTACGCTTGGTCAATGGGAGGAGTTGCGGAAGTTGAAGTTAGTGCCTAGTTTTTGGGATGGGGAAGAGGAAGGTAAGTCCTACACTGTTAGTTCTCAAGATTTACAAATTTTGTACGATAATTATGCTAATTTAAACAATACATTAACGTTCCTTGATCCCTCAGGAAAGTTGTTAACACTACCTTCAGGTATACAATCTATTAGGTTTTCAAGTCCTGATACATATTGGAAACGAGGTGATGATCCTGATAAATTATATGAAAATGAAACACCAATAGGTTCTGTTATAAGCTTTACTCTTGATAATAACGCGAATTATAATGCCCATGGAACTAATTCTGGAAATTTCACTGGATATTTTAGTTCACAAGAAAAGTTTCCGGTTGAGCAACTAGCAGATTATAATCATATATTAGCTGGAATTCCTGTTATCGAGAGTGGAACGGTAAAGTTTAAGATTGTTCCTCTAGATAAATCAGCTGTACTTGCCGATCAAAATGCAGGTAATCAAATTGGTCAGGAGCTTCCAATTATTGATAAATTTAAGCTTTTAGAAGATTACATGTCTTCTAATTCAGGAGGAACAACGGTTGTAGCAGATTATTCTGGTCAGATTACATTAGAAGCACTAAACTATATAAGCTCAATAAAGAGTGAGGTCTCTGGGAAAGAATCTTTGTATGCATTTCAAATAGCATATATTATTAGTATGAATCCAATATTAAATGGTTGTTTTGGTGAAGTAGTGAGCCTTGTTGATTTAGATGTTTCTCAAGAAAGAGAAAAAGAGGTTTACTTTGAACAACAAGCTATAGACAATCAGTTTTTTGTAGAATTTTCAGATAATAATATCCTTTCTCAAGTCAACGAGATATCTTTGAATTTAGAGGATTTAGGACTACTAGAATACGATGAGGTTGAGCTGGTTGATGAAGATTATTTTCAAAAATTTTACTATCGACTAAATGAGTTTTTAACAGCTGTTACAGACCTACAAATTCAAACTATTGATGCAGTAAGTCAAACTAATGTGGATGTAGGAGCATATTCTAATACAGTCTTTTCTAGCTTTAGCAGTAGTCATATTGAGTGTTATTTGTCAAAACTCTCTACAACTAGGAGAACTCAATTACTTAATGAATATAGTGAGTGGTCAGTTGGTGATGAGAAGGAAAGGCTCATGGTACAATTAGTGAGAACAACTCCTAAAACTCAGTATCAAGAGGTCTTAAATGAACTGAGCAAAAATAATTTTGTATTATTGAAAGGTTTGAATGGGGATTTATGGTATAGTGATAATGATTTACTATTCCTTTATACTGCTTTAATGGTCCAGGAAGAAAACAAAGTAAGCTCACAGCCTATTGAAGATCAATCAAATTTTAAAGTTCATTTTAATAAGAATTGGTTCCCTTCGGAAGGAATGGTTACCACATCGACATGGCTTCCAAATGGTCAAATTCAGTTTGATGTCGTTTATGATTATGACGAAACACCAGGTGCTTCGGCAAATAGTATAACTAAAGAAATCGATCCATATCAAATGGTTTTGGTTCAAGTAGAAGATGATTTTCAGTTTGGAGGTCCAGACGGAAAGCAGTTTAAAAAAGGAGACCAAATGCTATTACCGGCAATGTTTGTACATTGGATGATTCACGAACAGTCTAAAATTGAGCAGTTAAAAGTTGCTCGAGTAATCATAGGAACGGCTGCTGCTATATCTTCAACACTAGTAGCAAACCCAGGGGCAATACTCATGACAAATTCTATCATAGGTGGAATTGATGTGTTTTTCGCATTGCAGGAAGACCCAATATTGTCAGGAAACTGTTCGTGGTGTAAGGATATACTGGATGATTGGAATTCTATTGTTATGATTTTAGGAGCAACGGAGTTGGGTGTTGGAATTGTAAAGAGTATTGATACATACGTCAAGTATTCAATTAAATTCTCAGAATTCAAACAAGGAATGATTGAACTGAGAAGTAATCCGACTAATTTCGAGCAATTAGGACAAAAACTTGGAAGTATTTATGCGAAATCCAACGCTGAACGATTTATATTTGGTTACAATAAATTTAAGGATGAAATAGAATGGCTTCTGCGCGAACATTATCTTGCTAGTATATCCCCGCTAGACAATTCATCACTAAGTTTATCAACAACTGGGGCACGTAACATTGTTAAATTAACCTATTCTGAATCGGGAGTCACACAAACAGTTAATTTAGGCTATTCATCGACAACACCCCAAGGTGCGGTGTATCTTGATAACCTAAACTTCCTTGATGATCCAAGCGCTACTCAACACACACTTATTTGTGATCTACAGGAAGTTGATTTTATTAAAGACGGAATATTTCAGAAAAAACAGCTGAGTGTTGTAAAAACGGTTAGTGGGGAGGTGAAGGTTGTTAGTAGATCTGGGGGCGTTCAATTGTGGACACATATAGATGATTTTGACGGTTTATATAACAGCAGAGCGGTGACCTATTATGATGTCACTGTTACATATCAAACTGACAGGGTTCGCGCTGGAATTGCTTTTGAAGAAAATGGAATTCTAAATTTTGAAATAAATTTACCTACTCAATTACAAGAACAAGGTATTGGTACTGAAATTTTTCAGAGAGCTATTGCGGATTATAGTCCAAATCAAGTTCAAGGTCTTTGGAAGTCAAGTGATAATTATCTTGGCGGTGAATCAGTAAATTTAACAATTTTCAAACAAAAGATTGCTGAAGGATTGACTCCTATTCAAGCTGCTTTTGAAACACCAACAGGTAAAATTTTAAAGTTAAACGGTTTTGACGGAATACCTACAATATTGATAAACACAACTGATCAAGTAAAAGTAATTTTTAATCAATGAAAGTGAGTAAAAGATTTTTTTTGAAAGACGCACAAACCCAAAAAACAATTGAAGTTTTTAGAAGTAATTCCAAGAGAGAACAACTACTAATTGATTGTCTTGCAATACCCATTTTGATTCAAAGCAATATTACAATTGTAATTGATAAAGAAAAACTAAAGAAAAAATTGACTGAATTAATTTCTAATAGAGAGGTTAGTCGAAAAATTGATTTTGGAAATCGTTTTGGTTATGATCTATGCTATCAAAAAATTACATTTGAGGGTGTTGACTATGAATTAGAAACGTCTGGAGATGACAATTTAATAATTTTTGGCTTTAACATATATAACGCTGACAATTTGCGATTTTTAGTCAAAGATAAATGAAACTTTTGCTTCCCAGCTTCGAAGCAGTTGCACTGCTTCGCTCATAAAATAATTTTTGGCAACTGCGGACTTCTCATTCAATAATTTTCACTAATTTCATATTAATCAATTTAAATTAACTTAAATCACTAAAAATGAACAAAGGAGTTAAACACACCATTAAAAAGAACGCGTCCTATTATCTAACCCTAACAGTAGTAAATTGGGTAGATAGTTCGATTAACTCACTACAAGCGTGTTTACATGCAATAACCACAGACAAGCAATCGTAGACTTATTAAGATATTGCATTCAAAATAAAGGCTTAAATGTGTATGCATGGTGCTTAATGTCCAATCACTTACATCTTGTTGTAAATTGCGATGAGCCATTTCAGCTTAAGGATGTTATACGCGATTTTAAAAGACACGTAGTTAAACAAGTTATTTTTCAAATCATAAACGAACCTGAGAGTAGAAGAGAATGGTTGCTCCGTGAGTTTAAACAAGAAGGTCAGAAAAGCATTAGAAACAAAGAGTATAAGTTTTGGAAAGTAGGAAGTCACGCCATTGAACTTTACAGTGAGAAATTTACCGAATCGTCGGCACTTTGTGTTTTGGAAAAGATCAATTATATTCATAATAATCCAGTGTCGGAAAACTATGTAAAAAAACCGCAAGATTGGATATATTCTTCGGCTTCAAATTATTGGAATGGCTATGGTATTTTGGATGAGGTTCATTGCTTGACGCCGCCTGTGAAAACGATAAATTGAGAGGGAAGGGTGTGAAATGAAGAATGTTTTGTTAAGTTTGTTTTGAGATGAAGGAATTAAGTTTTGTGATTGTGATAGCGCAGCAGTGCAACTGCTACTAAGCTGGATAACAATCGGTGGTGATTCAACAGAGTATGAATTTGATCCACTAAGAGATTCCTTTTCATGGATCATATAATCCTCAGGCCAAATTAATCGTCACCATATCTGAGAATAGAGCGTGTCTGAAATAACAAAAACTTAAAATCTATTGAAGTACTTAACAAAAACAAGGACAAATTTCCTCTAATTTTACTATCTTCGAAACCATTCAAAATATACAAAATTCAAGCATGTCCACAGAAAATTACAAACATACAGTAGCAGAACGTTTAATGCGTTACGTACAGATTGATACAACAGCAGACCCAAATTCAGAAACATTTCCATCTACTGAAATTCAGAAAGATTTAGGGAAGGTTCTTGTCCGTGAACTAAAAGACCTAGGTATTGAAGACGCAGAAATGGACAAGTGGGGATATGTTTTTGGAACTGTAAAAAGTAATGTTGACAAAGGTACCATTCCAACAATATGTTTTTGTGCGCATATGGACACAGCTCCAGATGTTAGTGGGAAAGATGTAAAACCTATTCTGCATAAAAATTATGATGGAAACCCGATTACATTGCCCGATGATATGAGTCAGGTAATTACTATTGAAAAACACCCCTATCTCAAGGAGAAAGTTGGTGATGATATCATTACAGCAAGCGGTAAAACTTTGCTCGGGGCAGATGATAAAGCAGGTGTTTCATGCATTATGGACTTTGTTCAGTTTTTAAAAGAAAATCCTTCCGTAAAACATGGAGATGTTCGTGTTTTATTTACGCCGGACGAGGAAGTCGGAAGAGGTGTAGACCATTTAGACATGGATAAATTAAATGCCGATTACGGTTATACATTGGATGGTGGCGTTCTCGGTTCCATAGAAGATGAAAGCTTTTCTGCGGATTCTGTAAAAATCACAATCCATGGAATTAGTGCGCATCCTGGCTACGCAAAAGGAAAATTAATTAATGCTTTAAAAATAGGAGGCGAGGTATTAGCTGAATTGCCTAAAGATAGTTGGTCACCTGAAACTACAGAAGGACGCGAAGGCTTTGTTCATCCAGTTGCCTTTGAGGGGATCCAAGAGAAAGCAACGCTAACGTTTATTATTCGAGATCACAATACGAAACAACTCGCTGAATACGAAAAAAGACTTGAGAACATTGTGAAGAATGTCGTGCATAAATACGAGGGGGCTCGCTATGATTTTGAAGTAAATGAGCAATATAGAAACATGAAGGAAATTCTTAAAGATGTCCCTTTCGTAACCGATTATGCTATTCAGGCAATGAAAGAGGTTGGTATTGAACCAAGACCCGTTATTATTCGAGGTGGTACAGACGGATCGCGGCTTTCTTTTATGGGTTTACCGTGTCCAAACTTATTTACTGGTGAAATGGCCATTCATTCCAAGCATGAATACGTGAGTGTGCAAGACATGGAAAAAGCTGTTAAAACTATGAAAGCTCTAGTAGAAATTTGGGTTGAGCATTAAGGTTTACTATACATTGCTATCCGTTTGCTGAATTTATCGAAGTACTACAAACAAGCTTAACACAACATAGCCAGAGCAAACTCATACTTTTTTATTTAGGTAGACTAAATATTTAGACTTAACCACGAATATTGGGATTATGAGGCTTGGCTGGTCGTACTTACGAACACTCAAAATGCATTTATATTCTCTTAACAGACGGCTTAGCAGTCATCTCAACAAGCTTGACGTCCGTCAGCTGACGAACTAATACCAATTTGAAAAGTTAATGTCTTATGAGTATGCTTTGAAGAAGTAATTCCGATGTGTATTTAAAGGATTTCGTGTATACGAGGGACATTTAAAATAACAATCGGTATAAATCCACTTATCATTAATCAATTTGGATCAGCTGTTAAAAGTGCTGTAAGCACTTACAATTTTTAGCGCTGGCATTCATGCCAGTGATTAAAAATTGAATCCCAAACCGTGAGTGCTGTAAGTACGACATATATTACTTACCATTAAAATTATTGTAGAACCAAAAGTTTGAGTTTGTCCTGTCAACATAGTGAAAGAATATTGAATAGGGCAAAAACCTTGAACGGGATTAGATGAAATAGTGGTGAAATTAAAAAATAAACACCTCATTTTTAATGATTTCATACAAATCAAGTATACCTTAATTCAGTGTTTTTTTGTGCTAAAATGCTATTCTTTATAAGATTTTGTATTACAGTGTATTCGCTAAATTCGCAATTTGCGAATTGATATAAAAGAAGTACTAATTTGTAATTTATAGAATAAATAAAATTTTTTATAGCAACCTATCTTGTCTGTAAATTAGTGGATTATAATGACGTTATGTTTTATACAAATAAAGTCGGTTTTTTTGTTAAAAATAAATGTATAACTTAGGAGTCCTATTTATACTACAAATGCAGATGGAAAAAGTATTTTGCTTGTTTATTGTTTTGTTTTTTTTCAATCAAGCGATCGGTCAAAAAGATAAAGATAAAGCTGAAAGTTTCGCAAATGAGGCAGTTGAATTATTACAAAATGATAATCCAAAGAAAGCTTATAAAAAACTTAAAAAAGCTGTCAAGTTTGATTCTGAAAATATCGCATACCAATATCAATTGTCCTACGCTTATTTCTCCGCTGAAGAATTTAATGAATCACTAGAAACTTTAAATGGTATTATTGATCAAGAAAAAGATAATGCTATGGTTTATGAATTAATGGGGAACAATTATGTGATGTTAGACGAATTTAAAAATGCAGAAGAATCTTACTTAAGCGGGTTGAATAAGTTTCCAAACGAAGGAGTGCTTTATGAAGAACTTGGAAATTTAGCCATGATGGATAAAGACTATGAAGAGGCATTATTGCATTTTGAAAAAGGTATTTTAAAAAGTCCATCTTATCCTTCAAATTATTATAAAGCATCTAAAATTTACTGCAGTTCAACAGAAGAGGTTTGGGGGCTTATATATGGAGAAATTTTTATGAACTTAGAACGAAACACTGAGCGAACAAAAGAAATAAGTGAGTTACTCTTTAATACGTTAAAAAATGGTGTTGAATTTCATGGTGATTCCAGCATATCTGTAAATATTTGTCAGCATATAGATGACAGTACAAATCAAAATGACTCTTTGTCGGCAAAAAGTTTTGGACAAAGAGTTGTAGAACCAAATATGTTGAAATCATTTGTAAAAATTGATACGGTGACTTTAGAAAATATCGATAGAATGAGAAAGAGCTTCATCCATCATTATTATTTGCATGAAGACACTCTGTTCCCCCGTCATCAACTTTTTGAATTTCACAAAGACTTAATTAAACACGGCCATTTTGAAGCATATAATTATTGGCTTTTTATGATGGGTGATGTTGAATCATTCAAAAAATGGGAAAAAGACAACAAATCTCAATGGATCATGTTTCTAGACTGGTATAAGAAAAATGAACTTCAATTAACTAATGAATCAGCCTTTCATAAAGATCACTTTTAAGCCACTTTTTGTTTGAAGTGTGTTCTTACAGTTTCTTGAATATATTCACTTGGAATTACATCGCGAAGGTTGTAGTTCAAACGCATACTTGAACCGTAAGCTCCAGCACTATGAATAATCAATAAATCTCCTCTCTCCAACGGTGGTAAAGCATGGTTACAGCCGAACGTATCCGAGCTTTCGCAAGTCGGTCCGCTTACAGTGTAATTCTCAACAATTAGTTCATCTTTGTTAACAGTGATTTTGTGTCGAGCATCATACAAAGCAGGACGTAATAATTCTGTCATACCTACATCTAAAATTGCAGTTGGATTTGATTCTTCGTGCTTGATGTATTGTACTTCACCTATTAGTTGACCGCATTGTCCAACTATACTTCTTCCAGGCTCAAGGTTAATCGTTTTAACAACATCCGTAGGTAAAAATTTACGAAGTGCATTCATCCAACCTTCAAAGTTAGGCAGTGTATTTTTTTGAGGGTTTGTATAATCGATTCCAAGACCTCCGCCTAAGTTTAGGTATTGAAGCGAAAAATGATTAGGTAATTGCTCTAGAAGCCCTCTAACAGTTAATGATAAATCTTCAAAATATACCATATCAGTTATTTGAGATCCTACGTGAAAGTGAAAGCCACAAACATCATTCGCATTTGCATTAATAATCGCTAATGCATCTTGGAATGACATACCAAATTTGTGATGCTTTTCACCTGTACTTATTTTTTCATGTGTATTAACTTTCAAATCTGGGTTAATCCGAAGCGCTATTTCTGTAACTGAGTTGAGTTGACCTTTAATTTCTTTTATAATATCAAACTCCACTCTTGATTCGCAGTGGATGACACTTATGTTTTGAGATAGTGCAAACTCAATTTCTCTAATTGTCTTACCAGAACCAGCGAAAACAACTTGTGAAGCATTCCAGCCTCGTTCTAATGCATAATTAATTTCACCACCAGAAACGCAATCAACTCCAACATTACGCTCAATAATTTCTGCAACTATACGCTCTTCATTATTGGCTTTAAGCGCGTAAAATAACTTACAGCCATACTTATCAGATGCTTCTTTACTTGCCTCAATTGTCTTTTGAAGTAGTGGGAGATCATATCTATAATAAGGACCGTTGTAAATTCTCTGTTGTGCTGGCATAATTATAATTTTTTATGCAAAGTTAAGCACAAAAAGTACCGAAATAACACTTTGTTAAAAATAAAACAAATAATATTTATTTATAACATTTTTAACTTTTGAAAATTTTAAGACAGTTTGGGAAGCGGTGTTTATGAATATAAATAATCGTGTTTAAATGTCACATTAACAAGCTATTTCAAAAAGTAATCATAGTGTAATAAGATAGGCTGTTTTCCTCCACCTTTAACATAACCGTTATTCTCACTGCCTTCACCGTAAGTATAAAACTCCCAAGGAATTTCTATACGCATCCCTTCTTTTTTGAAGGTAATCATACACTTGGGATGTTTGTCTAATTCTTTTAGTTCTTGCAGCTTTTTTTTATCTACATCAAATAAGTGTTGCCATGAGATTTCAATTTGTTTGCCTTCACTCCACAAACTATCTTTTTTTTCGTAAAGTTGAATGTTTCCATAAGATTCATCTTCTTCAATTAATTCTCTAAAAACAAATATATAATCTACATCATTTTTCTTAAGGTGTTTCATCCTCAGGGCTTTTGTGTCATGGCAACTCCCTTTAGCACTTAAAGTGTAAACATCATTGGTGTCATCATAATCTGATGAAATAATAAATCCACCTGATGAAGTTTTAAAATAATCCATCAGTTCATCTACGTTATTTTGACTTAATTGACGAAAACAAGCGGGCAATTCTTTTTGATTCATTAATGATCTAAACTCTTGTTGACCAATGATAGTAAACGAGAATAAAATAATAGCAGTAATCAATAGGAGTGTATTTGTTTTCTGATTCATGTATACAATATAGCAAATAAATACCATTCTATCAAGTATAAGCTTAAAATTCAATGGTTGTATGGACGAAATTAACAACTAAATCTTCATAAGAACTCTTATAAATAAAGAATTGTAGTTTTAACCATTGTATTTTTGTAACGTGAGAATAGACGCTTCAATAAATGCATTAGTTGAATTAGTAGACGACCCAGACGAGTTGGTTGCTAAACATGTACGATCAAAAATAATTGAACAAGGCTCAGAAGTATTGCCATCACTGACATCATTACAAGACCAATATCTTGATGACCCAATAAAATCTGAATGTATTTCTAAGCTAATACATCATATACAGTTTGAGGATTTAAAAAGAGATTTAAAAAATTGGATTAATTCTGATGAAAAACAATTGTTGGAAGGAGTCTATTTAGTTTGCAAATATCAATACCCCGACCTTACTATAAATGAATTAAACGATAAGTTATTAGAAATCAAAAAAGGAATTTGGTTGGAGATAAATTCAAAACAAACAAGTTTTGAAATAATCAAAAATTTTAATACAATATTTTTTGATCATTTTGACTTTAAGAAAAGTGAATCAGCTCATAGTTCTCTCTTTGACATTATTATCAATGCTGTACTTGAAACAAGAGAAGGGTCAGATATTGCGCTTGGTTTGATTTATAGCATCGTTGCCCAATCCCTAAATTTGCCAGTTTATGGAGTAAGCGTAAATGGATCAAGCAAAACTTTTATGTTGGCGTTTATCGATCAAAATAACATTCTTGATTTATTGGATTGGGGAGTACATAATAATGGCGTTTTGTTTTATATTAGCGTAAGCAATAAGGGACTTATTATAGATCCACAGAGATTGAAAGAAATTTTTAAATCGAGAAGTGTACCTTTAACAAAAGATCAATTTGAGCCAACACCAAATACTGTAATCGTTAAAAACTATCTCAAACAACTTGCAAGTTGTTGCGAAAACATGCCCCATTTCAGGTATAAGTTAAAGGAGTTAAAAGAATTAATTAAGCTATTTAAATAACATATCTAGATAAGCTAGAAAAAACAAGTTGCTTGATGTGTAATTCATTATTAATCAGTTTTTAATGTAATATATTTTCAAGATTCTAAATTTTTAGAAATAAAGAACACCTATATTTAATATATTTGAAATAAATAAAGCGTTGATGAAACACTACATTTTGTTATTTTTTTATGCCTTTGTATTTGGGGCTTCCAATTTGTATTCCCAAGATATAGATCAAATAACAACTGATTATTTAAACGGAAGTGTTGAGGATAAAATGAGCTTATTATTCAAACACTATTCAAAACTTGAAAGTATTGATAATGATACGTTGTTGTTTTTTATAAAAGACTTACAAAATACAGGAATTGAAAAAGATAGAGAGGATGCTATAGCATTGTCTAGTTATATTTTTGGTCACTTTTTAAATAATATAGGATTATATTCAGAAGCTTCTCAGAAGCTTAGCTCGGCTGAAAAATACTTCATGTATGATGGCAGAGATTCTATCTTGGTAGAAATCTATAATGCAAAGGGAAATACTGCATTTTTACAGGGGTTATATGGAAAAGCTGAAGAGTTTTATTTAAAATCGTTTGACCTTGGAAAAGAATTGGAGGATGATAAGTATAAATCATTATCATTAGCAAATCTTTCTAGAATATATATCATTAACGAGAATTTTGATGAAGCTGAGACTTTGTTAAAGGATTATATCGAATTCAATAAAAAAAGATCAAATTACAGAAATGTTGGCACAGGGTACGGTATTTTAGGACAATTGTATTTGAATCAAGAAAACAATGAAAAAGCTACTGAATGTCTCGAACAAAGCATGGAGTTTAACTTGAGCACAGGCGATCCAAAGTTAATTGCAAATGGTTACACAAATTTCGCCATAGCAAGTTTTATTAACGGAAGTTTAAAAAGGGCTGAAGAGTATTTTAAACTTGCTTTAAGCTATAGACTGGAAAGTGAAGATTACTTCTTTATAGCTGAAAGTTATTTTAATCTTGGCGATTACTTTCATGAGGTAAATAAACTAGATACTGCTTTGAAGTACCATCAAAATTCTTACGATATAGCTTTGGAGCATAATAATAAAATTGGTGTTAAAGATGCTCTTTTTGAGTTGAGTCGGATTTATGAAAAACTAGAAGATTATAAAAATCAATCAAAAGCATTAAAGGAATATATAGAAGTAAAAGATGAAATAAATTCTGAGAAAACATCTAAAGAATTAAATGTTTTAAGAGCTAGTTTTAAAGAAGAACATAATAAGCTAAACTATAAAGGCAACAAACGTGAAACGATGTTACACAGTAAAATCTCAAATGTTTCTAAAATATGGGATTACTGGGTGTTAATTGTTGTAATTGGAATAATAATTCTTGGTACTGTTGTTTATTTCGCTTCAAATAAAAGAAAAAATTAATCCTCTTTATCGATGTAAAAGAGTTTTAATTTGATGCTTTGTTGTAAACATATTCATAATTATGTTTGTTAGTATTATTAAAAATATAGATTTCTTATGGCAATAAAAGAAGCAACATTTGGTGCTGGATGCTTTTGGTGTATTGAAGCAATCTTCAGTGATGTTAAAGGCATTAAAGAAGTTCAATCAGGTTATTCAGGTGGACACATTAAGAATCCTGCATACAGAGAAGTTTGCATGGGAACCACAGGGCATGCTGAAGTGGCTAGAATAGTTTTTGATGACGACTTTGTAAGTTTTGACAAGCTACTCGAGATCTTTTGGTATGTACATGACCCAACAACTTTAAACCGTCAGGGGAATGACGTAGGGGAGCAGTATAGGTCTGTTGTCTTTTACCATGATGATAAACAGAAAAAGAAAGCAGAGTTGTATAAATCGAAATTAGATGAATCTGGTGCTTTTGATAAAAAGATTGTAACTGAAATAGAGCCACTAAAAAATTTCTATAAAGCTGAAGATGATCACAAAGACTATTATGCAAGAAATCCAACTCAACCTTATTGCCAAGCGGTTGTACGACCAAAGATTGAAAAGTTTAAGAATGCTTTTGCTGAGATTTTAAAATAGTTAATGGTATTGGGGTTTGTCGTCAAGGTTTAAAGTTCAAGGTTCAAGGTTCAAAGTTGACAACCTCTGAACGTTGAATAATAACCGACTAAAAGTTCAACTACTGAAGAGTTAATCAAAGGGGAAGTTATAATACTCGTAATTTATTCATCCACGTTTGAACCTTGAACCTTAAACTTTAATTTTCATCAACTTTTTGAGGCTCAGCTTTGGGAGCTGGAGATCTTTTTACTGGTCTTTGTTTGGATTTCGCTTTCAGTTTATTCTTCTTTTTTTCCTTTTTTAAAGACTCCATTTTTTCAATTTGTTCGGGAGTTAAAATGGCTTTAATTTCTTCGTGTTTGTCTTTTTTAACTAATTTTTTTTCTTCACGAATTTTTTTCATTTTTTCTTGAAGCTCTTGCTCTTTTGGCTCATAGTTTTTATTTATTGCTTCAATTTTTTTGGTTTGTTCTTGAGTTAGTTCAAGTTCAGTCTCCATCTTTTTTAATCGAAGCTCATTTTTTTCTTTAACTGAAACATCGCGTTTGTGATTGTGATCTTGCGCATAATTAAATTGTAAAGCGCACAACGCTAAAAATACTGTAGAAACAATTATTTTTTTCATAACTTTAGTTTTAATTCGTATTAAAGATAATGTAATCAATTCTTTGTTGGTGAAAAATAACATATTATTAAACTTTTTTTTGGTTTTAGTGATCGCTTCCAGTTGTTCCATTTTTGCTTTAAGAAGAATTGAGAAAGCTGATTATACAACCAAGTCACTTAATTTAAATCGACAGCATTTAAGCGTTATTCCTGAAGATGTTCTAGCATTAGAAAATTTAGAAGAACTTAGGCTTTATAAAACAGGTTTAACAGAAGTTACACCCGATATTAATAAGTTAGCAAATTTAAGAAAGTTGTATTTGGGGAAAAATGAATTAAAACGTTTGCCAGAAGAAATTGGTGATTTAAGTTTTTTGGAAGTTTTGTCAGTTCCATACAATGATTTAGATTCACTTCCTCAGACACTTGGAAAACTTAAAAATTTAGAACATCTTGTATTAGACCAGAATAATTTAACTTTTTTACCTGATGTGATAGGTCAATTACCAAACCTGAAAACGATTACAGTATCATTTAATGAACTCGATACAATTCAGCCAGCACTTTTTAAAAGTGGAAGTATTGAAATATTAAATTTGAGTTATAATCAAATTGAAGGAATTCCTTCTGAAATTGGTAAACTTACTAATTTACATGAGCTGCATTTAGAAAATGCTGGATTTCTACTAGCTTTACCCGATGAACTTTGCGACTTAAGAAGGTTTGATTTACTAGTTGTTGACCAATCAATACAAATACCGAGATGCCTTTTTGTTCGTAGTTTACACAACTTCAGAATTGTTTATCGGTAGATTTTAGCGCCATGCTAAACATTATTAGGTCGTAAGAAAAGTGTGCAGCAACACAAAACCAAAGCCCATAACTTTCATAAGCGTAGGCTAGTGAAAGTATAAAAGGAAAAAGTACAACACCCATCATACTCTGTTTCCATGATAATGGATTGAAATATCCATGAATTGCAATAAAAATAAAAGTTGTTAACCAAGGACCTAACCATGTTTGTATTCCAGCTCTAAAGAGTATTTCTTCTCCAAATCCCGCGCAGAAAGACATAAAAAAGACATCTCCCCAACCCAGGTTAAGAGATTTAAGAATTCTTTCTTGTTTGCTAGACATTTCTTCAAAAATCGGAAATTGTGTTAAGCCTAGTATGACTATACCATATAAAAGACCAAATGCTAATCCAACCAAAGTTAGAAGCGTAAATATATTGTCCAATTCAAGGATTTCTAAAAAATGAATGTCTTCAAAAAACCATAGTGCCAGAAATGCTATTGTAGGGAAAAGTAAAAATGTGATCCATCCCAGTATATGAAACTGTATTTTTGGTTGCATAGAATTATTACTTTTGCTAAAAATAAGTAAAACAATGAAAGAACTAATTTTAAACTGGATAAAAAGTTTCTATTCATCAGATAAAGGCGCTTCACTTGAAGTGTTGATGAATAACGAAGAGTTCGCAACAGACAAATACTTGTGGACAATAGGTCTTTTAGTAGGAATGGCTATAGTTTCAATAATTATTTGGTGGTTGACCAAAGAAGTGCTACTTGGTTTAATAAACAGCTTTGCACGTAAAAGTAAAACCAAACTTGACGATATTCTTGTTGAAAACAAGTTTTTTAGTGCTGTTGCCCATATAATACCTTTGATGCTAATGGATTACTTTTTTTCAATTGTATTTTTTGTATTTCCTGATGTATTAGAATTTACACACCGTATAAGTGATTTTTTAATTGTTTTTGCAATTTTAATTGGTGTTCGTAGATTCTTAAACGCAGTTAGGGATGTCCTTGAAGAAAAACCGTTTCTAGAAGGCAAGCCGATTGGAGCTTATACACAAACAGCTAAATTGATTATAACAATCGTTTTTGTGATTATAATGCTTTCAGTTATAACAAACCAATCACCCACGTTTTTCCTTACTTCTTTAGGTGCAATGACAGCAATTCTACTATTAGTGTTTAAAGATACTATACTTGGTTTTGTTGGAAGCATACAACTTTCTGCCAACGATATGGTAAGAATAGGAGATTGGATCACAATGGAGCGATATGGAGCAGATGGAGATGTTATAGAGATCAACCTCACAACGGTAAAAGTTCAAAACTTTGATAAAACGATCACTACAATTCCTACTTATAGTTTTATTTCTGACAGTTTTAAAAATTGGCGAGGAATGGCTGACTCCGGTGGTAGAAGAATAAAGAGAGCGTTAAATATTAAAATTGACAGCGTTAAATTTGCTTCTCCAGAATTAACTGAAAGGTTGTCAAAGGTTAGGATTTTATCTGCGTTTATTGAAAAACAAAAAAATGAAATTGAAAAATACAATGAGGAACATGGATTAAAAGATAACAACCAAATTCATGCACGTAAACAAACTAATATTGGACTTTTTCGACGTTATGTAGAGTACTACTTGAAAAATAACAATGAAATTAATCAAGATATGACATTAATGGTTCGTCAATTAGAGCCAGGAGTTGAAGGTTTACCCATCGAGATTTACTGCTTTTCTAAAACAAAAGTTTGGTCAGATTATGAAGTTGTGATCGCTGATATTTTTGATCATTTATTCGCTGTGATAAAACAATTCGAATTAGATATTCACCAAAGTCCAACAGGGTCTGACTTCAAAAAAATACTTTAACCCGCTTTATTCATGCGCAAGTTTAATTTGTCAAATATAGAAGGATTAAAT
>JBBEBO010000159.1:10245-16057 GCA_040882265.1 Brumimicrobium sp. | reverse complement strand
CAGGACTATTAATAAATAAAAGTTAAATCTGTAAACTTTTTTTAGGACGGGTCAATATAATTCGTGCATTCGTGGCAACCCAACACCCAACACCCAACACCACACCCAACACCCATAATTCGTGCATTCGTGGCAATCATCACAACTTTTTAATACTATTCGTACGTTCGTGCCTATTTTTAATTTAAATTTGTTATATGATACATAATTTCTCAAAATCCAATTCTATTTTTAATCAGTTTCTTGCTGAAATTCGTGACATTGACGTACAAGGCGATCGAATGCGCTTTCGTCGTAACTTACAGCGAATTGCTGAAATAATGGGCTATGAGTTATCTAAATCACTTAAATATTCAGAAAAAACGATTACAACTCCATTAGGAGAAGCTGAAACAATGTTGTCAAATGACCCAATTGTTTTAGCAACAATTCTAAGAGCTGGTTTACCGATGCATCAAGGTCTTTTGAATTATTTTGATCATGCTGAGTCTGCATTTGTTAGCGCATATAGAAAGCATACTACTGAAGAAGATTTTGATATTCATGTTGAATATTGTGCATCGCCAAGTATTGATAAAAAAACACTTGTAATTAGTGATCCTATGTTGGCTACGGGAAACTCAATGGTAATGGTTTACGAAGCACTAAAAAAATACGGAAAACCAAAACAGATTCACTTAGTTGTTGGAATTGCAACTGAAGAAGCGCTCAAATTGATAAAAAAGAAATTCCCAGATAACGTGAAAATTTGGGTTGGAGCCATTGATGATGAATTGACAGCTCAATCTTATATTGTGCCTGGACTTGGAGATGCTGGAGACTTAGCTTTTGGCGATAAAATATAATTGAAATGATGCTTTATTCCTCACTTGTGTTTTTTAGCACATGGAAATTTATGTTTGCTCCTGTAATCGGGTTTGCTTACGGGTTTTCTTTTCTAGAGACCTTCATTTGCTGTATGATTGGCGCTTTTATTTCTTCAAGTGTATTTTATTTTGGAAGTAATTACTTCATGCGTAAATCGCTTGAGCGCACCGTAAAGAGAAATTTAAAACGAGAAGCAAAAGGGAAGACCACCAAAACGAAAAAAGTGTTTACCAAAACAAACAGAAGAATTGTAAGTATTAAAAAGTCAATAGGAATTTATGGCGCATGTTATTTATTCCCTTTTTTCTTATCTATACCGCTTGGATCAATAATTACGGCTAAATTTTACAAGCACCAGAAGAAAACGTATTTCCTTATTATGCTGTTTTTAACGCTGAACTGTCTGTTGGTAACTAGTGCTACATATTTGATTAACTTTATGTTTTGATGAATAAATTGAACCACATATTTTTTGATTTAGACAGAACACTTTGGGATTTCGAAACAAATTCTAAAGCCGCTTTAGTGCAAATCTTTGATGAATTAAAATTGGCGGATCATATTCCAACATTTGAGGTGTTTTACAAAGAATATAGAGTGGTGAATGCAGCGTTCTGGGATAAATACACGAAAGGTATAATCACCAAGGCAGATTTAAGAGCAGGTCGATTTGCGCAAACGTTGGAGAAATTTAATGTTGTCAATGATCAGTTGAGTCATCAATTGGGAGAGCGATATATTCAAGTTTCTCCTTATCAAACAAATTTATTTCCAGATACAAAAGAGACATTAGAAGAGTTGAAAAATAATGAGCATCAACTTCACATTATTACGAATGGATTCAAAGAAGTTCAGTTTATTAAGTTGGAAAATAGTGGGATTTTAAATTATTTTGATGACATTTTGTGCAGTGAAGAAGTGGGAGTGAATAAACCAAATCCATTAGTGTTTCAAAAAGCATTGGAAAGAACAAAAGCTAAAAAAAGCGAATCCATTATGATTGGTGACGACTTTAATGCGGATGTATTGGGTGCTGAAAAATGTGGTATTCGCGGCGTGCTTTTTGATCCACACGATCATCACGCTGAGCGATCAGGAATTGAGCGCATTCAATCTTTGAATGAAATTCCTGCTAAAATCATAGGACTGTAAAAGTTTAACAATAATTATTACATTTACCTGAATTGATGGAAACTATTGGAATTGTAATACCTTGTTATAATGAAGCGAAGCGTCTGAAGGTAGAAGTGTTTGCGGAGTTTGCTCTAAACAATCCTCATGTTCGATTGCATTTTGTTAATGACGGTAGTCTAGACAATACTCAAGAAGTATTAGAAGAATTATTGAAGCGATCTGAATCTATTTTCGTTACTAAAATGGAGAAAAATAAGGGGAAAGCGATGGCTGTGCATCACGGTGTAAAGACTTGCGCAGCGTATGATTACGACTATATCGCTTATCTCGATGCAGATTTATCCATTCCTTTAGATGAGATTAATTTGTTGTATCAGAGAATGAAAGAGTACGAATCAATGAAAATGGCTTTTGGTTCACGAATAAAAACCTTGAACAACAACATCGAACGAAGAGTTTTTCGCCATATTTTTGGTCGAATAATAGCTACATTTATTAGTAATAGTTTAAAAGTAGCTGTTTATGATACTCAATGTGGCTGTAAGTTATTCAAAAAAGAGATGGTTGAGCCTTTGTTTGATAAAAAATTTATTTCACCATGGTTATTTGATGTTGAGCTATTTTGGCGAATGATTGTGATTTACGGCAGAGCAAGACTACCTGAAATAGCTCTTGAGGTTCCTTTGAGAGAATGTATTCATATAAATGATTCTAAAGTAAAATGGACCCATAGCTTTAAAACATTTATCCAACTAATTAAAATTCACCGTTTTTATAAAAACAAAGTAAAAGATTAATCTTGAAATCGCTCGTCTTAAAATATAGGTTTGAGTTCTTAATAATTCTGCTCGTTTTACTGACTTTATGGCCACTTACATTTCATATTTACATTCCCAAATGGGATAATTTAGATGCTTACCTTCCTTACCGACATGGTGTGGGAGAGATGATTGTTCAAGGAGAATGGCACTTATGGAGTCCTTTTCATTATTTAGGATATCCACCATATTCAGACTTGCAGAGTGGAGCATGGAACCCTATTGTATGGCTTTTAACATTTATCTATGGCGCTTATGAACTGAATGCTTTAGTCACAGAGTTACTCCTTTGTTATATAGTCGCAGGGATTGGAATGTTTCGTTTGGCTGGAACGCTCTTTACGAACGATAAAATAGCATTTATTCTTGGAATCTCCTATGCTTTGTCTGGATTTATGGTTAACTCATCACAATTGATGGTTTTCTTACTTGGAGTTGCATACCTTCCTTGGGTTTGTCTTTGGTTGTATAAACTATTAAATACCTTCAAATGGAAGTTTGTGATTCTTTTAGCAATTACGATAGCACTTCACACTACATCTGCGAGCCCAGCCTATACAATTTTGTTGACTTATTTTTGTGTTGCCACAGTCATTTATGTTTTTATTAGGAAACGAAAAAGTCATTATAATTACAAGAAAGCTATAATTCAGCTTGTAATTTCATTATTTCTTGTTGTCCTTCTTATTCTTCCTTATTTAAATGCGTTTTTTGAGTTTGCCCCTTACTTTAATCGCATTGAAGAAATGCCTTTAGAACAATTCTTAGTTAATCCTTTTACTCCAAACGAATATATTTCATTTATTTATCCATTTAGTACAGTTTCAAGTGATGATTTATTTATAAATTCTTCAAGGACATTAAGAAATGGATATTTTGGAATTGTAGGCTTAACGCTATTGATGATAGCAATAATTCGACTAAGAACTTCGAGGATACTTACGTTGTTAATTGGAATATTTTTGTCACTCTATTTAGCGTGGGGGTATAACAATGGGATTTACGAGTATTTAGTTCACCTCCCTGGAATAGGAACCTTTCGACATCCTTCAATTTATAGAACATTTACTATTTTCTTTGCACTTTTAGCAGCAGGGTATGCTTTAAAACATATTGTTGACTCAAATAATGTTTATATAACGTTAAAAAGAAGCATGATTTACTGGAGTATATTTGCGGGGATTACGCTATTCATTAGTTTCTTTTTTACTTCTTGGGAGATGATTTTTTCAGCACTAGAAGGTGTTGTAAATTTTGTTGAATCACCAGAACAATCAATTGGAACGTTTATTTTTATTAATGGTTTAGTCTTAATAATTGGTATATTATTAGCATTTGCACTAAGGAAGTTTTTTAAGGTATCACTTTTGGTATCGCTCATTGTATTTAGCGTTTTTGATTTAGTAATAAACACTCAGCTTTCAGGACCATCCACTATTTACAATACATCCTCATATCGCGAATTGGAAGAATATTTTGATAATTTACCTGAAGAGATCAACCAGTCGCATAATGAGACTCCAATGAAAGAGCTTGATCATAGAAAAGGTGTTCCAGCAGTTTCAGGAATATGGGTGAACCTTTCAATTTATAACAAACAACTAGCATATAATGGAATTAACCCCCTAAGATTTAAAAACTATGATGAAGCTGAAAATAATGGCGATTTAGATTTTGTTGTCCAAGAACCATTGTTTTTTGTGCCCTCAAGATTGAGAAAAGAACATGATACAATTCAAAGTGGGTTGATTTGGGGAATTGATAAGCCTTATTCAGTATCCGAAATAAATAAAATGCAAATAAATAATTCCATAATTAGTAATAATGCCTTTTCGGTGTTTATTGATAACTCATCTGATCAAACGCAATACCTAGGTTTTAATCAAAATTATCACCATTTATGGCAAGTCAAGTTAAACGGTGAGAATTTAGAAGTTAATAAAATAAACAGTATGGTAATGGGAGTTAAAATTCCACCAAATAGTTTTGGTGAAGTAGCTTTTAAGTTTGTTTCACCTAGAACAACTTGGACTGCACTTATCGCATTTATAAGTTATTTAATAAGTATAGGGTTACTAATTTTTTGGTATTGGACTACTCCAAAATCATCTGTCTCATCTTCTCATAAAGAATAACACCAGCAGAAACACCAACGTTGTAAGAGCCAATTGTTCCCAAAAGTGGAATTTTTGCACGTTGATGCGAAAGGTTGAGTAATTCTTGTGAAATACCATCTTCTTCTGACCCTAAAATAATTGTTGTAGGTCCAGAAAGTGTAACGTCAAATACAAAATCATTTGTTTTCTCAGTACAAGCCACAACTCTAAGCCCAGCATTTTTGAGGTATTCAACTGTTTCAACTAAATCTTTTGTTTTACATACAGGAATTTTGTGCAAAGCTCCTGCAGATGTCTTAATTGAATCACTGGTGATTAAAGCTGAATTTCTATCCGGAATAACAATGGCATGAACCCCAGCACACTCTGCTGTTCTCGCAATTGCACCAAAGTTTCTTACGTCAGTAATTCTGTCAAGGACTAGTACATTAGGTATATCACCAGCTTCAAAAACATCATTCAGTACATTTTCAATTTCATGATATACAACTGGAGAAATGAAAGCGACAACACCTTGATGGTTTTTTGTTGTAAGACGATTTATTTTTTCGAGCGGTACAAATTGAAGTGTATATTTTTTATTGGCTAAAGCTTCCTTTAATTCTTTAAATAAAGCCTTATCCATCCCACGCTGAATCATTATTTTGTTAATCTCTTTTCGTGCTTCAACAGCTTCAATAACTGCTCTAACACCAAAAATTAAATCCTCTATTTCAACCTTTTTTCCAGCCATTACTCTTAATTATACTGCAAAAGTACAGAGATGAAATGGATTGGTACTATTTTTAGTTGAAAAAAAAAGATTAACATTAAACAAAAGCAAATTTCACCAAACCTCTCTACACGCCTACCCCCTAAAATTCGTGCATTCGTGGC
>JBBEBO010000159.1:0-10145 GCA_040882265.1 Brumimicrobium sp. | reverse complement strand
AAAACGATTTCAAATTGATTATTGTAGAATTGATTGATGAGCTCAATATTAACCAGTATTTCATCCTCCCAATTTCCAACGGTTTTGCCTGGGTAAGGGTTTGTAACAACCCATATATCTTCAATTGTACAGTTTTGAATTGCAACTAAATCGGGTGTTGTTTTCCATTTAATCTCCATTTTCTCGTTCGAGTTATTATTTTTTGAGAGTGAAACAACATTGATTACTTCAGTCTTTCCAATCTTATCTCCCGCTTTATTCTGTGTATAAGAGTCATAAACGTCTATTGAGTCTTCTACAGCATATCCGTTGAAGCTAGATTCTTGATGCTTTATAAATTTATTGTTTCCAGAAAGAATATTCGCAACATTTTCAATGTTTTGAGGTTGCATAAATACACCTCCGTCAATGAAGTACAAAATATTTGAATTTAATGTTGGTGGGACTTCATTTTTATTAATTGCTTCCTCCACAAGAAACTCACTTGAGCTATAAACATAGTTTTCGTTATCGTCCTGAATCACAAAGGTAGCATACCGATAATCGTTTTCACAACCATTTGTAAATATTAAAATCGGTATTATGGCAGTTAAGGCGAATATAAAAAAAGCGATAAACGATTTCTTTTTAGTGCTTTTTTTCTTATTAGAAGTCAAATTTATACTTGAAGTTTCAGGATTCGTAAAACGATCAGTTTCTGTATCAACGCTGTTGTTGATTTTATTCTTTTTGGCAGCTAGTTTTTTTACAGTAAACTGAAGTATTAAAGCTAAGGCGATGGAGATTAATATCGTTACAATTAATATTGAAGTGTTCATTATAGTAAATTTAGTTATACAAATATATACATTTAAGTGTTTGAAATGAAGTTGGTTAATAAAATTATTGTGGAGATATTCATCAGGTTATAAACTACAATTTAACACCTTTTGAAGTTAAGAGCGGAAAATATTCCTTTTCTTTTTTCTATAAATCGACAATTATCTAAACTACCTCACTATTTTTGCACTATGGCTGAAAAAAGCAAATCAAAATTTGATTTAAACGTCTTTAAACGTTTGATGCAGTATGCACGACCGCATAAAAAGTATCTTTTTTTAGCTTTTCTTTTTACGCTAGGGCTTTCTATTGTTGCGCCACTTCGTCCAAGTGTTATTGGAAATATGGTTGACGAATACATCGTAAAAACACAAGATTCCAATGCACTATTTTTTTGGACAATGGTGATAATTGGAATGCTGATTCTTGAAGGATTATTCCAGTTTTTCAACACGTACTTCGCTAATTTATTGGCTCAATCAGTGATTCGTGATATGCGAATTCGTTTGTTTAAGCACATGATGGCGTTTAAAATGAAGTATTTTGATAAAACACCTATTGGTTCTGTTGTAACTCGAATTGTTTCCGATTTAGAAGCAATTTCTGAAGTTTTTTCTCAGGGTCTTATCAATATGATGGGGGACATTTTGGTTCTGGTAACAATTTTAGGATGGATGTTTTGGACAAATCCATTGTTAGCACTTTTTATATTAATTCCAATTCCACTGCTTATTATTGCGACCAGGATTTTTGCTAGGGCAATGAAAAAAGCGTATCAAAAAGAAAGATTAGAAGTAAATAGGTTAAATACTTTTGTACAAGAACGCTTATCTGGCATGGCAATTCTTCAGTTATTTAACCGAGAGAAAATAGAGCAACAGCGTTTTTCAGAAATAAATGCAAAACACCGTCAAGCTCATGTGGATACAATTTGGGCTAACTCAATATTTTTTCCAGTAGTAGAGTTTTTAAGTTCTCTATCCATCGCTTTTTTAATTGTTTTTAGTGCTTGGTCAATTGCTAATGATATGAGTATTGCCGGAGAATCTATGGGTACTGTTGTGAAATATACACTTTGGGTGCACATGCTCTATCGTCCAATTCGTCAGTTAGCGGATAAATTTAATGTTTTACAGCGTGGAATTGTTAGAGCTGAACGTGTTTTTCAAACGTTAGATACTGATGAACAAATTCAAGATGAAGGAACATTAACCAACGTTGATTTCCAAAAACCAATTGAATTTGATAAGGTCTGGTTTGCTTATCAAGACGACGATTGGGTACTGAAAGATATTAATTTAAAAATAGAACCAAATACAACTGTTGCTTTTGTTGGCGCAACTGGAGCGGGGAAATCTTCGATTGTTAATCTGCTGTCTCGTTTTTACGAGTTTCAGAAAGGTGAAATCAGAATTGGTGATACTAAAATTCAAGCGATTGATTTGTCTTATCTAAGAAAAAATATTTCTATTGTTTTACAAGATGTATTTTTATTTTCTGATACGGTTTTTAATAATATAACTCTAGGAGATAAATCTATTTCTCGAGAACAAGTGATTGCTGCTTCGAAAGCCGTTGGTGCACATAAATTTATAATGCGTTTACCGAATAATTACGATTACCACGTTGGTGAAAGAGGTGGTGTTTTATCTGTAGGACAGAGACAACTTCTTGCTTTTATAAGAGCCTATGTTTATAATCCACACATACTGATTTTAGATGAAGCAACATCAAGTGTAGATAATGAAAGCGAGGAGTTAATTCAAGAAGCAACTGAAAAACTGACTGTTGGTAGAACTTCAATTGTAATTGCTCATCGATTGTCTACTATACAGCAAGCAAACAAAATAATTGTATTGGACGACGGGAAAATTATGGAAATCGGAAGTCATCAGGAACTTTTGGATAAAGGAGGTTTTTATAAGAACTTGTACGAAAGACAATTTTTAGCAAACGAAAGAAAAATATAGAAATATGATACGCTTGAAAATAGGTGGTGTGCCAGAACATTTTAACCTCCCTTGGAAGTTAGCTATCGAGGAAGGTGAGTTTCGTGAAAAAGATATCCATTTGCATTGGGAAGATATGTCTGGTGGTACGGGGCAAATGATTCGCGGTCTCGAAAATAAAACCCTTGATGTCGCAGTATTGCTTACTGAAGGAATTTCAAAGGCTATTTTACAAGGTCTTGATGCAAAAATCCTTCAAGTATACGTTACTTCTTCACTTCATTGGGGAATTCACGTTCCATTTAATTCTGATATTAAGAAAGTAGAACAACTAGAAGGAAAAACGTTTGCAATTTCAAGAGAAGGTTCGGGTTCACATTTGATGTCTTATGTTCTTACCGATCAAAAGGGATGGGAGATTGACAAGTTGAAATTTAATGTTATTGGTGATGTTTACGGTGGACTTTGGGCGTTAGAAAACAATGAAGCTCAAGCTTTTTTATGGGAAAAATATACTACTAAACCTTATACTCAGCAAGAGAAATGTAGATTTATAGATGAGGTGATAACTCCGTGGCCATGTTTTGTAATTGCTGTCAGAAATGAAATATTAGAAAAATATACTGACGGTTTAAACGATCTTTGTGCTGTAGTGAACAATCGCGCAAGAAAATTAAAAATCAACCCAGACGCAGCAGATATTATCGCATGGCGCTATGGGTTGGAAAAGGGTGATGTTCGCAACTGGTTAAGAGAAACTGATTGGAATTATAATGGTGATGATTTTACTGATGATCTTGATAAAACTGTTAAATATTTACGTAAATTACGACTTGTTTCTGAAGAAGAAGCAAAGGATTTTGAAACAAAACTGTTAGTTAAACAATAAAATTGACTCTAAATATTTTTAGGTTAAAAAAAGTACAATAAAATGAATCAGAATAGTGAAAAATATGGTGTTCAACAATTAAAAGAACAATGTTTCTCACACGGCTTGACAACATTTGTTTTTTCACCTGGTTCAAGAAATGCACCACTTGTTATCGCTTTTTCAAAAGATAGTCGGTTTAAATGTTACGTAATACCAGATGAAAGAAGTGCAGCTTTTTATGCCTTAGGTATGGCTGAGGAATTACAAAAACCAGTTGGAGTTGCTTGTACTTCGGGCTCTGCGTTATTAAATTATTACCCAGCAATAAGTGAAGCTTTTTATCGCAACATTCCCCTTGTTGTTGTTTCGGCAGATAGACCAAATGAATGGACAGATCATGGTGATGGGCAAACAATAAGACAGAAGGGCGTTTTTTCAAATCATATCGTTGATGAGACAAACTTGATTGAAAGTCCATCCAACGAAGATGAAAAATGGTTTAATCAAAGAGAAATAGACCGTGTTTTAGATAATGTTAAGTCAAATGGTCCAGTTCATATTAACTTCCCTTTTCGCGAACCATTGTATCAATTAGATTCAGACAAACTTAAATTTCAAAGACAGACGAAAGTATTTACGCCAGAGCAACAAGTGTCTTCAGTGCAACTAAATTCGCTATCTGAGAATTGGGATTTGGCAGATAAAAAATTAATAATCTGCGGACAAATGCCAAAGAATAGGTATTTGCAAGAACAGCTTAAAGAATTAGCTAAAGATAGCTCTGTTGCTATTTTGGTTGAAAATACGAGTAATTTAAGTGATAAAAGTTTTGTCCACTGTATTGATAGAACGATAAACAGTATTAGCGAAGAATATAAGGAGTTTTTTCAACCAGATTTATTAATCACGCTTGGAGGCGCTGTTATTTCAAAAAAAATCAAAGCTTATTTAAGGGAGTTTAAACCAAAAAACCACTGGAAAATTGGAAAATCATTTCCGTATATGGATACATATCAATCGCTCACAATTTCAATTCCAATAGATGAAGCTGTATTTATGAAAGCTTTTTTGGAAACGGAAAGAAAAAGAAACGTTTCCAGATATGGTGAGCAATGGAAACAACTTGATTATTTAACTCAAGACAAGCATTTAGAATATCTAAAGAAAGCGCCGTATACTGATTTAAGTGTATTTCAACTTTTAATGGATGTCGTACCTGAAAACAGTAAGCTTCACCTAGGAAATAGTTCAGTTGTAAGATATGCCCAGCTTTTTGATCCAATTCCTTCCATTTCATACACATGTAACCGAGGAACAAGTGGAATTGATGGATCAACAAGTACTGCTCTTGGTGCTTGTTTAGCAGACCCATCTCATCTGCACTCATTTATTTCAGGAGATATAAGTTTTTTCTATGACAGCAATGCATTTTGGAATCATCATATTCCTTCTAATTTTAGAATGTTTGTAATTAATAATGGAGGAGGGGGAATCTTTAAAATTATTCCAGGACCTTCAGATACTGAAGTTTCCGATAAATTTTTCGTTACTAAACAAGGTTTCTCAGCAAAATCAATTTGTGAAGCTTTTAATATAAACTATATGGTTGCGAATTCTCTTGAGGAAATTGACAATCAACTTCAGTCATTTTATCAATATCAGAAAAACGATAGACCTGTCGTGATGGAAATTTTCACTCCAATTGAAGAGAATGATATTGCATTAAAAGAATATTTTGAGAAAATTAAAGTCTCACAAATAAAACCACTGAAAGTTTAAGTATTAAAATAAAAACGCTCCACATCAAAAGATGTAGAGCATCTAAAAACATTGGTTTATTGTAGCCAAACAAGTAGTTGAGCTGTGCGAATATAAGGTTTATGTCTGCTGGGTGACAGATAATTATTTAAGCGGTTGATAACCGTGTTTAGGGGTTAAATTACTAGAAATGAACAAAAACTATTCTTTTTTATTTTTTGGTTTGAAATGGTAAGTTACTTCCGCTGAAGAATTTTCTTTGTTTTGCTTTTCATCATTGTTTTTATTTTCTAACTGTCTTTTTTGTTGTTCTTCCCACCTTTTTCTTCGTTCTAGCCATTCCCCTTCTAAGTCTGGAGGCTCAATTCCCATTTCTTTTTCTATTTCATAGCGATATTTAGGAGCAACTGGACCTTTTTTACGAAATGCAAATGCTACAATAACACCTACCATCAATCCCAACAAATGACCTTCCCAAGAGATCCCAGGCTCCATTGGAAAAATCCCCCAAATCATAGAGCCGTATACAAATGCAACAAATAGTGTAATAGCTTGCAAAGGAATATATTTTCGAATGAGTCCACTTGTAAAAAGAAACCCGAAAAGACCATAAATCACTCCAGACATACCAATGTGATAAGAATTTGTATTGACAGCTAAATACCAAAGTAAAAACCCTGCACCAACCCAAACTAATAAGACAACATATATCGCAATTTCTCTATAAAAATAGATTAAGGCACTCAAAAAAATAAAAGTAGGAATAGAGTTATTAATAATATGCGAAAAATCTTTTTGACTGTGGATTAGAGGCATCAGAAAAATTCCTTTAATCCCTTCTGAAGTTGAAGGTTTTACACCGTATTTGTATAAATCCAATTGATAATATCTATCAATCAAAAAGATGCTCCACATTATTACTATTATAAGTAGTGGATAAACAATCGCTTCAAGGGTTGCTCCTCTTTTGTATTGAACAAATTGCATAGAAAGTAGTTGGCAATTATTATACCTTATTTAATTGCACGTCATTATGTCATAATACTCATTATTTCATGTCTTAACATAATACAATTTAGTTTTTATTATATTTGACAACTTAAATAGACCAATAATGAGACGAGTTGTGATAACGGGTTTGGGAGTTTTAACCCCTATCGGTAATAATGTAAAAGAGTTCTGGGAAAATGCTTGTAAGGGTGTTAGTGGAGCAGGGGAGATTACCAAATTTGACACTTCTAAATATAAAACAAAGATTGCTTGTGAATTAAAAAATTACGATGCGACAGCACATTTTGATCGAAAAGAAGTTAAAACATACGACCACTTTACACAATATGCACTCATTGCTGTGGAAGAAGCAGTAAAAGATTCAAAAATAAACCTAGATAAATTAGACTTAGATAGAGTTGGTGTTATTTGGGGCTCAGGTAATGGAGGTATAGAAACCTTTGAAAATCAGCTTAAAGAATATTATGAAGGAGATGGAACACCACGCTTTTCTCCTTTTTTTATACCGCGCATTCTTGTAGACATAGCAGCGGGAATTATTTCTATTAAATATGGTTTTAGAGGAGTGAACTATTGCCCCGTTTCGGCTTGTGCGACTTCTTCTACTGCGATTATTGATGCATTTAATTATATCCGTTGGAATAAGGCGGATATGATTGTTACTGGAGGTTCTGAAGCACCTATCGGACCTTCTACGATTGGTGGGTTTGGTTCTGCTAAAGCTTTGTCTGTTAACAATGATAACCCAACAGGTGCCTCACGCCCATTCGATATGGATCGTGACGGGTTTGTGATGGGAGAAGGGGCTGGTGCTTTAATCCTTGAAGAATATGAACATGCTAAAAATCGTGGCGCAACTATTTACGGAGAAATTGTCGGAGGAGGAATGGCGGCAGATGCTTATCATTTAACGGGTATTCATCCAGATGGGAGAGGTGCTGTTAAAGGAATGACTTTAGCTTTAGAAGAAGCAGGAATAAAACCTGACGAGGTGGGCTACATAAATATGCATGCTACGTCAACTCCCCAAGGTGATAAAAGTGAATTAAAAGCAGTTCACACTTTATTTGGTAGCAGAAAATCATTGTCGGTAAGTGGAACAAAATCAATGACTGGTCATTTGTTGGGCGCTGCTGGTGCCATTGAATCTATTCTTTCAATTAAAGGAATACAAGATGGAGTTGTCCCTCCAACGATTAATACTTCAAAAATTGAATCTAATTATAAAGACGCTTTTAATTTCCCATTGATTGAATCTCAAAAATCTGATATTCAATATGCCTTATCTAACACTTTTGGTTTTGGAGGCCATATCGCTTCCATTCTATTTAAGCGTTTTTCTGATTAAACTTTTTAGTTGTAAGCCATCTGACCATGCTGTAAGTACAATCAGCCTTTTTCACCATTAATGTAAAGGATCTTGATTATACCCCAAACGTTGCAGACACGCCTCGCAAAACCTTAAATTTTTCAACTTTGAACCTTAAACCATGTATTGTATTGAATATGAGATTACCCTATCCTGTAACAAAAAACACATTATTTGGCTGTTTCAACAATCATTCTTAAGTTATGTGATAATACTCACGTGCTAATATGATGTTTGTCATTTATGATGGCCGATTGCATTTGTAGTTTTGTGCCTGATTACAGAAGACAAAGCGTTTTTTGTTCGATAATTTAAAACTGTATTTATATGATTTATTTAAATAACCTATTTAAAAAAACTCTACTAGCTTCACTTCTCTTTTTTGTAAGTACACTCTCTGCACAAGAAATATTTAAAGTGACAAAAAGCTCAAATTTTGAAGTAGCAGGAACTTCATCGCTTCACGATTGGGAAATGGTATCATCAAGTGCTGATGGGAAAGGTACATTTATTATTAACAATGGTAAAGTTGAAAATATTAAATCTCTTGAAGTAAAGCTTAAAAGCAAAACGTTAAAAAGTGGAAAGTCAGGTATGGATGAAAATGCTTATAAGGCTCTAAAAGTTGAAGAGAATCCATATATAAAATTTGAACTTGAACGTGTTATTTCCATTAATGATGATGTCATTCGAGTTAAGGGTGATTTTACCGCTGGTGGAACGACAAAAACAGAAATTTTTGAAATTAAAACGAAAATTATAGACGGTAAACTTAAAATAAGTGGAAGCTTTGACATTACTTTTAAAGAGTATAATATGGATCCCCCAACAGCACTGATGGGCACAGTTAAAACAGGCAACGAATTATCAATTTCTTTTAACACAATATTTATAAACTCATAGAATTATGATTACAAAAAAAATAGAATTAAGAAAAATAAGTTTAATAGCAACATTGGTTTATTCGACAGTATCTTTAGCGCAACAGCCAGATTTACAGTTTTATAGACCGAACAACAAAGAAGGTTTAAATGTTTTTGAATCAACAAAAAAGGATACTGTTGATTATGATGGCGTTAAAGTAAGAGTTGGAGGAGATTTTGCAATGCAATTCCAAGGATTGTCTCAAAGTAATGAGGCTGGAAACTTGGTTGAATTGGGAAATAATTTTAACCTTCCTACAGCAAACTTTAACATTGATGCTCAGTTGATGGACGGACTAAAATTACACATGAGAACTTACATGTCTTCTCGTCATCACGTTGAAGCTTGGATTAAAGGTGGTAATATTCAAATCGATAAGCTGGATTTTATTAAACCTGGATTCATGGAGAACATTATGGATTTTACTACTGTCCGAATAGGTCTCGATGAACTTGATTATGGTGATGCCCATTATAGGCGTACTGATAATGCAAGAGGTATTTTCAACCCATTTGTTGGTAATTATATAATGGATGCATTCACAACTGAGGTTTTTGGGGAAGTAACGTTGCAAAAAAATGGCTTATTAGGTGTTTTAGGTGTTTCTAATGGGAAACTAAATCAAAATGTTGTAGTAGATGATAATACATACAACAAGCCTTCTTTTTATGGTAAATTAGGTTATGACAAAAAATTTGGTGATGATTTTCGTGCTCGTTTAACAGGATCGTGGTACATTAATACGGGAACTTCTACAGGAACATGGATGTATGGTGGTGATCGTGCAGGTGCTCGATATTACAATATCCTTGAAACCACTGACGGAGATGGAGGTGATTTCGATGGGCGATATAATGCTAGATTTACTAAAATAACTGCCTTTCAAGTAAACCCTTTTATCAAATACAAAGGATTTGAGTTATTTGGTATTTATGAAATTGCTGATGGTCATGCTGAGTTTACAAATCCTGAAGACACGGAAGGGGCAATGACTCAGATTGCTGCAGAATTAATTTATCGCTTTGGTAAAAAAGAACAATTTTATGTCGCAGGAAGATATAATGAAGTTAGCGGTAAAATGAGAGAAAGTGCAACTGAAACATTAAATGTTAGCCGTATTAATGCTGGAGCAGGTTGGTATTTGACAAATAATGTGTTAGTGAAATTAGAATATATGAATCAAGATTATAACGGAGATGCTTGGGGAGGACGTTTCGCAGGAGCTAATTTTAACGGATTAGTAGGTGAAGCTGTAATTAGTTTCTAACTTCTATTTCATTAATTGAATTTAAAAAAAAATAGTGAGGACCGCATCCCTCGCTATTTTTTTGGGTTCTATAATTTTTCTAAACATTACCTAAAGTTCTTATTTGAGAAGTCATTAGAAACCACTAGTGTCCGGGAAAAGTAAAACAGACCTCTCATTTCATTCGAGGTGACGCAG
>JBBEBO010000158.1:0-16199 GCA_040882265.1 Brumimicrobium sp. | reverse complement strand
TAATAAGGTTTTTATGTTGATAACTTTAGACTAAAAAAAGTATGAGTTTGCCCTGTACGAACGGTCAGGGCAAACGCATTTGAATTTAGATCTCTTTTTTTTGTTGATTATATAAAACCAAAGGTTCTTTTGCCACGGGATAAGTCCAGAGAATTCTTCGGGATCAACCGGTGGTTAAAGAAGAATGAGGAAGTCCTTATTTTGGCGCGACTTTTTGCCCCAAAAATCGTGACAAAATAGGCTCTTTTCGGGATTTAGATTTTTAAATGCGTTTGCCCTATACGAACGGTTAGAGTTGACAAGTTTAAAAAATTAAATCTTGAAAAGAGTGTATTTCAATGAATTTTTACATTTACCTTGATATAAACGTTTGTCTTACTAAAGGCTTTCAGTTTCCCATTCGATTGTCTCCATTAATTTTATCAAATCTTTACGAACAAAGTTTAATGTTGGACGAATCGAGTCGTAATTTGGACGTGAATTGAAATAAACGACACCGCTAATAAAACGGTCTGTACTGTCAGTCAAATAAAACTGGAACGGAGAAGCAACATTCCCTTGTAATTCAAAAAAAGTTCCAAAGACATTATCGTCTTCTCTTATTATAGTAGTATCCATTATCGCACTAGCTTTTATTTTGTGCTCGCCTACTTTATCATTTGCGTAGTTGACATAAGTACCAAGAGTAGTATCCATGTCAATAACACTTAAATGCAAGGTGCCATTTAACTCATTGAAAATAACGTCGCGATTACAACTATTTTTTTGTACTGATTTAACGTTAAAATAAGAAGGTTTTTCAAAGCTGAAGCTACATTCATCAGTGTAGTTGTCATAAGTGCGTTCGGGTAAATTAACTTTTAGGTATGTAGGAGGTTTTGGAACGAGGTTTTTATCGCCTTCACAACCTATTATAAATAGTGCAAATAAAATAAATATTAAGTTAATTTTCATCCTTATTTTTCTGTTTCTCTTTTACTATTTTAACTAACTTGACACGTTTCTTATCAGATGATTCAACAACAAATTTTAAGTTTTCAAAATTAAAAGACTCATTGTTTCTAAGGATTTTACCTGCTTGTTCGATTAAGAATCCTGCTATTGAATCAGACTCGCCTTTAACTTGTTCGAAAGCTTTCCCGTCGATATCCAGCACCTTATACATGTCAACTAAAGGAGTCTTTCCTTCAAAAAGGAACGTGTCTTTATTGATTTTAGTATAAACAATGTCGTCATCATCAAACTCATCTGTGATTTCACCAACAATTTCTTCGAGAATATCTTCAAGCGTAACAACTCCCGATGCACCGCCATATTCATCTACAACCACCGCCATATGCATCTTTAATTGTTGAAATTCTTTTAGTAGATCGTCAATTTTTTTATTTTCAGGTACAAAAAACGGCGGACGAACGAGGTTGGTCCAATCAAAATTGTCTCCTTCGTTTAAATGAGCCAATAAATCTTTGACAAACATAATTCCAGTAACTTCATCAAAGGTATCTCTATAAACGGGGATTCTTGAATAACCTGAGTCGACAATAATTTTCATTAATTCAAAATAAGATATACTTTCATCAACAGCAACAGTATCAACTCTTGAGCGCATTATCTGCCTAACATCGGTGTTTCCGAAATTTACGATTCCTTCAAGTATTCTTTGCTCTTCAGTGGACGTGTCGCCTTCTCTAGTTAGAGCAATTGCATTTTCTAAA
Source organism: Brumimicrobium sp. (assembly GCA_040882265.1). Lineage (GTDB taxonomy): Bacteria > Bacteroidota > Bacteroidia > Flavobacteriales_D > Crocinitomicaceae > Brumimicrobium. Next base: position 14,484 of record JBBEBO010000158.1, on the reverse strand, counting down.
TCATCAGTTGAGACATCAATTTGTCTTTTACGTGCATATTTCAATATAAGTTCTGTTCCGCCTACCAATGAATGTCTTAACCAAGAAAACGGAGGGATGTTGCCGAGTGTTTTTAAAGGAACAGCCATGAAATTTACAAGCTTTAAGCTATTTCTATTGGCGTAAATTTTGGGGATTACTTCTCCGATTAAAAGAATTGTAAATGTAATGCCACCTATTTCAATTGTTGATCTTAAGTAGTCAATACTTCCATCGGGATTAATAGGATAAATAAGACTAAAGATATAACTTGCTAGAATAACGATACCAACATTTACGAAGTTATTGGTGATTAGTATCGTTGCTAATAAATCCTTTGGGTTTTTGAGTAACTCCCACGCAACTTCAGATGAAGAGTCGTTATTTGATTGAATTTCCTCACGTTCTTCAGGAGATAGTGAGAAAAACGCAACCTCTGAGCCTGATATCAAAGCAGATGCTATAAGCAATAATAAAAGTACAACAACAGAAACCCAAAAACCGATACCGATTTCATCTGGTGCAATATATAGTAAAACAAAACTAAGGGGATCCGTATCGTCCATCGATTATCACTAATTTAAAAAGGCAAGTCATCGTCATCTTCAGCAGAATCTTGAGGCATAGGACTTGGTTTTTGAGGAGTGTCTTGTGATGAGTAGTTTGGTGAATTGGTTGAAGTTGTATTTTCATTCTTTGGAGAAAGCATAGTGAAATTATCTGCTATAACTTCAGTGGCGTATTTTGTTATCCCAGCATCATCCTGCCAAGATCGCGTTTTAAGCTTTCCTTCAACGTAAACTTTTTGACCTTTTGTAAGGTATTTTTCAGCGATTTCTGCCAAGCCTCTCCACACAACTATATTGTGCCAATCTGTAATTTCACGTCTCTCACCAGTTGTTTTATCTGTATAAGACTCAGAAGTAGCTATTGGAAATCGAGCTAATTTAGTGCCATTCTCCAAAGAGCGAACTTCAGGATCTTTACCTAAATTACCTATAAGTATTACTTTGTTTACAGTTCCTGCCATACAACAAATGTATAATAAATAAACAAAAAAAGCATCACTAAGAGTTATTAATTTTTAGGGTTAAACTGTAAAAATGAAATGTTTCTCTACTTAAGCAGTAGAAGTTTTTTTGTTAGAAACACCACTTATTCTGCACGTTATTTTATTCAAGGTTCAACTTTGAACTTTACGACCATGAACTTTTACCAACCTAGTCTGGTAAATCAATCAAACTCATTTAATTTTCAGTATCGTACGCTTCTAGATTCTCTTCTAGATACCTGTCAATCAATCTGGGAATTGGGTATTTGTAAAGCTCTTCAAAGGTTATGTTGATATATTTTTTGTTTTTAGGAACAGGCTTTTCCAGCACCCAAAATATGGCTTGTATTTTTTGATGACTTAGTATGTGTTTATAAGTAGCTTGCTTTTTAATAACCTTTACACCCCATTTTTCTATAGTTAGTTCACAAACCTTTTCAATACTGAGTTGCTTTTCTGATTCTATTAATGGAAACTGATACATATTTTGCCATATTCCTTTTTGATTGCGTTTTTCTATTTGAAAAGAATTTGTCGTATTTATAAAATAATTAAAAAATTTAGTGGTTACTTTAGTTTTTTTAGCTTTTACAGGATATAACAAAGGGTCGCTTCCAATGTAAGCACTACAATTTTCGTTTAAGGGACAGGTATCGCACTTCGGATTTTTTGGAGTACAAACAAGAGCTCCTAATTCCATTATGGCTTGGTTAAACTCATCTGGGGCGTCTAGAGGGATTAAATCTTGCGCATAAGCTTTAAATAACTTTTGACCTTGTGATGAGTCAATGGGAGTATTGTCGGCATAATACCTCGCAAGTACGCGATACACATTGCCATCAACGACTGCATGAGGAAGTTTAAACACAAATGAAGCTATGGCTGAGGCTGTATAATCACCAACACCTTTGAGTTTTTTAATTTCTTTAAAGCTATTAGGGAAGACACCATTATAGTCGTTGATAATTTGTTTTGAAGCATAATGTAGGTTTCTTGCTCTGCTGTAATAACCTAAACCTTGCCATAAATTGAGTACTTCTTGTTCTTCTGCATTGGCTAAATCCTTTATTTTAGGATAGTGTTTAATAAACTTATCAAAGTACTTTTTGCCTTGATCTACCCTCGTTTGTTGGAGAATAATTTCAGATAACCAGATGAAATACGCATTTTTTGTGTTTCGCCAAGGTAAATCTCTTTTGTTTTGTCGATACCAAAGCCGAATTGATAGAGAAAAATCATGCATTAGGGTAAAAGTTTAAAGTTTATTAACTAAAATACAAAGATAAAACGATAAACCTAACTACCTTTGTAATTGAAAGTCAAATTGTTGTTAAATATAAATTTTTAAAATTATGACAAAAGCAGATATAGTTGCTGAAATTGCTGAGGAGATTGGACTAGAGAAGAACGAAGTCCAAAAAACTGTTGAAGCCTTTATGGAATCAGTAAAGGGGTCTTTAACAAAAGGAGAAAATGTTTATTTAAGAGGTTTTGGAAGCTTTATTGTTAAAGCAAGAGCAGAGAAAACAGGTCGTAATATTTCTAAAAATACTACAATCATTATTCCAGCTCATAACATTCCATCTTTTAAACCAGCAAAAACATTTGTTGAAGACGTTAAATCAAACGTTAAAGTTAAATAATTGATTTTTATCCCAGTTTTTGGGTCTTTACAAAGTTATTTGTATCTTTGCACTCCTGTTTTAACAAGCAGGAGTGTTTTTTATTTAAAACACTATTGAAAATAAGAATATTAATACTTAAAATATAGATTTATGCCAAGTGGTAAAAAAAGAAAAAGACACAAGATGTCTACGCACAAAAGAAAAAAGCGTCTAAGAAAAAACCGTCACAAAAAGAAGAAATAATTTTTTTCGTGTCAACTTATTAGTTAGGTGAATGAGCTTGGTAGTGTGACTGCTAAGTTATTCGCATTTATAAACTTTAAATACGGCTTCCGTGAATTACGAATTAGTAGTCGACTCCCGCGAAGGGAGCGTTTGGCTTGCACTACTAAAAGACGGTAAGCTTATTGAACTCCACGAAGAAAAAGGTACTACAGATTACGCTGTTGGTGATATTTATCACGGAAAAGTGAGGAAAGTAGTACCGAGCTTAAACGCTTGCTTTGTGGATGTAGGATACGAAAAAGATGCCTTTCTTCATTATTTGGATTTAGGCCCACAATTTTATTCCCTCAATAAGTTTACTCAACATACGTTGCAAGGCAAACAAAATGTTGCCGATCTATTGTACTTTAAAACTGAAGATGATATTCCAAAAGATGGAAAAATTACTGATGTAATATCTTCTTCCCAACATATTATGGTTCAGGTTGCTAAAGAACCAATCTCTAGCAAAGGACCACGATTAAGTGCTGAAGTTACTTTAGCTGGTCGGTACCTTGTTTTAGTTCCGTTCTCTAATAAAGTCTCAATCTCTCAAAAGATTAAAGACCATGAAGAACGCGATCGTTTGCGCGATATAATGAAGAATGTTAAACCAAAGAATTTTGGCGTTATCATTAGAACTGTTGCGAAAAATAAAAAAATTGAACAACTTGACAGCGACCTAAAAGCGCTGTTGGAAAAATGGAAGAAATTGCATGGTAACCTTGTGAATTCGTCACCACCAAGACGAATTTTAGGTGAAATTAATAAAGCTTCATCTTTGCTAAGAGATTTGCTAAACGCTGACTTTACAAATATTCATGTAAATGATGAAGCGCTTTATGAGCAGATTAAAACTTATGTAGCTTCAATTGCTCCAGGTCGTGAAAAGATTTTAAATAATTACACGGGTCGATTAGAAATCTTTGAAAGATTTGGTATCAATCGTCAAATTAAAGCCCTTTTTGGTAAAAAAGTACCGATGCCTAGCGGTGGCTATTTGATTATCGAACACACAGAGGCTATGCATGTAGTTGATGTAAATAGTGGGAATCGAAAAGATGCCAAAGGTCAAGAAAGTAATGCTTTAGCAACCAACTTGGAAGCGGCAGAAGAACTAGCAAGAGTGCTTCAGCTCAGAGATATGGGCGGAATTGTCGCTGTTGACTTTATCGATATGCACGAAAGAGAAAACAATAAAATCCTCTTTGAGAAAATGAAGGAGTTTATGAAGTCTGATCGTGCTAAACATAATATACTTCCTCCTTCTCGCTTTGGTGTGGTAGAAATTACACGACAACGTGTACGCCCAGAAACAGATATTGAAACATCTGAGAAATGTCCTGTTTGTAATGGAACGGGTGACATCAGTGCGAGTATTTTGTTTGCTGATGAAATTGAAAACAACTTAACATATTTGTTAAAAGATAAAAAAGAAGGGCATGTAACGCTATATGTGCATCCTTATATTGAGTCTCACTTTAAAAGAGGCTTGATTTCTAAGCAGAAAAGTTGGTTTTTGAAGTTTAAAAAATGGGTGCGTATTGTTGGTGTTACTGATTTTCACTTCTTACAATACTCATTTAGAGATAAAGAAGGGGAAGAAATATCACTTTGATGGAAAAGAAAGGGGATAAGTCATACTCTTTTTTAGAAGCAAAACAAAAAATAGAAGCTTGGTGTGCTTATCGAGACCGTTGTCATAAGGAGGTTTATCAAAAACTGCGAGATTATGGTTTAGACGATGAGGACACCAATGCTTTAATCTCTCACTTGATTGAATACAATTTTCTGGATGAGCAAAGATTTGCTAATAGCTTTGTTTCTGGAAAGTATAAAATTAAGAAATGGGGGAGAAATAAAATTATTTCGCATTTAAGACAAAAAAATGTACCTAAAACTTGTATTAACACCGCTTTAGGAGAAATAGATGATGAGGTGTATCAAACGAACCTTAAGGGCTTAGCTAAAAAGAAATGGCTAGAGAAAAAAGGAAGTGATTTTCAAAAAAAAATCAAAGTTCAACAATTTTTATCATCAAGAGGTTATGAGTTCGATTTAATACACGATGTGTTAAAGTTGATCAATAATGAATAAAAACATTAAAAAACCTTAATTTTCAACAATTGAAAGCAATAGATTTTGAAATTCAATTATATTAGCACTTCTTAAGTTTTTAATTGTGTCGGATAGTATTATTATAATTCCTACGTATAATGAGATAGAAAATATCGAGCGTATTTTGCGCAAGGTGTTTAGCTACGAAAAAGAATATCATGTACTAATCGTAGATGACAATTCCCCTGATGGTACTGCTACAAAAGTTAAGGCACTTCAAAAAGAGTTTTCTAAACAGCTTCATCTTTTGGAAAGAGCAGGTAAACAAGGATTAGGAACAGCTTATATCGCTGGTTTTGACTGGTCGCTTTCTAAAGATTATGACTATATCTTTGAAATGGATGCTGACTTTTCACATAATCCTGATGATTTAATTCGATTATATGATGCTTGTGCGAAAGAAGGAGCAAAACTTTCTATAGGTTCAAGATATTGTAGCGGAGGAAAAGTTAAAAATTGGCCTTTTTTACGTATTTTAATGTCGTATTTCGCTTCAATTTATGTGCGAATGATTTTATGGATTGGTATAAAAGATACAACTGCGGGATTTAAATGTTATACAAAAGAGGCACTTCAAAAAGTAAATTATAATATAATTCCATTCAAAGGATATGCTTTTCAAATCTCAATGAAATATGGTGTTGTTAAACATGGGTTAAAAGTGATTGAAGTGCCAATTACATTTGTTGATAGACAATACGGAAATTCAAAAATGAGCACAGGTATTTTTAACGAAGCGTTTGTTGGTGTTTGGAAAATGCGTGGTATGAAATTGTAGAAAGAATGAAATATTTATTAAAACAACCTACGGTTATCAATGAGGGGAAGTCAATTGTTTGTGACGTTCTAATTGAAAATGATGTAATCTCAAAAATTGCCTCAAACATTGAGGATCCTTCTGCAAAAGAAATTAATCTAGAAGGTAAATACCTTGTTCCTGGAAGTATCGATGATCAAGTACATTTTAGGGAACCTGGATTGACACATAAAGCTAATATATTCACAGAAAGTAGAGCAGCAGTTGCTGGTGGGATCACTTCCTTTATGGAAATGCCTAACACTATTCCAAATGCTTTGACTCAAAAGTTACTTGAAGATAAATATGAAATTGCTGCCACATCAAGTATTGCAAATTATAGTTTTTTCATGGGTGCTTCAAATGACAATATTGATGAAGTGTTAAAAACTAATCCTAAAAATGTTTGCGGAGTAAAAGTATTTATGGGCTCTAGTACTGGTAATATGCTTGTAGATGCTCCAGATACTTTGAATAAAATATTTTCGGAAGTTCCAATGTTAATTGCTACTCACTGTGAGGATGAAGCAACTGTTCGAAAAAATATGGAAATTTATCGCCAAAAGTACGGTGAAAATGTTCCTATTGAATGTCATCCTGAAATTCGTAGTGAAGAAGCTTGCTACTTATCCTCATCACTCGCTGTTGGTTTAGCGAAAAAACACAATGCTCGACTGCATGTTTTACATATTTCAACAGCGAAAGAACTAAGTTTATTTGAGAATAATACACCCTTGGATAAAAAAAGAATTACCGCTGAAGCTTGTGTACATCACCTTTGGTTTTCTGATGAAGACTACAAACAAAAAGGAACCTACATTAAGTGGAACCCAGCAGTTAAGAAAGCATCAGATAGAGCAGCTATTTGGCAAGCCGTTTTAGATAATCGTATTGACGTTATAGCTACTGATCACGCACCTCATACTAAAGAAGAGAAAGACCAAACATATTTTAATGCACCTTCTGGTGGTCCATTGGTGCAACATGCTTTAATTGCGCTCTTTGAAAAAGCTGATCAAGGTGTGATTTCAAAAGAACGCGTAATAGAAAAAACTGCTCATGCTCCCGCAACATTGTTTGGGGTTGTAAATAGAGGGTTTATTCGTGAAGGTTATTTCGCAGATTTGGTTGTTATCGATCCTAATACAAAAACAACGGTTAAACAAACAAACATACTATATAAGTGTGGTTGGTCACCGTTTGAAGGTGTTACCTTTAGGCACAGCATCGATAAAACTTTTGTAAATGGTGAAATTGTTTACGATAACGGGAGTATAATAGAAAAAGGTGGAGGTAAACGTTTGAATTTTGATCGAATATGACTTTGAAACTTGTTCTTTTTAGTGTATTTTCTTTGCTCATAATGAACTGTTGTACTTATGAGTTGGAAAACACTGTACCGCCCGAAAATCTTATTCCACCTGATTCTTTTGAGCTTATCTTAGAAGATATGATGTTGCTTGAGTCTTATGTTAAAACACAACAAAACAATGTTGCTGAGTTTTATCCTTCTATGATTAATTCTGTAGATCCAATTTTTGAGAAATATAATGTTGATAGTATTAGGTATATCAATTCAATGGAATATTACGCCCAAAAACAAGAAGTGCTCTTGAAAATGTATGAAAATATTCAAGACCGTATCCAAATTGATGCTGCTGAACTGGAGGAAGAATAACCACTTTTTTAAAACAGCATAAGTTGAAATGATGCTGATTGGTGAATTAGGAACGAACGACCGTTCGTCCCTAATTGATATAAAAATCACGCAATACACGCCCTACACAAAGTGCCGACGGATTCGGTAAATTCGTCACTAAATCTCGTTCGACGAGATGACGTCACTATGTCACTCGTCACTAATAATCGAGTGAGGAATCTTTTAAAGTGTAGCAGAACTAAACTCTTTACACGTAATAAATTGATTACAAACATATAACAAAACACATTATTGGTAGCATTGCTAGAGGTCTGTTTTATTTTTCCAGGACATTAGTGATTTAGAAACTAAGATTTCTCATTCGTATTCGAATAAATTTACACTCAAGATCCATAGTGTTTGACTATTTTGAAATAAAAATTTAGTCTAACCTAAAAATAAGTTATATATTTGCATAAATAAATATTATTTGATGCGACATTTATTGTTTTTATTAGCCTTTTTTGCAATTAACTCTTATAGTTTTTCTCAAAACGGGTTTATATCTGGAGTGATTAAAGATAGTGAAAACAAGCCGTTGACTTATGTTAAAGTCACTTTAGAAGATGAAAATAAAGGAGCTTATTCTGATGAGAAGGGTGAGTATTTCTTAGGGGATTTAAATGCGAAAGCGTACACTTTGATCGTGAATTCTTTAGACTATGGAAAAATGAAACGTAAAGTAACATTAGAAAAAGGAGACACGCTTGAGATTAATTTTGTGTTTAATAATTTAATCACTGATTTTGATGAAGTTGTTATTTCAGGAACGATGAAAGAGGTGAGACGGTCAAATAGCCCTGTACCAATTGAAGTCTATACAGACAAATTCTTTAAAGCTAATCCAACCCCAACTATTTTTGAGTCTTTACAAAATGTCAACGGAGTTCGTCCTCAGATAAACTGTAGTGTTTGTAATACAGGTGATATCCATATAAATGGACTAGAAGGGCCTTATACAATGATTTTGATAGATGGAATGCCTGTTGTTAGTGGGCTGTCAACGGTTTATGGATTAAATGGAATTCCTCAAGCGTTAATTGAACGGGTTGAGATAGTTAAGGGGCCTGCCTCAACACTCTACGGTTCTGAAGCAGTTGGAGGAGTCATAAATGTAATCACAAAATCACCATCAAATACTCCAAAGTTGACGGCAGATATCTTTGGTACTTCGTGGGGGGAAATAAATACAGACATTGGTTACAAATTCAATATTAATGATCGTGTATCTTCCATATTGGGGGTTAATTACTATAATTATTCAAACCCAATAGATAATAATGACGACGGGTTCACAGATATGACATTGCAAGATCGAGTTTCAATTTTTAATAAGTGGACAATGCAGAGAAAAGATAACCGTATATTTTCTGTTGCTGGACGCTACGTTTATGAAGACCGCTGGGGGGGAGAAATGGATTGGACTAAAGAACACCGTGGGGGTGATGAAATTTATGGTGAAAGTATATACACAAATCGTTCTGAAATTTTTGGAACTTATCAATTGCCAATGAAGGAAAAAGTTTTGTTTATGTTTAGTGCAAATAGCCATGAACAAAACTCAGTTTATGGTGAAGATGTTTACATAGGAGATCAAAAAGTTGGATTTGGACAGTTTACTTGGGATAAAAAAGTCGGTAATCGTCACGACTTTTTATTGGGTACTTCAATAAGATACACATATTACGATGACAATACTACAGCCACTGAATCAAGTGTAGATTCAGTAGTAAGTAATAATCCTTCAAAGGTAATATTGCCAGGTGTTTTCTTACAAGATGAAATAAAAATCTCAGAGCAACATCGCCTTTTACTTGGCTTGCGTTATGACTATAACTCAGTTCACGGAGATATTTTCACACCACGAATAAATTATAAATGGGCTTCAAAAAATAAGAAAAATATAGTTCGACTAAGTGGTGGAAGAGGTTATAGAGTTGCAAATATTTTTACTGAAGATCATGCAGCATTAACAGGTTCGAGAGAATTAGTCTTAGAAGAAAAATTAGCACCAGAAACTTCCTGGAATGGAAACTTAAACATTATCAAAAAAATCATTACTAATAATCAACTTTTTGTCACTTTTGACGGAACGGTTTTTTATACATATTTTGAGAATAAAATTATTCCAGATTACGAAACAGATCCCAACAAAATTATTTATAAAAACATTGATGGTTATGCTGAATCAAAAGGTGTTTCATTAAATATAGATATTAGGTATAAGAATTTTTCAGCTAGACTTGGCGGTACTGTTATGGATGTTTCACGTATAGAAAATGGAAATAGAATTCGCCAAGAATTTCAAGAAGAATACACTGCAGTTTGGAACATAGGTTATACCTTTTCTAGAATCGGTATGATGGTTGAATACACAGGTAATCTGTATGGACCAATGAAGTTGCCATTACTGAGTGACACTGACCCGCGACAAGAATATTCAAATCCTTGGAGCATCCAAAATATTCAAGTACGTAAATCCTTTAAGAATGGGATTGAAATTTATGGAGGAGTAAAAAATCTTCTAAATTGGACTCCAAATAAAGGAAATCCCTTTATTATAGCTCGAGCGGACGATCCTTTTGATGAAAATGTAATATTTGATAGTGAAGGCCAGGCAGTACCAACTGCAGAAAATCCTTATGGATTAACTTTTGATCCAGCTTATATTTATGGACCAAACCAAGGGACAAGAGCATTTATAGGAGTGAGATATGCGATTAAATAAATTATTTAGAAATAGCGTTCTTTTTTGTCTTTTACTTTTTGGTGAAAACGCAATTGCTCAACTAAACACGTATACATTTGAGAAATTAGATAGCCTTCAAAAAATTGAAGAACGTCCCGTTTTTATTTTTTTTCATACAGATTGGTGTAAATATTGCCTTGCGATGGAACAAAATGTGTTTTCTAACGATGAGGTGATTGAATTGATCAATAATAATTTTTATTTTATTTCATTTGATGCAGAACAAAAAGAGTCTGTAACTCATGATGGAGAGACTTTTGAATATGAGTCTAACGGAGTTAATTCAGGGAAAAACGCTATTGTTTACAAGTATGCTAAAAACAACGGCGAAGTCAGCTTTCCTTCACTAGTTTTTTTGTGGAAATCTAAAACAATTTATCAGGAAAACTCATACTTAAATAAAGAAGAACTCATACAGATATTGACGAAAATTTCAAATTTGTAAGCCAAAGTCATAGACTGGAAGATTCAACTGAACTCATTAAAAAAGTTCAGTAGGAACGCCCCATTCTTAGCCATGGACTTTAGTCCGTGGTAAACAACAAATCGACTAATCTTTTTTGGCGCGATTTTTTGACGGTTCCTGAGCTTTTAAATTTTAGTATTTAAAAATGTCGAAGGACAAAAATCGTGACAAAAACCTCCTTTGCGACACCTTCTTTCTAAATGCGTTTGCTCTGAGTGCTATCTAATAATTCAACAACTCTTCAAGTACAACACCAACCTTTTCCGCATTTGGTAAAAGGGCAGCTTCCAATGTACTGTGTAGAGGAATAGCCGGAGTATCAACAGATCCAACAATTTTTACGGGAGCGTCCAAATATTCAAAACAATCACGTTGAATTTTTCCTGCCAGACCTAGCGTAAATGAAGCTTCAATAGATTCTTCTGTTACTAACATTACTTTATTGTGACGTTTAGCAGCATCATAAATGATATCGTAATCAACAGGACTTAACGAACGCAAATCAATAATTTCTACCCTTCCAGCATATTTTTCAGAAGCTTCTTTTGTCCAATATACTCCACGACCATAAGTGATTACAGCACAGCTTTCTCCATTATCAATTAAAGATTGATCAGCATTTTGTACAACGCGTCCTTTACCAATAGGGATTACATAATCCTCATCGGGTTCAATGCTCATTGCACCTTCAGTACCTTTTATTTTTGACCAATACAAACCTTTATGTTCAAGAATTACTACTGGATTTGGGTCGTAAAATGCTGCTTTCATTAATCCTTTTAAATCCGCACCTGTTGAAGGGTATACGACTTTTATTCCTCGGATATTGGTTACGATAGACTCAACACTAGAGGAGTGATAGGGACCACCTGAACCATAAGCCCCGATTGGAACTCTAATGACAGAACTAACAGGCCATTTGCCGTTCGAAAGATAATAACTCCGGCTTAATTCCGTAAACAACTGGTTTAGTCCAGGCCAAATGTAATCTGCAAATTGAACCTCAACAATAGGTTTTAAGCCAACAGCAGACATACCAACCGTACTACCGATAATATAAGCTTCCTGGATAGGCGTATTAAAAACACGGTTTGCTCCAAATGATTTTGCTAAAGTTGCAGCTTCTCTAAATACACCTCCAAGCCTACCTCCTACATCTTGTCCGTAGAGTAAAGCTTCGGGATGTTTTGTCATCAGTTCACGAACTGCAAAGAGTGCACAATCAACCATTACAGTTTTTTGTTTGCCTTTTGGTTCGCGTTCTCCTTTTTCTTCAGTGATTGGAGTAGGAGCGAAATAATAGTCAGTTACAGATTCTGGCGTAGGATCTTCAGCTACTATTGCTTGGTCGTAAACCTCATCAATTTCAGTTTTCGTTTCAGCTTCAAAGGTGATTAAATCATCTTCTTTTATACCGCTTGAAAGGGCTAAGTCTTTTATTTTTGGATAAGGATCACGTGTTGCATGTTCTTCTAAATCGTCACGGTACCATTCTTTTCTTACACCAGAAGTATGATGTCCTAAAAGTGGAACTTTAGCGTGAATTAAAAATGGACGGCGTTCCTTACGAATCTTTGCTATTGTTTTTTGGATTGTTAAGTAAGAAGTTTCAAAGTCACTACCGTCAATAGTAATTACTTCAATTCCTTTAAATCCTTTTGCATAATGAGAAATATCTTGCGCTCTTGTTTCTTCGGCGTTTGCTGAAATATCCCATCCGTTATCTTGAACTAAATAAAGTATAGGGTATTGTTTTAACGCTGCCATTTGAAGCGCTTCTGAAAATTCACCTTCAGTACAAGCGGCGTCTCCAATTGAGCATACAACAACTGGGTTTTCACCGTCAAAATCCTGAGCAATTCCTTCTTTTTCGGTATATTGAATCCCCATTGCAACTCCTGTTGTTGGAATGGCCTGCATTCCCGTAGCAGAAGACTGGTGTGGAATTTTAGCCATATTATCTCTACGCAATGAAGGGTGAGAATAATAAGTTCTTCCCCCAGAAAATGGTTCGTCTTTTTTTGCAAAAATATGCAACATTAATTCGTAGGGAGTAATTCCCATACCAAGTAAAATACTATCGTCTCTGTAATATGGAGCAACCCAGTCTTGTGGTTTTAATTGCATTCCAAGTGCCAACTGAATTGCCTCATGACCACGCGAAGTAGCGTGAACATACTTGCTGGTTACTTCTTTGTGAGCCTCATATTTTTCAGCAAGTGTTTTTGCTGTGCACATGAGTTCAAACCCTTTCTGTATAATTGATTGCTCTATTTTTGGAGCTTTAGTATTTGATTTTGTCGCTGCTTTAGCCATAAAATATCCACTTTTTTGGGAAGGCTAAGGTACGAAATATATTGATTTTATTGGAATGTGACTTTAACAAAAAGTAAATTTGAGGTTCAATTTACAAATACTATATTGTCATGGACGAGGTTAAAGAAATAAAATCTAGTCATACTTCAAATGGATTTTCTGAAAAGTTTTGTGGTTGTAATTCAGAATCATTCTTTTATTCTTTCTTTTTCTTCACTGTCGATGCTTGAACCTACTAAAGTTTGATCTTTCATTTTTCCAAACTTCCATGTCAATGATAATTGGACCCTCCTTGTATCCATTCTTGAATTGTAATCGACATAAAATTGAGATGATCTATAAAACCCAGATTCAATTTGGGTAAATGTGGCATCAAAAACACTTAAACGAGCAGTCAGTTTCTTATCAAGAAAATCTTTTACAACACTTGCATTAAAAGTTTGATAAGGACGCATAATGAATAATCCTTGAGCTCCAGGTGACGTCCATTCGTAAGTTAATTCAATATTAAATAACTTTGGAATTCTAAACTCGTTGTAGAGACTTACGTATAAACTTGGTTTTGTAGAGACAGTAGGAACCGAATTATCTGTGTATACATAATTGTTCCATGTGTAGCCAAAAGAATTGAACGTTGTCCACCATTTAAGTTCATAAGGAATTACTATTGATATGTTGTACAACTCACTTGACTTAATGTTTCGTGTAATTGCACTAAAGGTATTTGTTCCTGGATTTTGTTCTACTGTCAGAAATATAGGGTTGTATGCTTTTGTGTATCCTACCTTTATTGAAGCATATTCCATATATACTAGACTCGCATCAACGGCGTGAGAAGTTGAAGGTAGTAATTGAGGATTTCCTCTAATCGATGTCAAAGAATCAATAAAATTGATAAATGGATCAAGATCTTGATAACTTGGTCGATTGATACGTGATACGTAAGATGCACCAACAACCAGATCTGGTGAAAGATCATAGGTTAACTGAACGTTTGGAAAGATGTTCATATAGTTTCTGTCGATAACATTATTGCCTCCTACAAATGAATTTCCATCTGCTACTGTCCATTCATATCGAAATCCAATGTTGTAGGAAAACTTGTTTAATCTACCCGATATTTCAGCGTAAGAAGCAGCGATATTCTCCTTATAATCGAATTGGTTAAAAAGTGATGAGTCAGTCTCCCAAACACCATTGTTTCGAGATAAAAAGTCAATCTCACTTTCATTAGTAACGTGGCTATTTTTAATGCCAAAATCCAATTTTATTTCTTCATTGAATACCTTGCTGTAATCCATTTGTCCTGTAATAACATTGATATTACTATTAACCTGACGGAAATAAAGCGTAATTTTGTCATGCAGCATATTTGATATCTT
>JBBEBO010000157.1:12431-80041 GCA_040882265.1 Brumimicrobium sp. | reverse complement strand
CTTTTAAATTAAAAGCAAATTTACAAAACTCCCCTTAAAATGTCTTTGACCCGAAAAAACATAAGGACACCTCTATGATAATGGCAGGACACATGAATGTGGGCGCTATATTTTACCTTTTAAATAATTATGATGAAGCATTGCGACATTATTTAGAAGACGCTAGAATTATGGAGGTTTATGAACAAAGTAGGCTGTCGGGATTGTATGGAAATATTGGAATGTTATACAGTGACATTGACGAACTAGACAAAGCTCAGTTTTATTTAAACAGATCGATTGAAATGAATGTTAACAACAAAAATATAGATGAAACTATTAAGTTTCTCAATGTTTTGGGAATTGTTCAACGTAAAAAAGGAGACTATAAACAGAGTGAAAAATCATTAAAAAAAGCCATTTCAACTGCCAAAGACACTCCTCGATATTACCGTGATGTTGCAGACATACATTCGAGTTTAGTAGAACTATACAAGAAAACTAAAAACTATAAAAAGCAACAGTTTCATATTCAAAAAAGCATTGAATATTACGAGAAAATAAACAATCCAGCAAATATTGCTTATGCCAAAAGGTTGTTAGCCGATTTTTATTTGGATAGAGGTGAGAAAATAAAGGCTGAAAATGAAATTAGAGAAGCAAAGAAGTTTTTCGATTCTTCTGACTCAGACATTCCCGTTCAAACTAAACGAGATTTTTATGCATCATACGCAAAAATAATGTATGCTCAGAACAAGTACAAAGAAGCATATGATGAATTAAACAATGGTTTTGCTCTTTTTGACACACTGTTTAATCTTAAAAAAATTGAACAGGCTTCAAAACTAGAGACAAAATACTTCTATCAACAAAAAATGGAGGTGGATTCAATAAAGAGATCAGAAGAAAGAAAAAAGGAAGCATTGCGGATAAAAAAAGAAAAGGCGGAAAGTCAAGCAGCATTAAATCAACAAAAATTCTACTCAACATTGGGAATTGGTGGTTCTTTTTCTCTTTTAGTCATAGCATTTATTTTATTTAAAGCCTATAGGAATAAAAACAAATCAAACATATTGATTTCGGAACAAAAAAGTCAGATTGAAGCTAAACAAACGGAAATTTTAGATTCTATTAAGTACGCTAAACGTATTCAAACTGCAATTTTACCACCACAAAGCCTTGTGAAGTCTTATTTAAAGAACTCTTTTATCCTTTACAAGCCAAAGGATGTTGTTGCAGGTGATTTTTACTGGATGGAACATGTTGGAGATAACATTCTTTTCGCCGCTGCTGACTGTACGGGTCATGGAGTTCCTGGCGCAATGGTGAGTGTTGTTTGCAACAATGGATTAAACAGAAGCGTAAGAGAATATGAGTTGACAGGTCCCGATGAAATCCTTAATAAAACACAAGAGATAGTTGTTCAGGAGTTTGAGAAGTCAGAAGAAGCGGTAAAAGACGGAATGTATATTTCAATTTGCTCTCTTTCGTTGACAACTCTTTCATTAAGTTGGTCTGGCGCAAACAATCCGCTTTGGATCATCCGTAAAGATTCAGATCAAGTAGAAGAAATAAAAGCCGACAAACAACCGATTGGAAAACATGAAAACCCAAAGCCTTATACGAAACACGAATTGAAACTTCAGGCAGGTGATTCCGTTTACATATTTACTGATGGCTATCAAGATCAATTTGGAGGAGAGAAGAACAAGAAATTTAAATCAGGCAATTTCAAAAAATTGTTGTTTCAAATCCAAGAAAACTCGATGGAAGAGCAGAAACAAATTATAAAAAAAACATTTGAAGATTGGAAGGGGGAGTTTGAGCAAGTCGATGATGTTTGTGTCATTGGCGTGAGACTATGACTTGCAACATCAAGATTCTGATCAATGCATCATGGATAGATGACGTATGTGTAATAGGAGTACGAATATAAAAGAACGAAACTATTCTTTAGCAAATAAATTAAAACCAAGTTTTAGACCTGAATAGCCTCCAAGAATAAAATCTGGTACGCTTATGTTTATGGAAACCCCTGAATCTAAACCAATATAAAATGCTTTATACCTCATTCTTAATTCAAGGTTTACCATTGGGCCAATATAACGATTGTTGTGATTACTTTTTTTCTGAATATGTGGCATTAAGTTTATATTCACCTCAAAGCCAAAGCTCTTATTGGCTCTAAACATATTTGAAATTCCAATGCCAGCAAAGCCGACCCCAAATGGAAAGTACTCTTTTTGTGGAGCAAGGTTCTCGTTTATAGAAATAGTTAGCCAAGTAAATTGAATGCCAAAATTGTATATAGCGTGATGTGAACCTTTTAACTTCCATCTATTTCCAATCTTTCCAGTAATTGCAGAGTAAGGGTAATCTGTCCATATACGTGTATAATATCCATATCCGTAACCTGCACCAACATAAATACTACTTCCAAACAAACCATCACCCCTCTCTTTAGTTGATGAGCTGTTTTGAGCCATCAAGCAGTTAAAAAAACTGAGGATGAAAATTGTAATGAAAAGTAAAAAAGTTTTCTTTTTCAAAAAGGTATGATTTGTTAAGTGTTTTAATGTTATAGCTTTAAATATAGAAAGAAAATTTGTACTAAGCATGTTTATCTTCAGAATATGGTGAAATCAACACAGGAATCATCCTTTATTATGAAGTTAATATCGTTTGCTAATAAAAAAGTTTAAATTTTTTCAATTTTCCAATTTCTAAAATCACCAGTAAAATAAGACCAATAAACGGTTTTAATTACTTACAAACGAAAGATATTCGACAACAATCGACAAACAACCGAATATAGGAAAGCACTTGTCTCAACTTTGCAGTGTCAATCGCTGAGAGTCAGCTTATGACGAAATGTTCAAACTATTATTAATTAAAAATTTACAGACATGAACACGTTAAGAAACACAGTTAGTTTAATCGGGAACCTGGGAGTAGATCCTGAATTTAAAACTTTAGAAGGCGGCAACATGCTTACACGTTTTAGAGTGGCTACGAACGAATCGTACAAAAACAAAGAAGGCGAGTGGGTAGAGAACACACAATGGCATAACATTGTAGCGTGGGGCAAGAGTGCAGAACTTTGCAACAAGCTATTGAAAAAAGGCTCTGAAATAGTGTTAGAAGGCAAGCTTGTAAATGACTCATACACCACAAAGGAAGGTGAAAAACGCTATAAAACGGAAATAAATCTTCGTGAGTTTATGCTTTTGAGTCGTGATAAAAACAAGTCTAACACAGATAAAAAAGAAAAAGCGTAGCATTTATGCCACCTAATCACAGCGAGGGTGTCGAAAAAAATAGACATCCTCGCATTTAGGTAAGTTTTTAAATGAATTTTAATTTAATCAATATAATTATGACAATTAATCAAATGAACCACGTAAATTTAATAGGACAAATGTCAAGCGACCCAAAGTTTGTAGAACTTAAAGACGGAAAACGAATAGCACGTTTTTCATTATCAACTCGAGAAACCTATCTTGACGATGAAGGCCAAACAAAATCTATTAATAATTGGCACAACATTACCGCATGGGGTAAATGGGTAAGTGTACTCGAACAACTCGGGAGTAAAGGTCAGGCACTTGCAATAGAAGGTAAATTGCGCTCTAGATTTTACAATAGTAAAACTGGACAGAAAAAAGCTTTTACAGAAGTAGAGATCAACGATCTAGTAATATTATAAATAGAATTAAGCAAATAAAAATTAAGAAAATGAAAAATCAAGTTCAATTAATCGGCAACGTAGGTATAGACCCAGAAATCACAAATTTTGAAAGTGGGGCAAAAAAAGTAAGGTTTACTTTAGCTACTAATGAATATTACGCATCAAAATCAGGTGAGAAAAAGCAAAAGACTTTCTGGCATAATTTGTATGCATGGGGCCCAACAGCAAACTACATTGCTAAATCTGGTAAAAAAGGTACACAGCTAGCAATCACTGGGAAATTAGTAACACAAAAATTTCTTTCTAAAGAAGGAAAGCAAAAATCAATAACCGCAATAGAAGTTAGAAAAGCAATTGCATTATAAAGTCAACCTAACTTAAGCACCAAAAACATCAACTTAGCCGACCGCCTTAATCAAGTTTGATTTATGGTTAAGTTAGTTTAAAAAGTCCGTCACAAATTACGTGGCGGACTTTTTTATTTACGACATAATTCTAGCATAAACCTGTGTGCCTGGGAACTGTTCCATAATTTTTTTCACCAAAGCTGTAATTGGAATAGATAAAATCAAGCCTGGAATCCCCCAGATGAAGCCCCAAAGCGCTAGCATAAAGAGTACCGTAACGGTATTAATTGAGAAAGATTTACCCATTAGAATAGGTTCTAATATTCCGCCAAATAATACTTGTACGCCAGTAATTACAAGTACAAACACAAGAAGTGTGCCTGTTTGATCTAATTCTACCAATGCAAAAGCAGATAAAACAACAACAGATATTACAGAGCCTATCATCTGAATAAAGTTGATCAAAAATGCAAATAAGCCCCAAAAAATAGGAAAGCTTACATCAAAGAAATAACACGCCAAACCAAAACCTATTCCAGTAAAAAGACTTAAAAAGAATTTAACTACAATAAATTTAAAAATATCTTTTTCTATTTGTCTAAACGTTTTGACCGAAGAAAATCGCTGTTTAAAAATCAATAATTCCATCACTTTTTGGATGTTCATAGATCCAGCTAGCAATAAGACCATAAAGAATATTGTCATTAAAAGCATACTTACAAATTTTCTGGCAAAATTCAACCCGCTTCCAACATTACCAAATAAATTAGAACTAACTTTTTCATCATTCATAAATGCCTCTAAATCTGTTTCTCCTTCAGAAACATCAATTCCCATAAAGTCGATAACAGGGCTTATAATATCATTGAGCTTACTATCAAATTTCTGATAAAAATCTTCATTAGCACTTGAAATTTCCTTCCCAGAAAGTTGAACAACTTCGTAAGCACCTTTTAATCCAACTGATATTATCAAAATAACTGCAATAATTCCCAAAAAATTAGGAATTCTTTTTTTAGCAAACCAACGCATAAGCGGCATAAAAAGTAAAGACCCAAATAATGCAAATACCAGAGGAATAAATATTAAAGAAAGTACATTTAATAAATAAAGTACCAAGGGCACTACTATAATCAATAATAACTTTCTTATTGCTAAAAGTTCGTTTTTCATTGTTGTTAATTCTATTAGCCAATATTAATAAATATTAAGCTTGCAACATTAATATTTATTATATAAAAATGCTAATAATTCATAATAGATAAATTTTATTTCTTTACAATTATATTAACTTGCAATTCAATTAAAAAAATGTGAATCTTTCAGTACTTTATATATCTTATGATGGTTTAACAGATCCTTTGGGTCAATCTCAGATATTACCTTATTTAGAAGGATTGTCTGAGTTTGGGGTAAATTTTCATCTAATTACTTTTGAAAAAAAGGAACAATTTAAATCCTTGAAACGTGTTGTTGAAAAGAGATGTATAGAGGCAAATATTAATTGGCACCCAATAAATTACACTAAAAATCCACCTTTATTTTCAACGCTTTATGACCTAAGAAAAATGCAAAAAAAGGCCTTAAATCTTCAGGCAAGTATTGGATTTGACATTGTTCATTGTCGTAGTTATTTACCCGCAGTAGTTGGACATAAGTTAAAACTTAACCATGATGTGAAGTTTGTTTTTGATATGCGTGGATTTTGGGCTGATGAACGTGTTGAAGGTAAAATTTGGTCGCTATCAAATCCTATTTTTAAACTTGTATACCGTTTTTTTAAAAGGAAAGAAAGGCTTTTTTTCAAAGATGCTGATGCTACGATTTCACTTACTGAAAATGGCAGAAACGAAATACTTTCATGGGAGGAAATTAGTAAAGTTTCACCATTTATTGAAGTAATACCGTGCTGTGTTGATTTAGAAAAATTTAATCCTAACAAGATCAGTTCTTCTGAAATAAAAGAAGTAAAAGCCCAACTTGATATTTTAAAAGAAGAGTTCGTTCTTGGATACATTGGCTCCATTGGAACTTGGTATATGTTAGATGAAATGCTTGACTATTATGCAGTTTTAAGAACAAAACAAAAGTCTTCTAAATTTCTGTTTATTTCTGGTGAATCACCTGAAAATATTGTTAGTAAAGCAAGGAGTAAAGGCATACCTAAAGAGGAAGTTATTGTCAAAAAAGTTAAGCATGATCAGGTTCCTCTTTATTCTTCCATTTTTGATTGTTCAATATTTTTTATTCGGCCAACTTTTTCAAAAAAAGCCTCCTCACCAACAAAACAAGGAGAATTAATGGCAATGGGAGTTCCAATAATTTGTAATTCTGGTGTGGGTGATACGGATGAAATTGTATTAAAATATAACGCTGGTGAAATAGTAGAGTCATTCAATTATAAGACCTATAACAAAATATCGTTGGATTTCTCCAAGTACGATAAAGGCAAAATAATAGATGGAGCACATGAAGTTTACAGCTTAAAAAAAGGAGTTCAACGTTATTTTGATGTTTATAAGCAAGTGTTCGGAAAAACCATTCAAAAACAGTAACGCTCTAATAATAATAAATCCGGGCTACACGTTTATTGATACTCGTCATCACTTCATAAGGGATCGTTCCAATGCTTTTTGCAAATACTTGCATAGAAATGTGATCACCAATGATTTCAACCTCATCTCCTTCTTTACAATCAGCATGAGTGACATCCACCATCATCATATCCATACATACACTACCAACTACAGGACAAAACTCACCATTAATATAAACTTTCCCTACACCATTACTTAAAGATCGTCTAAAACCATCAGCATATCCAATTCGAAGAGTAGCAGTTTTCATTGGTTTTTCAGCACGAAAAGTTCTTCCATAACTAACCGTTTCTCCTGCTTTTAAATTTTTTATTTGTGAAATTGTTGTTTTCCAACGAATACAAGGTAATAGTTCTTCTGCTTGAGATGTATATCCAAAAACACCTATTCCTACTCGAACCATATCAAAACCAGCTTTTTTTCCAAACTGAAGCACTCCTTCACTATTCAATATGTGGAAAATGATATTTTCTCTGTTAGGAATATCTTTATTTTCCAATATGATTGATCGAATCTTTTTAAAGCGGGAAATTTGATTTTCAGTATACTCCGTATCCTTGTTATCTGCGTCAGCTAAATGTGAATAAACACTTCGAATTTGAATTTCCTTGTGCAACGTAATAAAGTTCAATAATTCAGGAATATCGGCTTCGTCAAAACCAAGTCTATTCATTCCTGTTTCAAAAGTTAGATGAATTGGATAATTTGATAGTCCTTCTTTTTCTAAGTGCTCACAAAACACCTTTAACTGACTAAGTGCATAAATAGAAGGCTCTAAGTTAAACTTTGTTACATCCTCAAACGCATTAAATTCTGTATTCATGACTAGAATAGGCAATTGAATTCCTTTTTCTCTTAATGTTGTACCTTCGTCTGTATAAGCTACACCCAAGTAATCAACTCCAATTTGTTGTAAAAAATGAGGAATGTTTACATCTCCCGTCCCATAAGACGAAGCTTTAACCATAACAAGTGTTTTGGTGCCAACTGGCAATTTTGATTGTAAAACACTGATATTGTGCTTAATTGCTTTTAAGTCAAACTCTACCCATGTTTCGTGCTTTCTATTTTTAAATAGTTGTACAGTTTGCTTTAAATTAGAGCGATAAGAGCCTTTAAAAAGAATACTAGCGTTTTCTATTTTTTTGAGGTCATTAGGAATTTGATCATTTTTAACAATAAAAAAATCATCCGGTTGATAACTTTTCACGAGCTCAACAATCTGTTTCTTGCGTGTTTCATCAACATGAGATAAATCGAGAACTACAACTTTTTTACTCCTTTCGTCAGATGAAAACTGATATTCCAAAGACTGTTCTAGCGCATCGATATCAATATTATACGTATCATTAATAATTAAATTGCCGTTTTGACCTTCAAACACCTCCTGACGATTAGATAATATGGGTAGTAAATCAACTTTTCCGCTCAATTCACTCTTGGACACTCCAAGAAACTCAGCGGCAAATAGCGCAAGTGTTCGATTTTTTGGAAATGGTTTATTCTCAACATTGAAATTGCTCCAAGACTTTAAATTGGTTAATTCAGCATTAATTTTGTTCCTTCTAAGTGAACTGTGCTCATCATCTAATGCTAAAGTAATGTTAGAGTGCTTAAACAAATACAAATGTTCTGAAATATGATCTTTTTTCGATTTAAAATTCGCTTCATAGTTCTTGCCAACACCTGTAAAGATTCCTAAAGTAGGCGAAATCATTTCTTCCAGCGAAATCATTTCATTTGGATGTGAAATATCAGCTTCAATAATGGCAAAATTGTGTTGATCATTCATTTCTAACAATGACATTGCCACGCCTATTTGAGAGTTATAACTTTTAGGGCTTCGAACAACATTAAAATGATCTTTAATTAAAAAATATAGCCACTCTTTAATCATCGTTTTACCTAAACTACCTGTAATTGCTAATACGGGAAATGAAAATTGATTGCGATGATTTTTCGCTAGTAATTGTAGTGCTGTTAGTGCGTCATCTACCGAAATAACACATGCGTCTTCAGGTAAATTTACTGTGTTACTGACTACAAAACACCGCACTCCTTTATCGTATGCTTTTTGACAAAACTCATGTCCATCACGCTTTCCTTTCAGTGCAAAAAAAACGCCCGATCGATCAGTAGTAATCACACGAGAATCGTAAACTACAATATCAACTGTACCTTCATTTTTTTGAATGATAGTGCCTTCAATTATATCTGCAATTTCCCGATGTTTTAGTCCAAGTTTCAATGCGCAATTTTATTATAGCAAGAACGACATAATGGTTCGTATTCATCAACAGCTCCTACAAGTACTTGTTCTTTCTCTTTACTTTTTCTGTGTGAAAATTGAGCAAGATTTCCACATGACATACAAATAGCGTGAACTTTTGTTACATATTCTGCTGAAGCTAAAAGATTAGGAATTGGTCCGAACGGATTGCCTTGGTAGTCCATGTCAAGCCCAGCACATACAACACGAACACCTTTTGAAGCAAGTTGGTTTACAACTTGTACAACTTCCATATCAAAAAATTGAGCCTCATCAATCGCAACAATTCTTTCTTTTTTCCAATGTTCTAAAATTTCTTTAGATTGTTCAATTTGAATAGCTTCAAAACTAACACCATTGTGACTTACCACATTTTCTTCACTATATCTACGATCAATCTTAGGTTTAAAGAGCAACAACTCCTGATTAGCAAATTTGGCACGTCTCAAACGGCGAATTAACTCTTCAGTTTTACCAGAAAACATAGAACCGCAAATCACTTCTATCCATCCATGACGCTTACCATCTTCTGGGAATTGTTCTAAAAACATACACTTATCATTGATTGTTTCAACAAATGTAAGGGAATGAATTTTTATAATTCATATTGAAATTGAGAAGTAATTAAAAGTTATTCACTAATTTAAAAACTGGCGAATACAAAGAATAGATTCAATCATTTAATTACAACAATTTCAGAGGTATCAACCTCAGGAAATCTATTTAGCCAAAACAACAAATTCTCTTTATTAGGAACCCTCCAAAACCTATCAAAACCAAAAGCAGCTTTTGCTGAATATCCATTAATTGATTTTAAGTGCAAGTCCTGAGCTGCCAGCATAGCATCAATTTGATAGTGCATGATATTGCTATTTAAACTTGATGTATCTGGTTCGTACGAAACAATAGTTCCTTCCTGAAGGTGATCCATTTTTTCAACTAAGTTATAATGTCTTTCTAGCATTGTTTCTTTGGGTGTAGTGTTTGCCATCTCAAATTTCAAGAAGTTATCTACTATTAAGAATGGTAAAGCCACGAAAAAAAGATGCTTAATTTTAATATTATATTTTTTTATAAGCAACAAGGCCAAAGCCCCAAAAGCGATTCCAAAAAATAAAAGCTCTACATTTATTACTCTAGTAAGGGAACGCATAGCCCCAAAACCGGGAATTTTTTGTACAAAATAATAGAGTGACAGATCACCTACTCGAAGGTAAGTAATAAAAGTAATTACTCCAGCCAACAACATAAGGTTTAAATCACTACTTAATATTGATTTTTGCCTTACTTTTTGGTAAATTAAAAGCGCTATGATTACCACAAAAGCTATAGTTGCCATCCATCCAGTAAAAATCCAGTGATCCCAAAAAGCAAAATGATTTCCCATATTTTCTTCTAAAAATCCGTGAACTACTGTGCCTGGTGGAGGTGTCAAATAACTATTAAACCCAGGTAATGTATGAGCAATTTCACTAAAAGTATGTAATGATTCACCTTCAGACCTACGTAAATATGGTGCAAAAAGTATGTACATAAACACACCATTAAATATTATAGGCAACCCATACTGTACAAGGTTTTTAACTTTTAAAAAAAACACTTTAAGCGTTGTCCATTGTTCGTAAACAATCACTCCCATTACAATCAAAAAAGGAATCAGCATTAAAAACCCTAGATAAATTCCACAATAAAATTGATAAACGAGCATTGTAATAGCAAATGCAAAATACTTCCAGTTTAATTGTTTTCTCCAGAGCAATAGACCTAAAAAGGCAAGTGGTATAGCAAATCGCGGGTACATTTGTGCGTGATTCATTTGTGATGCCAAACTAATTGAAAACGTAAAAATAAATGCTGACAACCCTGCAATCCATGGACTTTTAAATAAAAAATTTGACAACTTAAATGAAGCCCAATAGTTAAGTATAGTGAGCGTTATTAGCCAGTATTGAAATGAAGTAAATAAATCAAACCCAAGAATTCTAAAAAGAGCATAAATAGGTGACGTTCCCAATAAATTATCTGATAAAGAAATAACTTCAGGTTCAGGATACATGAAATTTGCATTCCAATATTCTGACACTTCTCCAGTCATGAACTGTTTAGCGTGTTCTAGTATAAATATATTGAATCGGGTATCTCCTAAATCACCAGGGAGGAGATGAAACGCATCGCCTATGTATGGTGAAAGGTGAAACAATAAACCTAGAACCAAGGGAGTAAAAAAGGCGATTATTAGATGCCGTTTATTGTACTTCTCTATATTCATACTTAAATGAAATTTGTTTCAACGGATTTTCATAAAGGGAATCTGTTGGATCATAAGTAAATAAGTTGATTGGCAGCTCTTTATCAAACTGTATTTTTGAAATTGTGTGTTCTATATAATCATTAGGTATCGCTATTAAACTATCTACATAACCAACACATTGCCCCTCATTATCATACTGAAAAGTTCTTCTTTTTTCAAAACCATCTGTAAAAAAAGATTGCTGGTAAGCTACATTGTTTTCAAAATAGGTGTTTTTAACAAGTTGTTCTTTCTCAACAAGGTTTTTTACTTTGAAAGATTCGTGCACTTGTTTAGGAGAACCATAATAAAATGTATTGTTATTTTTTGGCTTAAACCACTTATCAATAAACATCACATTCCAATTTGCGCTATCAAGGATAAATACATGTTTATTATCATCTGGATTTAAAGTGTTTGTATATTCAATAACTACTGAATCCTTTTTAACAAAATGAAGGCGTTGAAAAACTTGAGCTACTTTATAAGTTGAAAATATAGGTATCCATTTATTGTCTTTGTACACAACGTTATTTGTAATATCTGGTGCAGAATAACCTACACTATCTTGTTTATTTCTATAATTAAAAAAGTGTTTTGCGATGGGCATTTCTGATGAAAACTCCTCTAATTGCATCTGTGCTAATTTTTCTTTATCAAAATCAAAGGAAAGTAGTGTTTCAGGTAGTGTGTCAGAAAAGGTATTAACGGTGTCGATTTCATTAAAGTCGTAAAAGAAAAGCTTAATTTGACTTATATTTTTCAGTTGAACTTGTTTTTGATTAAACCAGGTTGGAAAGCTAACGTTTTGAAATCCACTTTCGTTAAAGGTACTCCAATTAACAAGCATTTCTTTTACTGTTGGAGCCACATTCTTTTTCGTTTGGTTTTGCTCTTTTTCATTGCAACCAAATAAAAGAATCGAAAAGATTAGATATGTACAAAATTTCTTCATGTGCTAAAAACATCTCCTTTTTTGGGAATAATTACAGAATGATGTCCCGCTTCTGTAAGTTTTTCTTTGAATTTTCTTTGAACTTTTTCTTCGCCGTGAACCAAAAACATTTTTTTTACTTTTCCTGCATTTTGACTTTTTAGGTACTGAATCATCTCTTCATAATCACCGTGCGCGCTAAGTGATTTAATGACTTTTATTTCAGCTTCAACTCGTTTTTCATCTCCAAAAATAGTTACTTTTTTATCACCATTCTGTAGTCTCCCTCCAAGTGAGTTTGGTTCTGCATAACCGACAAAGAGTATTGTGTTATTAGCATCCTCAATGCTGTGGTAAATATGATGTTTAACTCTTCCGGCATCAGCCATTCCAGCAGCTGAAATAATTACACATGGCGTTTTAGAAAAATTAAGTTTTTGAGATGCTTCTTTGTTTTTTACGTAAGACAACTTCTGGAAACCAAAAGGGTCGCTTCTTGATTCTGAAAAGCGCTGTACTTCTCGAGTTAACAAATAAGAAAATTGTCGTGTTATATTTGTTGCATCAGTAGCTAAAGGGCTGTCAACAAAAATTTTAACCTCTGGTAATATTCCATGAAGATCCATTTTATTTAATGCAAAAACTAATTCCTGAGTACGTCCCAAACTGAAAGCAGGAATGATTAGTTTACCTTTTTTTTCTTTAATTGTATTGAGTATAACAGTTAAAAGCTCTTGTTCGGCATCAACTGAATTGTCATGAAGTCTATCTCCGTACGTTGATTCACATAAAATATAATCTGCTTGTGGTGGAGGCTCTGGATCACGAATAAAGGAAGTGTTGTATCTTCCAATATCACCAGTATAAAGCAATGTATGTTTTTCGCTTATTTCATCAATATTCAGATAAATCGCAGCGCTACCCAATATATGTCCATTAGGGATAAAAGTTGCTTCAATACCATCAATTATACTTGTTTTTTCATTTTCTTTTACAACTACAAACTGTTCAAGGGATGTTTCTACATCTGAAAACAAATACAGTGGTTGATATCCATCTTCACTCCCTCTACCATGTCGTTTGTTTGAGTATTTAACATCCGCTTCTTGAATATAAGCGCTATCTCTCAACATTATTTCACACAGAGCAAAAGTTGCTTCGGTACAAAAAATAGGGCCTTCAAAACCATCTTTCACTAATTTTGGAATGAGACCAGAATGGTCAATGTGGGCGTGTGATAAAAGTATTGCATCAATACTTTTTGGATCTATTAACTCCGCAGCATTTAAACTATGAGTGTCTTTACCCATTCCTTGATACATACCACAATCCAACAAAATCCGTTTGTTATCCCATAATTGAACAACAAACTTGCTTCCTGTAACAGTACCTGCTCCGCCTGCAAAAGTGATTTTCATACAACTTCTTTAATTTTAGTCTAAAACTACATAAAAATTAGAGAGTTTAAAGTGTCAAATCATAAAAAGAAAAAACCGTAAGAGAACTGACATTCGTTTTCTTACGGTTCATAGCTAAACCACTATGGACTGAAAAGTGCTATTAATTTAGATGAGAATAAAATTCTACAATTAATATAAAGAATTAGACAATAGATGTTAGACACAAGACAAGAATCAACTTATTTTATAACAATTCTTTTTGTAGCCATTTCTGAGCCAGCAACCACTTTGATAATATAAACTCCCGCTGAAAGGTGAGTTTCATTAAATATCAACTTATTTTTATCAGTAGATTTATTTGCAATGATTTTACCCGTAACATCTTGTAAGACAATATATTGACTTTCTTCAAAACCTGTAACAACAGTAAACTCACCGTTCGATGGATTAGGGTATATAATTATGTCGCATTTTTCATTAAGTTCTTTTTTACTAACCGTATTGTTTGCACAAAAAGGAATTGTTATTGACGAACCGAAATCAGAATTTTCTTCAGTTATTTCATCTAAAAACTCACCATTAGAACGAGTTAAAATCATGCTTCCATCATAGTCACAACCATTAAAATTGGAACCGTTTAATCCATCACCATGTGAGTCTTCTATGACTAAATCATAACATCCTTCTAACAAACAAAATTTTTCTTTAACTAACTCAGTTGTGTTTCCTGGGTTTTCGTATCCCCCACCGCTATACCAAACAAAACCATCTTCGTCTTCAACATACCATGAGGTTTCGTCAGCAAAACAATCAAGTGTCAGATCCATGTGTATTTTTTCACCTTCGATTACTGCAATAAAATCATCATCAGCCGAATTGTTGATGGGCTCTTCATCAGTTTGACCATTAGGCTCTGAAACTTCAACTTCAATTGTATTAAAACCATTATCGGCTCCAAAATAAGATAAATTAACATCCTCAGATTGATAAGTAGACAAGCTTCCTGTCCAATTAATAACTTGATCTGAACCGTTATTATAATTACATGTAATTTTAGCCGAAGTTAATGTTTCAAAGCCATTGTTTCTTATAGTAACAACTGGATATGCAGCAGGTCCACAAATAATTCCATTTGCTCCTTTTAATTCACTGATAGACACATCATAGTCTAAAGGATCCGAATATGGATCGTAACCATCAATTGATTCTGCTCCAGAATTCTCAGGATCGAGCCAATGTTGCAGTTGCTCATCATTTGCGCTTCCATCTGGGTTCCATGAGTTATAAACTCTACCATACCAATCTGGATCATTTAAATTACTACATGATGCGCCTCCACCCCAGAGTTGGCCAATAATACGTCTATTTTGGTCAAATAATGGTGCCCCAGAAGATCCACCTTCTGTAGTTGTATTTCTATCCCAAACTACTTCCCAACTACTGTTTGCTTCAGAAGAACCCATCCCTGTAGCAGCTATAGCTGGATCATCATCAAATGAGATTTTTTTAATATCGCCAGTTGGATGATGTATGCTCACAGTTGATGAGGGTGGGTTATTTGAATTGTTCCACCCAGCAAAGAAAGGCGTGTGCAATTCTGGAACTGTACCGTTATCTAGTCCCCCTGTTATTTCAACCAAGCACATATCAGAAGGAGTTCTTCTTGCTCTTAAAGTAGCTCCTGATAGAGACTCAAAAGAGGGCGAAGACGTTGGGTTTGAACAATCGTCGGATTGCCATTGAAATCTAAAAACCCAATTCGTAGGGTCAGTGTAACAGTGATTTGCAGTCAGAACATAAGGTGTTCCATCGTATAAAACATTGTTAATTAAAGCTCCAGAACAAAACCCATTGCTACCAGAAACCAGCATTATAGCACTATTACGTTGGTCAACCCAGTTTGCACCATCTGGACAATTTACATTCATATTACATGTTCCAGAATCATTTAGCCCTCTTTGATTAAACTCATTTGCAGTTCTGTATCCATGAGTAACACGGCTAATCTCGATGTTTCCAACATTGTTAATGTTTTCTTTTGGAATAAAATATTCAACGATTACTTTACTGCCTGGTACTAGTTCTGTACCTAATTCTCCTTTATAAATATGCTTTTGTTTAAACTTACCCAGTATAAATGATTTGTCTGGATTATACACAAATAATTCGTTGCCTTCAGGTATTAATGTATTACTAAAAGTTAAGTTAATTGTTTTCGCATTTTCAGCTTCAATTTCGATCAACCAAATACGATCACCTGTTGGTGTTTCAAACCAAGTGCCATTATCGAATAAGTCAAGAGATGTATCATTGTTAAATCCAAACCTCCAGGGGCCGTTAGCTTCACGATCGTTAATTTTATCTTCAGCACGAAGTGCATCAATATCTGGCTTCTCAAAAACCTGCTTATCAACAGACTTATAATTTTTAAGTACATAACTAGACCCATTCGGATCTCCTCCTGCACCTTGTTGGGCGTAGACTGAGGCCATAGTGAAAAACATTACTAATTGTATTATGTACTTTATGTTCATAGTTTTAATTTAAATAGTTTAGCGCAAACTATATTGTCTATATACGTTTTATACTACATCCCTTTGGGGCAGTTTTGTTTATTTCAATTATATTTCCTTCAACATGTGCATTTATTGCATTAATTAGATAAGGCTTTACCTCGTCTTCAGAAGGTTTCCATGTGTTGTCAATTGCTCCCTCATAAATTAATTCCATATTGTTGTCAAACATAAAAATATGAGGAGTAGTTTTAGCGCCAAAAGCATCAGCCAATTGGTGCTTTTTATCTAAAACGTAAGGCATTTTATATTCATAATCTTTAACTCTTGCTATCATGTCCTCGAACCCATCTCCTTTTTTCCGTTTAGCTTCATTGCTATTTACTAAAACGAACCCAAGCCCATTTTGGTTGGCAATCGTACTTAAGTTATTGTAATCTCTTTCCCAACCTTCAAAACTATCATTCCCAATAACGAAGGGACATGTATTACAAGAGAAAACTACAATCAAACCTTTTTCTTTGGAAAGAGTCTTTAATGTTTCTTCATTATTTGAAGTAGACTTCATTTTATAACCTTGCATAGGAGCCTGCTCACCAATTTTGAGTGTCTTAATTTTATTCTCATCTTTTTGAAATGAAAAAATAACTAGTGAAATCACAACCAATGAGCTAAAAATTTTGAAATTTGACATAGAAAAAATATTAGTAATTAATAATTGAATGCTAAATTTACGTCATAAATAACATTTTTTAAAACTTTTGCTTTCTTTTGTTATTAATAGTAATTTTTAATACCAAAAATTAAGCAAAAATGACAACACCAATATATTATGAAAGCTATCTTCTATTGTCTTACTCTACTGTTTTTTGTTCAATTACATGCTCAAATTGAAGTTGAAGCTGAGAAATTTCCATTTAATCAGATTGTTGAATGGAAAAACAATGGTTCTTTACTGGTGAGCAGTGATCCAAAAGATAAAGTCAGAGATGTTGAGATTGTGCTATTTGATAATTCAGGAGAGTTAAACTGGAGGAAATTAATTTACCCTTCACATAGCAAACCCTCTATAATTGTATCCGAATCATCCAATTACATCTATTTTATCGATCATTTTAAAGTAGAAAACAATAAATTCAGCTATATCCAAATCAATAGAAGTGGAAGTGTTGTTTCAACAAATTTTGATTTATTAAAAGTTGTTAGATCGTATGGATATACTATTCCAAATGAATTAGTGGTTGAAGAAGTAGTAAACACACCCAAAGCTTTAGTGTTTCATTTTACACTTGAGGTTAAAGATAAGAATATTATAGAAAACTTTTTTGTCACAATTACGCATCACAACAATCGTATGTATCATTCTCAAGGTAAAAACACCCATCCTGATTTTGTTGCTGATGGAAAAGAGGGTTTGTTTAACTATGCTGGAAGTGATGAAGAAAACATATATTTTTCACGATTAATAAAACAAGGAGGAAAACACCGTGTACATTTCTATCCAATCACTCCAAAAGCAAAACAAGGGAATGAATACAGTTTTTCTCTAGGTACTGATTTCAACCCTATTTATTCTGAAATTATAAATCATAATTTATGTGGCTCATATTATCAAAAAGTACTTAATAAAAAAGTAATTGAACGTTTTGGCGTAGGACTATACGCAAATAATCGCTTTTATTATGTTGCCAATGATGAAACAGATAAATGCGTGAAAATATTCGGAGCAGATCAAGATGGTGAAATTGATGTTCTTAATGAGTGTAATAATCCAGCTGATAAATCAAGAAAATATAATGCAAAAATTAAGTGGATTGACTGCCTAAATAGGGTGTTGATTTTAAGTGAAATAGAAGGAAAAACTAACGTTTACAGTGAATATAATTCAAAAATCGAACACTATAAATCTAAAAATCTTAACCTAAATATTTTACAAATTAATCCCTCAAGACCCTCTTTAGAAAATAAATCCACTAATTTTGTTCACTTAGTTGGTGATAAAACTTATTCTTTTGATTTGAATCAATTAGGACAATCAAAGAAGGTCGTGTTTAATGAACAATAATTATGACGGTAATCGGTATTTGTGGTGGAAGTGGATCTGGGAAGACAACATTGTTGAATCGATTGTCAGAACATTATAGCAATTATTCACCCTCTGTGTTTTCAATGGACAATTATTACAAACCAATTGAAGAGCAAATTAAAGACAATAATGGTGTTGTAAATTTCGACCTTCCAACAGCACTCAACCAAGAAAAGCTTGAGAGTGACCTAAAAAAATTAATCAGCGGTGAAAGTATAGAGGTTTTTGAATATCAATTTAACGCTGGGAATAATAAACATGTCCTTATTACCATCGACCCTTCAGATTTAATTATAGTAGAAGGTTTATTTGTTTTTGAATACGAAAAAGTATATAAAATGCTGGATTTCAGTATTTTTGTTGATGTAGATCCAGCTATACAACTTGACAGACGTATTTATCGTGACCAAGAGTCGAGAGGATATACGCGCTCTGAAATCTTATACCAATGGGAAAACCATGTGATTCCCTGTTATGATCAATTTTTAGCACCGCACGAAACAAAAGCTGACTTCATTTATCATAACGATAGTCGTTCAGAAAGTGATTTTAAAAGATTGCTTCTTGTACTTGAAGAAATTTTACCAAAAGAGAAAGTTATATAAATCGATTGAAATAAGTAGCTTTGTATTAGGTGAAAACAAAGTCATTACAGTATAGTTGGTTATTCGTTGCGATTGTAAGCATTTTACTTTCATGGATATTTTATAGTGTTTTTTTTAACACTGATCTTGAAAAAGAAAAGGAGCAATTTCAAAACTCAATTATAGAGTTACAAAATGAACAGCATCAATTTCTTGACTATAGTTCTAAAATTATTTCTACTTCAACCGTTAATGATTTATGGGAAAATAAAAACTTAACTGGTACAAAGTTTTCTATTAATCTCTACAATTCAGATTCACTTATTTTTTGGAATAACAATAAAGCTCCTTTAAAACAACAGCTAAAAGAAATATTTGAACTTAAAGTACCTAAAGTATTAGAACTGTCTAATGGTTTTTATTTGGTCTATGTGAAAAGAGTTCACGATCTCACCTTAGTTGTTAGTTCAAAGATAAAACACAACTATTATTATGAAAATACAAGCCTAAAAAATACTTTAACAAAAAAACTATCGCTGCCCGACAACATCAAGTTGTATGTAAAAAACAAAAAAGAGACAAGTGTGATTAATGATGTCAATGGAAAGCCTCTTTTTTACATTTCATTTACGAAAACAAAATCAATAAGTGATTATAAGCAGCTTCTAATTTTTGGGCTATACGTAATTGGTTTGTTGTGTTTATTAACTGCTTTAGCAAAGTTTTTATTACCCTTCACTTCTAAACGTCCTTGGTTAATTATTACTTATCCAATTACAATATTGATTTTAAGATGGATTTCTATAAAAAACTCATGGATACAACTATTTTCAGAATTCGAAATTTACAATCCAAAACTGTATGCTAGTTCTGAACTTTTTCCAAATCTTGGAAGTTTAGTTATTAGCATAGGTTGTCTATTGGTTATCGTATGGTGGATTTATAGACTAGTCGTAAGTCACGAAAACTCCAATAGAAAAATCAACTATTTATTGATACTCTTGTATTTAGGTTTATTTCCATGCTCTTATTTTATCAGCTGGCTTTTCGAGTCTTTAGTATTAAACAGTACTATTTCATTGGTGATAGATGAAGTTTTTTCTTTAAGCATATACTCCTTTGTCGCTTTGGTTATTATTGCTGCGTTGTTTTTAGGTTATTACGTATTAGCTCGAGTCATTATTAGAAAATTAGTGAACTCCAAAATCCAGTTAAATCACTTAGCGCTTCTTTGGTTTTTAACTGGTGTAACCTATTTTATTGCAGAAATTTTCTTTTTTCAGAAAAACATTTACAATGCACTTTGGCCAATCTTACTCAATGCAATCCTGTTTTTTATTGCTTCAAAAAAACAAAATCAATTAGCACTTAAATACCAACTTATTGTACTGGTCGTTGTCAGTTTTTATGCGGCATTTATATTATTCGAAAGCAATCAATCAAATGAATATCAAAAAAGAGATCTTTATGCAAACCAACTCGTTACTGATCAAGACCCAACAACTGAAATAGAGTATCTTTCCACAGTTGAACAAATAAAGAAGGATTCCACCTTTAAGGAAATGTTGGATGATTCTAAAGAATATTCAGCTCAAAAATACGCAGATAGACTTGAAGAGTGTTGTTTAAATTCTTTTTGGGAGCGATATGAGATGAACTACTTCTTGTTTGATGAAGCAACAGAACCTATTATCAATTATATTTCTAATCAAACCATAAGTTATGATGAACTAGAAGAAATCGTAAAAAATAATGGAATGAAATCCTCTTTTTCTGAGGCACTTTATTTTATAGAAAACTATTATGATAGGTTGAGTTATGTTGCAAAACAGCCATTAAAAAGCAAATCTGGAGAAAAAATAACTTTATTTATTTTATTCAGGTCAAAGAAAATACCAGAACAAATTGGATTTCCAAGATTGTTAATGAATGAAACATCATACGCACTAAAAGACTTAGAAGACTACTCAATTGCAAGATATTCAAACGGAAAGCTGGTAATGCGGTTTGGAAATTTCAACTACCCAACGAGGCAAGATAATTTTACAAACAAATATAAGCTAGAAAATGGGTTCACGAGTAGTGAAAATGTCAGCCATTATATCTATCAAAAAGAAGGTAACCAAACGGTAATTATATCAAAATCTGAAAAACGTTTAATTGAAAAAATGACCACTTTTTCCTATTTGTTTTTATTCTTTGGGATTTTTTCAATGCTAATTCTTTTGTTTAATCAACGCAACAAGATCATACAAGTAAAAAGTCTACAGTTATCATTCAAAATACAATTGGTACTCATTGGAATCGTAGTTGTTTCATTCGTTGTTTTTGCTTTTGTAGCTGGAAATTATACGCGCAATCAATACCATAGGTATAGCCATGATAATTTAAAAGAAAAAGCCAATTCAGTTGAAACGGAGGTCAGTCAAAAGTTAGGAGACAAAGATGAATTGGATAGAGATATTCTCGGAAATTATATGCAATATATTCTTAAAAAGTTTTCTACTGTGTTCGTAACAGACATCAACTTATATGACCTAAATGGTGGTTTGTTGGCAAGTTCTCAACCTAAGTTATATGAAAAAGGTATTAATGCAGAACACATGAACTCAAATGCATATAAAGCAATGAGTTTTGATAGGAAAAGTGAATTTATACATCAAGAAGTTATCGGTGAATTAGAATATCTTTCTGCTTATTTACCTTTTATAAACAATCAAGGCAAGCTGTTAGGTTATTTAAACTTACAACATTTTGCTAAGCAAAATGCTTACGAAAATCAAGTGAATGATTTTATTGTTACAATTATAAACATTGCTGTTTTGTTACTTGTGATTACTGTGGTTATTGCCATATTTGTTTCAAGTTGGATTACAACACCTTTACGACTGATTCAAGAAAGTTTTAAAAATGTAGAGCTTGGAAAACAAAATCAACCTATTGCATATAAGGGTGATGATGAAATTGGAGCACTTGTTAAAGATTACAACGACAAACTCGCAGAGTTAGAACTTAAAGCCATGCAGCTGGCAAGAAGTGAGCGAGAAACAGCTTGGCGAGAAATGGCAAAGCAGGTTGCACACGAAATTAAGAATCCTTTGACACCAATGCGACTTAGTTTACAACATTTCCAACGCTCCTTTGATCCAACCGCTGAAAATGCTCAAGAGAAAATTAATCGCATTGCAGATTCACTAGTTGAGCAAATAGATATTCTTACAAAAATCGCCAATGAATTTTCAAACTTTGCGAAAATGCCCAAGGCAAACGAACAACGTATAAACCTCATCCCATTAATTGAAAATGTAATTAACCTATATCAATCGGAAGCCGTTGATATTTCATTAAATACAACTCTTAAAGATGCTGTTGTTTTTGTTGATAAAGATCTAATTATTCGTGTTTTTAACAATTTAATAAAGAATGCCATTCAAGCTACAGCTGAAGATCAAACACCACAAATTTCAATAAAAATAGAAAGAGAAAATGATCGTTTTCTTATACGTATAAAAGATAATGGAGATGGTATTTCTGATGAAGTTAAAAACAAAATTTTTGTTCCAAATTTCACAACGAAATCCACGGGAGCTGGTTTGGGTCTAGCAATGGTAAAGCAAATCATCAACAATCACAATGGTGAAATATGGTTTGAAACAGAAAAAGGTAAAGGGACTACTTTCTTTATTCTTTTAGAAGAATATTTTAAGAATGAATAAAAGTTATCGCTTATTCAACTTCTTCTTTTTTCTTTTCATTTGAAAAGTAAACTTTTTGGCGAATTAAAACTAACACAACACCAACTGAAATGGCACCATCAGCAACATTCCAAATTGCTGGAAACACTTGTGACCCACCCAGCCAAGGCACCCATTCAGGCCAGTGAGCATCAAATTGAAACATATCTACTACATTTCCAAATAAAAACCCATGGTGTCGAACTTCTACGGATTGAGTATGCCCATAACCGTAATCGCATTCTGCCCAGTTGCCAGAGCCTTGAAGTTGATTAAAAGAAATACAAGGGTCAAAATAATCACTAAATATGTAATCATAAAACATTGAATCAATTAAATTCCCTGTAGCACCAGCAAGAATTAACCCCGTAACAATTAAAAACTCTAACCGTACTTTGGTTTTAATTTGTTTAACAATGTAATAAGTTATTGCTGATATAGCTACAATTCGGAATATTGAAAGTAATAATTTCCCCCACATGCCTCCACCAAGGGTTGCTCCAAAAGCCATTCCTTGATTTTCAACATAATTTAATTTGAACCAATCTCCTAGTAAGTTTACACTTGGATCGTCGTATGAAAAACTTGTTTTTACCCAAATCTTAACTGCTTGGTCTAATATTAGAACAAAAAGTACAACACTGAATGTGATTAAATATCTTTTTCTCAACGCTTTATTCGTTTTGTTGATTCTTAGCTTCTATACTAAGTGTTGCGTGAGGAACTAATTTTAAACGTTCTTTTTGGATAAGTTTTCCTGTTACTCTACAAATACCATAAGTTTTATTTTCAATACGCACGAGTGCATTATTGAGGCTTTGGACAAACTTTTCTTGTCGAGAAGCTAACTGAGCCATTTCCTCTCTAGATAAAGTTTCAGATCCGTCTTCCATCATATTGAAAGTCCGTCCTGTATCATCAGTTCCGTGATCATCTTTATGAGACAAAGAGTTTTTAAGTAGTTCTAAGTCTTCTTTCGCTTCTTCTAACTTTCCTAAAATTATTTCTTTGAATTCGTTTAATTCTTCGTCTGAGTATCTTGTTTTTTCTTTTGACATAATTTCGTAATTAAGGATGTATTCCAATTTCGTATCGAACAAATATAATCGAATTTCGTTTTCTGTCAATAGTATTTATAAATTGTGATGAACTATTTTTACATTTTAATAAAGAAGCATTAAAAATAATGGATATAATTAAATCTTTAAAATGGAGGTATGCAGTAAAAAGTTTTGATCCAAAAACAAAACTAAGTAGTGCACAATTAGACCGTGTTAAGGAGGGGTTACAACTTACTCCAACATCTATGGGGTTGCAGTTAATGAAGTTTATCATTATTGAAAACCAAGAACTCAAAGAACAGATTGTACCCTTTGCATTTAATCAATCTCAGGTAAGGGATTGCTCTCAACTTATTGTTTTATGTAGAAAAACTAGTGTTGAAGAAGCAGATATTCTATCTTTTGTTGAAAGAACACGAAGTGTAAGAGAACTTGACGAAGATAGTCCAACGATCAGAAACTACGAACAAATGTTGCGCAATAGTCTTAGTCTGCCTCAGCCACAACAAGAAGCTTGGATGGAAAATCAAGTCTACATTGCGTTGGGAAACTTAATGGCCGTTTGCGCTGCAGAAAAAATTGATTCTTGCCCAATGGAAGGATTTAAACGAACAGAGTTAAACCAATTTTTAGGCTTAAATACACTTGGCTTAAATGCAGTTGTTCTATGTCCAATAGGTTTTAGGTCTCCAGACGATAAGTATAGTTCAATTTCAAAAGTAAGGCGTGAAAAATCTTCGCTTTTTACCATCATCTAATCAAGATTAGCATAGATTAACATACACTTTTGGATTTTAAGTTGATAAAAACAGTAATTTAATGCAAAAAACTAAGATTCGCAAAGTTTGAGCAACTTATCAAGACTTAGTGAACGTAAATAAGCAAAACACCACAAAAAGCTGAACAAATTTTAACAATGAATATTTAAAACAGAACCTTTAATAACAATTTAAATGAAAGTAGATCCTCCATTTTATATACGTGACAACTACTCAAGTGAAATTCTCAATTTGCTAAAAACTGTTACACTTGGCTCAAATGGAGCAAGATATAGACATAGAAACATAGAACAAAGAATAAAGAATCTATATAAACCATTGTACTTAAATCTTGAAAGGTCTGAAAAAATATTAGGTAATTTGACTCTTTGTCGTAGAGAAGTTGGCTGGTATGTACGTTATTTTGCATTTGATCCCAAGATGCAAACAAATCAAAAAACCAAAGTAAAACCTAAAACAAAAACGAATAAGCTAAAAACAATTATTCAATCATTCTTTGCGGATGTTTTTGATCAAGGAGAAGACTCTCCAAAGTTGCTATACGCATACATTGACCCAAGGAATGAACGTTCTTTATGGATGAGTCAAAACTTTGGATTTTATACTGTTGCAAAAATCGCAACACAAACGTTCAGTCGCGTGAGACCAAAAAGAAAAGACGACGTTGTTGTAGCAGACGATTTGACTTTTATAAAAGAAAAAATCAAACAAGAATTCTCAAATCTTCCACTGTATTTTGATCATCATACTTTTAATGAAAGTCCGTTTTATGAACTTGTTAAAGAGGGTGAAACAGTTGCGTTTGCTAAAACACATAGTGCTGAATGGGTAATAGAAAGATTGCCAGGTAAAAGGAAAAGCTTTTTAATGAGTATTATCCCCTATGTTCCAGGTGTCCGAAAGGTGGTTCGACCAGCGGCACATAAATTTACAGTTGTAGATACTGTTTGGGCAAAGGAAAGTGAAGCAAAATATATGGAAGAGTTATTTGAAGGGATTTTAGAAAAAGAAGACAAAAACACAATGGTTTGGTGGGTAGATACTAAAGACCTAATTTATAAAAAATTAAAAAAGAAAATCAATTGGGGGCTTTTAAATAAGATTAATGGTACTCACGAAGTCGACTTAGTAATAAAAAATAATTCTGAAAAGAAGGAAAAATTTTCAAAACCAACTTATGTAACTGGTTTTGATTTTATCTAGTTTTAGAAGTATCTCTAACTTCGGGAAAGTAAATGCGAGACTTTACGATGATTGCCGCTGGAAATTCTTCACTTAATTCAGCGCGGATCTTTTCTGCTTCAAGCTGTGTTCGATAATTCCCTAGTAACAAATTGTAATTAGGTGCATCAAATTCAATATAAGTATCAAAATCAGAGTCTATTTTTAAAGCTTTAGCTCTTGCTTCATTTACTTCTGTTTTACTTTGGTCAAAAAACAATTGTACTCGAAAACCATCAATTTGAGGTTCTGAAGCAGGAGGAATTGTAGTTGATTTAAACTCAATTAATTTATCTACTCGTTTATCTTTAATGATGTTTATTTCCCCTGGCCCAACTGGCTGTTCCACAACACTATCAGATTTATTTTCAATAGCGGTTGTATCATCCGTTTTGGTTTCATTCTCACTGCCTTTTTCCCACCATTTTTTTTCTTGAGAGAAAGCAGGTGAAAAAGCAGAGACGAAAAGAAGAAATAAAATAAACTTCATAATTGACCATTTATGTTTACAAAAGTAAGAATTAATTTGATTTCAAGATATGTGCCACGATTGAACAACTTTATTTATAATGCTTAGATCTATTAGGTTAAATTAACTTTAAACATTTGTATGAATTCGTTCATTTTAAATAAAAAATAATTATTTTCGCATTTCATGGAAAAGCAGAAGACATATGCATTTGTTTGTTTAATAAGCTTACTCCTCTTTTTTACAGGTCCTGTTATCTTTATTTCAGGAGTTGTATTTGACAGCTTAACAGAAGTAAACATAGAACATGTTGATCTATTAGACAGTGAATCAGAAACAGAAAATGAGATACCTGTCCCACTTGAAGAAGAA
Source organism: Brumimicrobium sp. (assembly GCA_040882265.1). Classification (GTDB taxonomy): domain Bacteria; phylum Bacteroidota; class Bacteroidia; order Flavobacteriales_D; family Crocinitomicaceae; genus Brumimicrobium. The sequence goes on along the minus strand of JBBEBO010000157.1, from coordinate 53,718 downwards.
CAACATTCTATTTCTATTGAAATTCAAGACACATTTGGAAGTGAAATCACTGAGACTATAAATAATTTGTATTTACACTCAGATTGGAAGTCTGTTCCGCGTACAACAATAACTCCGCCACCAGACTTTATCTGATATTATTGACCACCGCCTTTTTTTAATATTAAACTTTATTTATTTTACATTGTTTGCATTACTGTAACAAGATGCAGAATCGAATTATTAATTTATTTTATGAAGAACTCAAATATGTTTAAAAATTTAGGAAGCGATCTACCTGCTGGTTTAGTCGTATTTCTTGTGGCACTTCCATTATGTCTAGGAATTGGTCTAGCTTCAACTGGTGATCCAAGTCTAATTTTTTCAGGAATTATTGCTGGTATTGTCGGCGGTATAGTTGTCGGATCATTAAGTGGTTCTGCGCTCGGAGTATCAGGACCTGCAGCTGGACTTGTAACAATAGTTTTTGCGGCTATTGGAACGCTTGGTTCCTTTGAAGCATTTCTTTTAGCCGTTGTTTTAGCGGGTGTAATCCAGTTGATTGCTGGATTTTTGAAAGCTGGAATTATAGGATATTATTTCCCTTCGTCTGTCATTAAAGGAATGCTTGCGGCTATTGGTATTATTTTGATTTTAAAAGAAATTCCACACCTTCTTGGTTATGATGAAGACTATATAGGTGATATGGATTTTGCTCAAATGGATGGTAAAAACACATTTACAGAAGTGTATTATTCATTTATATACTTCAGCCCCGGAGCAATTATAATCGGATTATTTTCTTTAGCACTTTTAATCCTTTTTGAGCAAAAATTCATGAAAAAAATTAAGCTTTTTAAATTTTTGCCTGGAGCGCTATTTGTTGTTGTTTTAGGTTCAATTATGAACTACTTATTCTCTATTTATTCGCCCGGTTTGTTTATGGACGGAAAGCATTTAGTTCAGCTACCACAAGCGGATTCTGCCAAAGAGTTTGTTAGCTTTTTTAGTATGCCTGACTTTACGCAATTCTCTAATCCAGATATTTATGTCGTTGCAATTACAATAGCAATCGTTGCTAGTTTAGAAACATTACTATCAGTTGAAGCAACAGATAAATTAGACCCTTACAAGCGAACGACCCCCACAAATCGAGAATTAAAAGCACAAGGTGTCGGGAATATGGTTTCTGGGATGATTGGTGGCTTACCTATAACTCAAGTTATCGTTAGAAGTTCTACAAATATTAATACTGGTGGTAAAACTAAATTATCAGCTATTTTTCACGGGTTTATTCTATTGTTTTCAGTTGCTCTAATTGCCAGTATTTTGAACTACATTCCTCTTGCTACATTAGGAGCGATTCTTCTTACTATAGGATATAAATTAGCAAAACCATCTCTTTTTAAATCAATGTATAAATTAGGCTGGGAACAATTCGTTCCTTTTGTCTCTACAATTGTAGCAGTTGTACTTACAGATTTGTTAAAAGGTATTGGAATTGGTGTAGCGGTTGCTATATTTTATATTCTTCGTAAAAACTTTAGAAACCCTTACACAAAACACGATAAAGATGATGATCACAAAGTTAGAATTGAACTTTCTGAAGAAGTAAGCTTCTTGAATAAAGCAAGTGTTTCCAAAGCGTTAGACGATTTAAAAGATGGTACAGAAGTTATTATCGACGGTTCACAATCAAAATACATTGCTTATGATGTGATTGAAAGGATACTAGAGTTTAAAGAGTTTACAGCTCCAACCAAAAACATCACTGTGGGCTTAATAGATATAACCGAAGACAAAACAAAGCGAAAAGATTAATTAGTTAAAACGAAAAATTTATAGATATGAAAACACAAACAAAAGAATCACAAACACAGCTCACCCCAGATGGAGCAAAAAAATTATTAATTGAAGGAAACAACCGGTTTGTAGCTGGAAATATGACTGATAGAAACTTAATGAGTCAAGTAAAAGATACCGTAGATGGACAATTTCCACACACGGCAATCTTGAGTTGTATCGATTCAAGGACTTCTTCTGAATTAATATTCGACCAAGGAATTGGTGATGTTTTTAATGCTCGTGTAGCCGGAAATATCGTTAACGAAGATGTACTCGGATCTCTTGAGTACTCTTGTAAAGTAGCAGGATCTAAGTTGCTTTTAGTGCTAGGTCATTCAAAATGTGGTGCTGTAACTGCGGCTTGTAAAAATGTAGAAATGGGTAATATTACAGCGCTTTTGAGCAAAGTAAAACCAGCCATTGCAAAAGTTTCTCCTTCAGTTGATGACATTACAAACCCAGATGCTGTACAAAAAGTAGCGGACGAAAATGTAATGCATGCGATTGATGAAATTCGAAATAAAAGCGAAGTACTTGCAGAAATGGAGAAAAACGGTGAGATCAAAATTCTCGGTGGAATGTACGATATCGAATCTGGAAAAGTTAAGTTTTTCGATTAATTGTTCGAACATTAGTTATCATAAAATGCAATTAGTGACGAATCATAAATGGTTTTTACCTCAGATTCGTCACTTTTTTTTAATCCTCTATTTTCTTCAAACTAAGCGCAAGCTCATTTAATTGAACTTCGTCAATATTTGCTGGTGCATTAATCATGATGTCTCTACCGGCGTTGTTTTTTGGAAATGCAATATAATCACGGATTGAGTCTGATCCACCCATAGTTGCCACCAACCGATCTAAACCAAAAGCAATTCCTCCATGCGGTGGAGCTCCAAATTCAAAAGCATTCATCAAGAATCCAAATTGAGCTTCAGCCTCTTCTTTTGTGAAGCCTAGTAAGTCAAACATTTGTGATTGAAGCTCGCGATCGTGAATACGAATTGAACCTCCGCCTAGCTCCACACCGTTCATCGCTAAATCGTAAGCGTTTGCACGAACTTCTCCTGGCTTTGTTTTAATGAGTTCCAAATCTTCTGATTTCGGTGAAGTAAACGGATGATGCATTGCATGATAACGCTCAGTTTCTTCATCCCACTCTAAAAGGGGGAAATCAACTACCCAAAGAGGTTTAAATTCATTCGGATTTCTCAACCCTAGTTCATTCCCCATGTGTAAACGCAAATCACTCATTTGTTTGCGAACTTTTTCAGCTTCTCCACTCAAAATGAGCATTAAATCACCTGGTTTTGCTCCTGCTATTTCGGCCCAAGTTTTTAGGTCTTCTTGTGAATAGAATTTATCAACTGAACTTTTAAAAGAACCGTCTTCATTGTACTTCACGTAAACCAATCCTTTTGCTCCAACCTGTGGTCTTTTTACCCAATCTGTAAGTTTATCTAGTTGTTTTCTGGTGTAAACAGCACATTGTTCTGCAACAATTCCAACAACCAATTCTGCTTCATCAAATATTTTAAACCCTTTATTTTGGGCAACAGCGTTCAAGTTTTTAAATTCCATTCCAAAACGAATGTCTGGCTTATCAGAACCGTATTTTTCCATTGCTTCAGCGTAAGACATACGTGGGAAGTCTCCATCAAAATCTATACTTCTACATGTTTTAAATAGGTGTTTTACCAATCCTTCAAATGTTTTGAGAATATCTTCTTGCTCTACAAAAGACATTTCACAATCAATTTGAGTAAACTCTGGTTGTCTGTCAGCTCTTAAATCCTCATCTCTGAAGCATTTTACAATCTGATAGTAGCGATCAATTCCAGAAACCATTAACAACTGTTTAAAGGTTTGTGGAGATTGTGGAAGCGCATAAAACTCACCTTGGTTCATTCTACTTGGTACAACAAAATCTCGAGCGCCTTCAGGAGTTGATTTAATCAAATAAGGAGTTTCAACATCCATAAAGTCAATTCCGTCCAAATATTTTCTTGTTTCTAAAGCAACTTTATTTCTAAGGCGAAGTTTATCTTGAATAACTGTTCTTCGAAGATCTAAATAACGGTACTGCATGCGAAGCTCTTCTCCGCCATCTGTTTCTTTTTCAATTGTAAAAGGTGGTGTTTTAGCAGCATTTAAAATCGTTAGGTCTGAAACCTTAATCTCTACTTCACCTGTTGGGATATTTTTATTTTTGCTTGAACGTTCAATGACTTCTCCCTTAATTTGAATGACGAATTCACGCCCCAACTTTCGAGCAGACTGATTTAAAGCATCATTATCATCAGTACTAAATGCCAATTGTGTAATTCCATAACGGTCGCGTAAATCGACAAAGGTCATTCCTCCCATTTCTCGAGTTCTCTGCACCCATCCGGAAAGCGTTACTGTATTTCCAACATTCGAAATTCTTAATTCTCCACAATTATGCGTTCTGTACATGACTTATTCAATTTTGGACAAAAATAGAAAGAAGAATCTATTTTTTAGGTGTCAACGCCTTTAATTGACATAAAATGTGTGAAGCATTAGCAATCTCCGATTAAATAAGTTATTCCCAAACTCAATTCAGGTTCAATTCCATAAAAATTGTCGTCTTTTCTTGTTGGGTTAAATCGACTTTTATCAATCGAGAAATAATATGGTGCTTTCAGTCCATAAAAGAACGTGAATTTTTGCCACACTTGAATCGTATGATATAATTCGGCGCTTACGGCTGCTATGGAATGATTTGTTTTTGTTAATCTATGTTTGTTGTAACTTTGATCACTAGCGTCATAAGTGCCATTTATTCGGTTAAAAGCTTGACCATACTGCGCTAAAATGTGTCCCCGAAGTCCATGCTGAACATTAAAGCTGTGGAAATAACCAATTCCTATTTGAACAGATAAGGCTTTATTTTTTACAGAATAGTTTTTTAGATGGTATTCTGAACCATTCGATATAATTGGTTCATTCACCTCATTCCAAGGTGAAAAGAACGTTGTTTTGCTAAGGTCATAATCTCGGTAATCAGCTATATATCTACCTTTTTGTCCATAAGTAAGTGCTCCTGATATTAACCAGTTTTCTGCAAAAACCTTGTGATAACTTAATGTCGAATTAATACCCATTTGTCTGTAACTCACATCAAATCCTATACGCTGTTGAGCTAACACAAAAAACGGAATAAAGAAAATAATAAATGAGATAGTTTTCATAACAAACTTAAAACGCAGGAATTAAGCTTGTATTGTAACGACTAACCTGTTTACGAAAGCAATGTAAAAAAGGCTACTCAAATTATTTTTTGTTGTTCTCATACTAAGCCGTACTTTTGTACACACTTTTCAGTAAAGTAGATTGACAAAAATACGCAACATAGAATTAGGAGATTTTCCTTTATTGCTTGCACCGATGGAAGATGTGAGTGATCCGCCATTTCGTGCTTTGTGTAAAGAAAATGGTGCAGACTTGATGTACACAGAGTTCATCTCCTCTGAAGGATTGATTCGTGATGCCGTAAAAAGTGTTCAAAAACTTGATATTTTTGAATATGAAAGACCTGTAGGCATTCAAATTTTCGGTAATGATATCGAAAGTATGAAGCAAGCAACTGAAATCACCGAAAAAACGAATCCAGACATTATTGATATCAACTACGGTTGTCCCGTAAAAAAAGTAGCTTGTAAAGGTTCTGGTGCGGGAATTTTACAAGATATCCCTAAAATGGTTAGAATGACTGCAGCAATAGTAAAAAGCACTAAGCTTCCTGTTACTGTAAAAACTCGTTTGGGATGGGATGAAAACACAAAGTACATTGTTGAAGTAGCTGAGCGCCTACAAGATGTAGGGATAGAGGCGATTTCAATCCATGGGCGTACACGCAAACAAATGTATAAAGGTGAAGCAGACTGGAGCTTGATTTCAGAAGTGAAAAACAATCCAAGAATGCACATTCCTGTATTTGGTAACGGTGACATTGACTCACCTGAAAAAGCTGTTGAATACAAAAATAAATATGGTGTAGATGGGCTTATGATTGGACGAGCTAGTATTGGTTACCCATGGGTTTTTAATGAAATTAAACACTATTATAAAACCGGTGAACATTTACCAAAGCCAACACTTCAACAACGAATAGACGTTACTCGTAGGCATTTAGATATGAGTATAAAATGGAAAGGAGAAAAACTAGCATTAGTTGAAATGAAACGACATTACACTAATTATTTCAAAGGTATTCCTCACTTTAAGCCTTATCGAACTAAGTTGGTCACTACTTTTGATCTAAATGAAATATATGACACTTTAGATGAAATAAGTCAGCGATTTGACGAGATAGACTTTCTTGTTTAGTCTAAAAAAGATTATTTCATCTATAGAATAAACAAATCCTTTATTTAAGTATAAATTTTCCCTTAGTTTACGCTATATTCGTCAGGTGAGTAAAAAAATTTACATACTGGCTCCATATCCAAAAGGCGAAGCTCCCTCACAACGATTTAGATTTGAACAATATATTGAATCGTTCGAAAAAGAGGGCTATGAAGTAAGTTTTTACGCTTTTCTTAACGAAAAAATCTGGAAAACGCTATATACTAAAGGAAACACCCTTTATAAAATAGTTGGAATTCTTAATAGTTTCCTTCGACGTTGGGCTCTGCTTTTTCATATTAAAAAAGCCGATTACGTTTTTATTCACCGAGAAACAGCTCATTTAGGGCCACCTGTTTTTGAATGGGTCTTGTCAAAAGTTTTAGGTGTAAAATACATTTACGATTTTGATGATGCAATTTGGCTTCCCAACTTCAGTGCTATAAATGCTAAATACAATAGATTGAAAGCTTACTGGAAAATAAAATATTGTATCAAATGGGCACATCAAATTACAGCAGGAAATGAATATTTAGCAGATTATGCTAAACAATTTAACTCCAATGTAAAAGTAATTCCAACAACTATTGATTTAGTTAATCACCACAATCTTTCAACAAATCAAGAAAAACCACTATTGACAATTGGATGGACTGGAACCCATACAACCATGCGTTACTTAGATTTTATTGTACCAATTATCACAAAGCTTGAAAAAGAACACAAATTTGAATTTCGTGTTATATCTAATGAAGCGCCCAACTATAAATTAAAATCATTGCACTTTGTCAAATGGCAAAAGGAAACGGAGATTCAAGATTTAGCTGAAATAAATATCGGAATTATGCCTTTAGAGGAAGATGTTTGGTCAAAAGGCAAATGTGGGTTTAAAGCTCTACAGTACATGGCGTTGGAAATTCCAACAATCGCTTCACCAGTTGGGGTTAACAAAGAAATTATTTCTCATGGAAATAATGGTTTTTTGTGTAATACTGTTGAAGAATGGGAAAAAACTTTAAGACAATTAATCAAGGATAAGTCACTTAGAAAATCAATTGGATTAAAAGGAAAGAATACTGTTAAAGAAAAATTCAGCGTTGAAGCTAACTTAAATAACTATTTGGCATTATTTAAATAATAGTTTTTCCATGCCTCCTCTACTAAATCTTTTTAATTCAACTGTAATTTTTAATTTCGTAAAAAACATCTCATGTCAAAAGAAACAATTACGTTAGTCTTTGCCACTCAAAACGCAAATAAAGCAAAAGAGATTCAATCGTTACTACCTTCACACGTTGTGGTTAAAACACTTTCAGAGATTGGATGTACTGATGAAATACCTGAAACCCAACCAGATTTACAAGGAAATGCTTTGCAGAAGGCAAAATATGTTCGTGACAAATACAGAGTGAATTGCTTTGCTGATGACACTGGACTAGAAATTGATGCGCTAAATGGTGAGCCAGGAGTTTATAGTGCACGATATGCTGGGCCGGAGAAAAATAGCGAAAAAAACATGGATTTAGTACTTCAAAAGTTAAAAGATCAACCCAGTAGAAAGGCAAATTTTAGAACGGTTGTTGCACTTCTTTTAGATGATGAAACACATTTCTTTGAAGGAATTGTAAATGGAGAAATTCGCAATAAAAGAGTTGGAAATGATGGCTTCGGCTATGACCCAATCTTTGAACCTGAAAACTGTGGTAGAACATTTGCCGAAATGTCGATGGATGAAAAAAATAGAATGAGTCATCGGGGAAGGGCAATTGAGAAGATGGTGACTTTTTTTAATGACAAATTTTGTAGTAACCAGTGACGAATTTACCGAATCCGTCGGCACTTTGTGTAGGGCGTGTATTGCGTGATTTTTATATCAAGTAGGGACGAACAGCCGTTCGTCCCTACAGTATATCCTACAACCTTGAATGAAATGAGAGGACCCAATTTATCTCAGACAATAGTGTTTCAAAACACTTATTACACCAACAAAAAACACGTCCCTTTCGAGACGTGTTTCTGTTTGAGTAGTGCAATAAAAACGGCACAATTATTAACCACTACACATTTCGCAGTCATCTGGATCATCCAATGAGCAAGAAACCTGTGATTGGATTTCTTCTGTTGTCATTGGAGCATCTTCTTCTTTACCTTTTTCAGTTATTGATTTATCAACAGTAAACTGAATTGCATTAGTAGCGGCTTTCGTTCTTAAATAGTACATTCCTGTTTTAAGTCCTTTTTTCCAACCGTAGAAATGCATTGATGTCAACTTACCAAAGTTTGCATTTTCCATGAAAATATTTAACGATTGTGATTGACAAATATAAGCTCCGCGATCTGCAGCTTGCTCAATAATCGCTTTTTGAGACAATTCCCAGGCTGTTTTATAAAGGTCTTTTATGTGTTGTGGAATTTCTGGTATATCTTGAACTGAACCATTTGCAGCCATTAATTTTTGACGCATATTGTTGTTCCATAAACCTTCTTTTACCAAGTCACGTAACAAGTGCTTGTTTACGATAATAAACTCACCTGAAAGTACGCGTCTTGTATAAACGTTTGACGTATATGGCTCAAAACATTCGTTATTTCCTAAAATTTGAGCTGTAGATGCCGTCGGCATTGGAGCAAGTAGCAATGAGTTACGAACACCGTGTTCTTTAACTTCATCTCTCAGTATATCCCACTCCCAACGATCAGAAGGAGTAACATCCCACATATCGAACTGGAAAACTCCTTCAGAAACAGGAGAACCTTTCCAAGTTTCGTATGGACCTTCTACTTTAGCCAAGTCTTTAGATGCTGTCATTGCAGCATAATAGATTGTTTCAAAAATTTCTTTGTTTAACTTTTGTGCTTCTGGAGAATCAAAAGGCATTCTCATTAAAATATATGTATCAGCCAACCCTTGTACACCTAATCCGATTGGACGGTGACGCATATTTGAATTTTTCGCCTCATCTACAGGGTAATAATTTCCATCAATGATTCTGTTTAAGTTTACAGTTGCTTGATATGTAACTTCAAACAATTTATCGTAATCAAAACCATCTTCTGTTACATATTTTGGAAGGGCTAATGATGCCAAATTACAAACAGCTACCTCATCAGGTGCAGTGTACTCAATAATTTCAGTACATAAATTGGACGATTTAATCGTACCTAAATTCTTTTGATTTGATTTCTTGTTTGCTGCATCTTTATAAAGCATGTAAGGAGTTCCTGTCTCAATTTGAGATTCCAAAACTTTAAACCAAAGCTCTTGTGCTTTAATTGTTTTTCTTCCTTTTCCTTCTTTTTCATATTTCGTATAAAGCGCTTCAAACTCTTCCCCGTATGCATCAGATAAACCTGGACACTCGTTAGGACACATTAACGTCCATTCCCCGTTTTCTTCAACACGTTGCATAAATAAATCTGGAATCCAAAGTGCGTAAAATAAATCACGTGCTCTGTTTTCTTCTTTACCGTGGTTTTTCTTCATTTCTAGGAAGTCAAACACATCCGCGTGCCATGGTTCGAGGTACATTGCGAAAGAACCTTTACGTTTTCCTCCACCTTGATCAACATATCTTGCAGTATCATTAAACACGCGCAGCATTGGTACAATCCCGTTCGAAGTACCGTTTGTTCCACGTATATAAGATCCTTTTGCACGAATATCGTGCAGAGCCAATCCTATTCCGCCAGCAGATTGAGATATTTTAGCACAGCTTGAAAGCGTATCATAAATTCCTTCAATGCTATCTTCTTTCATTGTTAGTAAGAAACAAGAAGACATCTGAGGTTTTGGTGTTCCAGCATTAAACAAAGTTGGAGTAGCATGTGTAAACCAACCTTCTGACATAAGGTTGTATGTCTTGATCACTGAATCGATATCATCTTTGTGAATACCAACAGAAACACGCATCAACATATGTTGAGGACGTTCAGCTATTTCTCCATCTAATTTCAGTAAATAAGAACGCTCTAATGTTTTAAAACCAAAGTAATCATATCTAAAATCACGATCATAAATAATGCTAGAATCGAGACGTTCACTGTTTTCCTTAATGATGTCGTATACATCGTCTGCTAACAAAGCTGCATTTTTACCTGTTTTTGGGTCGATATAACGATAAAGGTCTTCCATTGTTTCAGAAAACGTTTTTTTCGTGTTTTTGTGCAAATTCGAAACCGAGATACGCGAAGCTAGTAACGCATAATCTGGGTGTTCAATTGTTTTTGAAGCAGCTACTTCAGCAGCAAGGTTATCTAAAACGATAGTTGTCACACCGTCATAGATTCCTTCAATTACTTTCATTGCAACACTTTCAGGTGATACTAGCGGATCTAATCCGTAGCACATCTTCACTATTCTTGCGGTTATTTTGTCGAATTTTACTGGCTCTTTTCTGCCGTCTCTTTTGATTACGTACATGTAAGTTTTTTTATTGGGTTTATACTACTGGTTTCCTTAACTAATTTTCTGATACTAAAAGTCCTCATCTGTGCTAAATGACTTATCTTCATTATCTCCCATCACTCCTGCTTTCTGGTATTCTGCAACACGTTTTTCGAAGAAATTAGTTTTTCCTTCTATAGAAATCATGTCCATAAAGTCGAATGGGTTTGTAGCGTTATATTCTTTTTTACATCCTAGCTCCATTAACAGTCTATCAGCAACAAATTCGATATATTGAGACATCAATTCTGAATTCATTCCAATTAAACGAACTGGTAATGCCTCAAGGATAAATTCTTTTTCAATTACAACAGCGTCTAAAATGATACTTCTCACTTTTTCTTCTGAAAGCTTATTATTTAAGTGATTGTTGTATAATAGACACGCAAAATCACAATGCAATCCTTCATCTCTTGAAATCAATTCATTTGAGAAAGAAAGACCTGGCATCAAGCCTCTTTTCTTCAGCCAGAAGATTGAACAAAAAGACCCTGAGAAAAAGATTCCTTCAACTGCAGCAAAAGCAATCAAACGCTCTGCGAAGTTACCTTCATCTATCCAACGAAGCGCCCAATCTGCCTTTTTCTTAACACACTCCATTGTGTCAATAGCATTAAAAAGCTCGTTCTTTTCTTCATTGTTTTTGATATAAGTGTCAATTAACAAAGAGTATGTTTCCGAATGAATGTTTTCCATTGCAATTTGGAAACCATAGAAAAATTTTGCTTCTGTGTATTGTACTTCAGCCACGAAGTTTTCAGCTAAATTTTCATTAACAATTCCATCCGAAGCGGCAAAGAAAGCCAGTACATGTTTTACAAAATAACGTTCATCATCATTTAATTTGTTTTCCCAATCGACTAAGTCTGGTGATAGATCTATTTCTTCTGCTGTCCAAAAGCTTGCTTCCGCTTTTTTGTAGAATGCCCAGATGTCATCATGTTTAATTGGGAACAGTACAAATCTGTTCTTGTTTTCCTCTAAGATTGGTTCGTTTTGTGCCATTTTTTAACCTTTTTTTATTGTGCAATAATATATTATCATGTGTAGTCTTCTCTACACTTTTTTCATTCAAAAATCAACTCTCCCAGTCCTTCTTGTTAATTGCTCAGATTTGAAAAAAGTTTCTTCATTTAGCAAATCGAAACCCTCATTTGAGCTCTACAAAAATTGTCAATTATTTGCTCACTCACAACTAAAGAAATTCACAATTCTAAATTTAGAATGTGGATAAAATTTTTAACGCCTTGACTGATGGTCATCGAGGACATTATTAACATCAATTAAAAAGATATTCACAGTAATTTAATATTGTTTTATCGATAAATATCAGTATCTTATCCGACATCTTGTACAATCAGCACTTTAGAAGAACGTCCTATAAAATTAAGCTATAATTTACCTTAAATAAAAAATATTCTACCGATGTTACGAACAAATTATTGTTGAATAAACCTAAAATCAAACGCAAAATGAAGCTGAGAAAGGCGCATACGAATTTAAAGAAAAGTATGGATGGATTTCTTTCACTGATCTATCCGAAACCATGTTTAATTTGCGGAGTCGAACTTCCAGAAACGCAACCTCATTTTTGTTTTAGTTGCTTTGAAAAAATACATTTCACTGATTATGAAAAGTATGAAAATCAAACAATTGCAGATGAATTATTTTGGGGAAGAGTGAAAATTGAAAATGTATTTGCATGTTTGTTTTTTGAAAAGGGAAATTCAACTCAAACGATCTTACATACCATTAAATACAAAGAGGGAAAGGAACTTGGTATATATATGGGTGAAATTATTGGCAAGCGAATTAAAGATAAGTCTAAATACAAGAACATTGATGCTTTAATCCCAATCCCCCTTCATTCTAAAAAAGGATTTATAAGAGGTTACAATCAGAGTTTATTGATCGCTCAAGGAGTTAGCAATGTGCTTGAAATTCCAATTATTGTGGGAATACAAAGAAAGAAGCATCACGATTCACAAACTAAAAAGAATCGTTTTGAACGTTGGGATAATGTAAAGTCTATATTTAAAGCCAATGTAAACGATCTAAGTAAATACAAACACGTAGCAATCGTTGATGATGTACTCACAACTGGATCAACTTTAGAATCTGCTGCGAGAACAATTAAAGAAGTAATTCCTGAAATTGAAATCAGCCTATTGACAATTGCAATTGCAAAATAGCCATACTTAGAACTGACTTTTGTCATAATGACTTGATAAAGTATATCAATATTGTTCGTAAACCGCTCTCAAATTTTTATATTTGTAGGAAACAGATTTTATTTATGAATACATACGGTAGTATTGGTAAAAAAACAAAGCGTCTTTTAAAACGCAATCCCGAATGACCCTGGCGTAAAAAAGCTCAGGAAAGAATTATTCACATATAAAAATATTATTTATGCCATTTTATTCAAAACTTGGTAAAATTCCACATAAAAGACACACCACTTTTAAAAAAGAGGATGGTGGATATTACTACGAGCAGCTGTTTGGAACTGAAGGTTTCAGCGGTATGGCTTCGCTGATGTATCATGTACACCGCCCTACTCAGGTGAAAACGATTGGTAAAAGTATAGACCTCACACCAAAGGCGGCGGTAAATAAAAACATCACAAGTCAAATGCTTAACGGGTTTCAAGTTAAACCTGAAAAAGATTTTTTAGAAAGTAGAAAAACGGTCTTATTTAATAATGACCTCAACATTGTTCTATCTGCACCGAAAGATTCATTAAAAGATTATTTCTATAAAAATGCTGATGCTGATGAAATGATTTTTGTGCATCAGGGAACGGGAACATTAAGAACGATGCTTGGAAACATAAAATTTGGTCCCGGTGACTATTTAGTTGTTCCAAGAGGGATTATCTATCAGATTTTATTTGACACAGAAAGTAACAGGTTATTTATTGTAGAATCATTTTCGCCAATTTTAACTCCAAAGCGTTATAGAAATAACTTTGGGCAATTGATGGAACACGCGCCATTTTGTGAGCGCGATTTGAGAACTCCCGAAAAACTTGAAACGCACGATGAAAAAGGGGAGTTTTTGATTAAAATCAAAAAAGAAAATGAATTGCACCAAATCACTTATGCTTCGCATCCTTTTGATGTGGTAGGTTGGGATGGATATAATTTCCCTTATGCATTTAACATAAAGGATTTCGAACCAATAACAGGTAGAGTACACCAGCCACCACCCGTACATCAAACGTTTGAAGCGCATAACTACGTAGTTTGTTCATTCTGTCCGAGACTTTATGATTACCATCCTGAAGCAGTTCCCGCACCTTATAATCACAGTAATATTGATTCTGATGAGGTGCTTTATTATGTGGATGGAGATTTTATGTCGAGAAATCACGTCGAGAAAGGATATATTTCATTGCACCCAGCGGGAATCCCTCACGGACCGCACCCAGGAGCTATGGAGAAAAGTATCGGAAAAAAAGAAACGGGAGAATTGGCAGTAATGGTGGATACGTTTAAACCGTTAAGACTTACACAAACAGCGTTAGATATCGCTGACAAAGATTATTTTAAATCTTGGTTGGAAGAATAATAAAAATTGACAAAAACAGAATTGATTAGATTCAAAAAAATTAAAAGGTATGGCAAAACAAGTAAAAAATGTAGAATACGGATTAGAGAAGATATTTGAAGGAGCTCAAGATTTTTTACCGCTTTTAGGAACGGATTATGTTGAGTTTTATGTAGGAAATGCAAAGCAAGCAGCACATTTTTATAAAACAGCTTTCGGTTTTCAATCACATGCTTATGCTGGATTGGAAACAGGTGTGAGAGATCGTGCTTCTTATGTTTTAAAGCAAGATAAAATCCGCATTGTTTTAACGACAGCACTTAACTCAGAATCTCCAATTGGAGAACACGTGAAAAAACACGGTGATGGTGTGAAAGTTGTCGCTTTGTGGGTTGAAGATGCTCGCTTAGCTTATGAAGAAACAACAAAACGTGGAGCAAAATCTTACATGGAACCAACTGTTGAAAAAGATGAAAATGGTGAAGTTGTTCGCGCTGGAATTTACACGTATGGTGAAACGGTTCACATGTTTGTAGAGCGTAAAAATTACAACGGCGACTTTTTACCAGGATATGTAAAATGGGAATCAGATTACAACCCAGAGCCTGTTGGTTTAAAGTTTATCGACCACATGGTAGGTAACGTAGGTTGGAATCAAATGGATACTTGGGTAAAATGGTATGAAGATGTTATGGGATTCGAAAACTTTCTTTCGTTTGACGATAAACAAATTCACACAGAGTACTCTGCTTTGATGTCGAAAGTGATGTCGAATGGAAACGGAAGAATTAAATTCCCTATCAACGAACCAGCAAAAGGAAAGAAAAAATCTCAAATTGAAGAATATCTCGATTATTATGAAGGATCAGGTGTACAACATATCGCAGTTGCCACAGACGATATCATAAAAACTGTTTCGGACTTGAGAAATCGTGGAGTAGAGTTTTTATCTGTTCCACCACAGACGTATTATGATGAAATTCCAGAGCGTTTAGGAGCACATGATCATGAGCTTCAAGAAGATATTAATGCAATTCAAAAGCTTGGCATCATGGTTGATGCTGACGAAGAAGGATACTTGCTTCAAATATTTACTAAACCAGTTGAAGATCGTCCAACGTTGTTTTTTGAAATCATTCAACGAATGGGAGCGAGAGGATTTGGCGCAGGGAACTTTAAAGCTTTGTTTGAGTCAATCGAACGTGAACAAGGGTTGAGAGGGACTTTGTAGATAGATGTTGAGATTTTAAGAGGGTAAGACGGGGTAATTATGTCAAACTATCATCGTTTTGCAAAGCTATCGAGTCCATGACGTTTTAGTAGCGGCTCGATAGCTTATTGCTGATGAACCAATGCTCCTAACGGCGGAAGTTATCTTATTAGCCCTATTCTTTGAGTAACTTTTTGACTTGTTTTTCAAGCATAGGCAGATCTTTATTTATTATTCCCCAAATAATTACATTATCGACATTGTCATAAGCATGTATAACCCAATTGCGTAGGCTTACAATTCTTCGCGCATCAGAAATGACAATGCTCGAGTCCAATTTTAGTAAACGATTTACTGCTTCTCCAATAATCTCCAATTCTCTCTCTACAGCACGACGAAGAAGTTTATTCGATTCATATTTATTAAAATCTCTTTCTTCGCCGAGATATTCATAGATCGATTCAATTGAATTCGAAATGTCTGATAAATACATTTTTACATTATGCAGCATATAACAATTGCTTCGATTTTTCTACGCTCTGTATAAAATATGGATTGGATAGGGAGCGCTCTGTCACAAGATCTACCTTGCGATTAAATAACTTCTCGAGTTCTACGTGTAGCTCGAAGTAATTGTCAGTGTATTTATCGAAAGGAATTTCTTGAAAAGATATTAGTATATCTACATCACTTGAATCTTTGAATTTATCTGATGTGGCTGAACCGAACAAATACATAGTCTTAATATCGTACTTTTCACAAAGCCTTTGCAATTCATCTCTATTTTCTTGAATCAATTTTACCATCTTACTGATATTTATTCAAATATACGAAAAATAGTTATTTAAGTTGCTTGGTTGTATTTACAATGGATTATAACACCATAATAGGCAAACAAAAGGTTGTCTCGTCCTGAAAATGGGTACCCTCTTTTTTATTTGCAAACTTTTAACTTTCCTCTTTCTGACTATATTAAAAAGAGTCTTAACTTTGGTATTTACAAAATAACATGAATAATTTATTATGTCGGCATTTCATTCACATCAGGAAATTACAAACCGTCTAAAAGCTTTAAGCGACCAATTGTCTAAAGGAGATTTGTCTGAAGACGAGTTAATTGAATTTGAAACATTGTCGCGCAGGCTTTACGAACGTGCGATTGTATTAAATTATAAAGCCAAAGAAGCAAACGTTTATTCCAAGAAAGAAAGCAAAAAAGAACAAGTAATTCCACCCGTAAAGGAAGTGGAAGCAGAGGGAAATTCTTCTAAAAAAGAAGAAAAACCGACTCCAAAGCCTCAAAAAGAGGTTGTAGGTGAAATAGCATTTGATTTTTCGAGTGATGAAGACGCACCTCAAACAACAGGTAATAAAGATCAGAAATCAAATTTAGAGGCAGAAGAAAACAACATAACCAATAACGTTCAGGAAAAACAGGTAGAAAAAGCGAAGAATGAAAACAACAAAAAAGAAGTGCCTGAAACTAAAAATATAGAAGACCCTGAAATTAGTTCATTTTTTGAACGGTTTACTCAAGTTCACGACGATTCGTTAATGGGGAAACTGGGTTCGGCTAAAATCAACTCTTTAAAGGGATCCATTGGGCTAAACGATAAATTACAATTTATATCAGAACTTTTTGCTGGAAATAGTGAGTTGTTTAACAAAGCAATTGACATTTTGGATAATCAAGAAAGCAATGAAAATGCACGTTATCAATTAAGTGAAATTGCTGCTGAACAAAGTTGGGACGCTGAAAGTCCAATAGTTGAAGAGTTTGTTAAAATAATCGATCGTAGATATGCTGATTAAAATTTATTTGTTTTTGATCACTTTTCTTTTTGTTTCAGCGGGGATTACCCAGCGCGAAAAAGCAATGGAAATTACAGAAGTGCTTTGTAGCGATTCACTTTTTGGCCGTGGTTACCTAAAAAATGGTGTAAACAAAGCTGGTGACTATTTAGCCTCAAAATTTAAAAAATCAGGACTCCAACCATATTTTGATGACTCCTATTTTCAACACTTCAAGTTTGATGTCAATACATTTCCAGGAAATATGGATGTCAAGCTGAATGATAAAACTTTAACTGCGGGAAAAGACTTTGTAGTTGATGCAAGCTCTGGTGGTTTTGAAGGAGAATTAATTTTTGCTCCTACGATTGATACAAGTGTTTTAGATGACCCAACACAAATAAAAGAAGCAATTGGAAAAATTGAGTCAAGCGATGCAAACGCATTTTTTATTGATGTGCGCAATACTAGCTCAAAAAAAGAAAATGAAATGCTTTATGGATTAACGTTTTTAGCCAATAAAGCTCCCGTTGTGATCACTACTTCACAAAAATTTACATGGTCTGTTGGACGTGAAAAAATGAATTTTCCTTTCGTTATCCTCAAAGAAGAATTTGTGGAAGAAAAAATGAATTTTGAATTAGATATAGAAGCAAAATTCGTTCAAAACTTTGAAAGCAAAAATGTTGCTGGCTATTTGCCTTCTGGTAAGAAACGAGCGAAAACTATTGTTTTTACAGCTCACTATGACCATTTGGGGGGGATGGGTACTGAAGCGTATTTCCCAGGCGCAAACGATAACGCAAGTGGCACAGCCATGTTGATTTCTATGGCTGATTATTTCAGAGAAAACCCAGTTGATTACAATTTACTTTTTATTGCCTTTGCAGGAGAAGAAGCTGGTTTACTAGGCTCCAAACATTTTGTAGAGGAAAAATCTATAAAAATGAAAAAAATTGCCTTTTTGTTGAACTTAGATATCATGGGAAGTGGAGAAGAAGGAATAACAGTTGTAAATGGCTCAAAACTGAAAGAACCGTTTGAAAAACTGCAGGAAATTAATGCTGAAAAGAACTATCTAACAAAAGTAAAATCGAGAGGAGAAACCCAAAACAGCGATCACTACTATTTTTATAAAGAAGGTGTGCCAAGTTTCTTTATATACACAATGGGGCACAATAAACACTACCATGATGTTTTTGATACCCACGAAGAACTTTCTTTTGCGGCTTATGACAATATTGTAAAGTTACTAATTGATTTTGTATCAACATTTTAACTATTTGTTTGTCATCCCTTTAGCTTCCTCTTAATTTTTTGATATAAATCAGCTCCCGCTCCCAGTCTTTCATAACCAATTAAAAATCCTAGAGGTTTTAACCCGATTTATTCATGAATTTCCTATTCCAAAGCCAAATTGCTTCTTCCATAACTATTGCTTTTGCATTCATATAGCCCAAATAGATATATATCCAAAACAAGCTATGAAATTCATTTAGAAAAGCCATTAAAGAAGACGTGATTTATTATAATTTAACTAAACAAATATCTAAATTTTTAGATTAAATAAAGCTGTTTATATACTTGATTTAAATGGTTGTAAAATACAATTTACTAAAGCATCTTACCAGAAGATAGACAAAGTATTTTATTAATGATATCTACGTGTAAATCATAACTATAATTTTGCTTTAAGAAATTATGTCGTTCTTCAATCTCCTTTTCATTAACTGGTTTTAACTCTTCGTTTTCAATAGCATTAAGAAAAGCTTCAGGTTGATTGCAAATAACGGTAAATTTTGAAAGATTTGTTCCTTCTACCATTGTTGAATTACAAATAACTGTTCCTCTTTCACATAATGAATTTAACAGCTTTAGTTTGATCCCAGTAGATTGAAATGTAATTAGAAGATGAATTTTTGCTTTTGCCTTTAATTGCGCCATTTTCTGTTCAGATACATCACTATAAAGTGATACATTGTCATAACTTTCTATATGTTTAGACAGCTTATTTGAAGGTGATTTGCCTGCAATTATAAATTTTGATTTCGTTTTACTGGCTAATTTTTCTAAGATCCAAAGTACAGCTGATTCATTTTCGGGAACACTTAAATTACCATGAAAAAGCGCATAATCTTCTAGTTTTGGGATGTTTTTGGAAAAATTAAATGGCAAAGCTACAGGCAAGTAGAAAGCTGTTCCGAATTTTTCATGATAATATTGCGTGTCTTTTTCTGTAATACACAGTAAATGTTGTGCAGCAGAAAGTTCCTTTTCATGTTTCTTAAGCCGTCTTGATGCGTTTTTAAAATATTGTTTTCGAAAAGGGTTATTTTCACTAGAAAAAAGACCTTGGTAATATTCGTGTTCAACATTGTGAATTCGAACCAGCTTAGTTCTGTTTCTCAAAAGTGCATGATTTAAAAAAGCTGTTGAATGTTGTCCTTCAAATAATATAGGGCAACTATCTTTTAATAAATTAGTTAAAAGCTTATCATTTTCTCTTGACGAAACGATTAAAGGTGTTTTTTTAACAGCGCTTAATAACTTATTTTTGCGTTGATAATAGATTACTTTATTTGTTATTTCATTTAATTCAGCAGCTTTTCCACGACCGTAGTCAAAACAATGTAAAGTTATTTTATAACCATCATTATGAAGTGCTTTAATTCTATGGAAGACATCAAATGCTCCTCCGTAGTTAGGCGGATATGGCACATCAAAAGAAATAATATGTAGTTCTTTGTTTTGCATTAATTGTTACGAAGATAATGGAAAATAAGGCAGAATACAGTTAAAATAAACCTATAAGCGTTAAATACTGTTATTAAAAGACTAAATTGACATATAAATTTCTTCTAAAACTTTCTTTTCATTTTCCCAGCATTCTACATTAGCTGCTTTTTTACAATTTTTCTTTTTTTGCAGTAGTATATCTGGATGTTCAATATAGTTATTAATCGCCTTGGAGATAGCTTTAGAACTGTGTTCACCCAAAACAATACCTACATCATGTCGTTCAACTATTCGTTTAATTTCAATAAGGTTTGAGGAAATAATTGGTGTCTCTGCATGTATGTAATCAAACACCTTGTTTGGAAGCGAATATTTGTAATTGGGATTAGTGTCTTTATCGAGGGTTAGTCCAATATCAGCGTGAAATGTGTATTCCATCAACTTATTGTATGGTTTTTTACCATAAAAAATAACTTTGTCTTCCATTGATTGTGCTTTAACACTTTGCTTAAGTGATGGAACAACATCACCGTCACCTACAATAATTAAAACTGCATGATCAACACTTTTCATTGCTTCTATTGCTTCCTCAGCTCCACGATCAACATTTATTCCAGCTCCCTGAAGTATAATAATGGTTTTATTTTCTGGAATTCCAAGCTCCTTCTTTGTAGAAATATTTGATGATTCCCACTTTGGAGAAACATTTCTTACAACACTAACGTGGGTGTTGTATCGCTTCATATAAATATCAGCAATTGATTGATTTACAGTGTATACATGTTTTAGTTTTGGAAATATCCACCCTTCTATTTTTAACCAAATTTTCCTAACCTTTGGACGGCTTACTAATTCTGGAACTTCCGTGAAAAGTTCGTGGGTATCATACACCAGCTTACTACCCTTAACCTTTGAAGCTAAATAATTAGCGAGTAATGTATCGAGGTCGTTACTTAAAAGAACATCGGATTTATTAAAAAGTAAGAATACAAAGAGTCTTAAGTTGTAAAACGCATAAAATAAGGCGCCTTTTTCAAAAAGCAACTTAATACGTTTAGTTTTATAATCTCGTCTTTCTAAATCAATTGAATTCCTCCGTTTTCTTCCAACAAGCAAAACATCGTGCCCTTTTTCATGTAAAAAAAGACAAACTTTATGCACGCGTTGATCAGTATACAAATCATTTGTAACAGAAACTATGACTCGATTTTTATGACCCATGAAACAAATATAAAGTTATAATCTCATTCACATGAAAAAACATCAAGTCAAGCTAATTAAGCTGCACTCATTATCATCAACTTTGAATTGGACGGTTTCTCCAAAGACAAGCGCTCGATTATCAATTTGATGTCCTGCAGGAAAATCAAATGCTAAAGGTATGTTTTTATACTGGAAATGTTCTTTAACGATTTCCTCAAAAGGTTTGCCAAATGGAACATCAGTATCTTTTGTACTTGTAAAACCACCTAGAACTAACCCGCGAATTTGATCCAAAACACCACTCTTCTGCAACTGAAAAAACATTCGATCCAGCTTGTAAAGGTGTTCACCAACTTCTTCCAAAAACAGTATTTTATCGCAATAATCAGGCATTTCGTTAGTTCCAATAAGTCCGTTTAAAACAGCCATATTCCCTCCGATTAGTTGACCAGTAACTGTACCATTTTTGTTTTTAGTTGAGCTTTTCCATTGATAATTCGTCTGACTCCCTTTAAGTACATCAACCATAGACAACAATGATTCAGATGTGTTCTCCATATAGTTTAGAGGCATTGAAGCATGTAAAGAGCCAATGTTTAATTTTGCTAATCGCTGATGAAAAACAGTAATATCGCTAAAACCAACAATCCACTTCGGATCATTCAAAAAAGAAGCCCAGTTTATTCTGTCAACTATGCGCACACACCCATAGCCTCCTCTGGCGCAGATTATAGCTTTAACAGATTCATCGTTAATAGCAGTTTGAAGGTCTTGAGTACGTTCTGCATCTGTTCCAGAAAAATAATTAGATTTTCCTGAACAATTTGTTCCAATTTTCACCTTAAAGCCTTTCTCTTCCCAAAAATTCTTCGCATTATCAATATATTTCTTTTCAATGGCTTTGGCAGGAGCAACAATTGCTACAGTATCTCCTTTCTTTAAAAATGCAGGTATTTTCATATGTCTTTAAAGCTTAAATTAACCACTTTAATAACATTAACCTTTAAGGTTTGTTATTAGAAAATTAATGTGTAGTCGTCATATCTTCATCTACTACAAGGATAAAATCAGCTACGTTTTTGTTTTCATCTACTAGAATAGACACATCTTTTTGTGAAACAGTTGTAATTGTCGAAATATTTAATTCATCATTTAGTTGTTTCAAATACCAATATATTCCTTCGTAGTTATCACTGTGGTATGCTCCGTTAAAATGAAGAAAAGATGAATTATTTTCTTTAAAATTTTCATATATAAAATGAGCCATTGTAGCGTCTTTTATAGCCTGTGCTTTTGGGAAATTTTCGTTGGCGTGATCGCTCATCATTGTTAACATTTTTTTATAGCTAGAAAGTTCAGGGTCGTAAAGAATAGGTAGTGGAGCAATCCATTCTTTTTCTTCATTTGAAAGGCTATCCAACGCTTCAAATGATTTTTTGTATACTAAACTAGCATACCTTCTGGGAATGTTAGTCGCTATAAAATCTATATCATTTGATTTTGCGTAATCAACAAGTGGTTTGTAGTCAGTTTTATAATTGCTCCACAGCCTCGCTAGCGTATCCAACCCTTTTTGGTCAATTTCGCTAGAGATATATTTGTTTAATGCGTCTTGATTATCACTTTCTAACATTTCTGCACCAAGCGTAATCTTTTCTTCTTTATTTAAAGTTTTAGTGAGTTCTAACTGCATCCAATGAGCAATCGGATTGTTGTGCAGCTCCCCGAAAAGTATTATATCTTTTTCTTTAAGTGATGAATTCATTTTCTCAAAAGAGATCTTCTTTCCTTTACTATTGTACAATTGATAGGCTTTAATTTGTTGAGAAAAGAGCCCATTGACGAAAAATAAGGGAAGAAATATTAAAATTGCGCGTATCATATTAACTTATGTTTATAATTCTTATTCAAGTATAAGCATATATTATTTCAAAAGAACGGTTCAACCAATAAAAATTTGTTCTAACACAAAGCCTAAACAATACGCTATTGCAGATGCAGAACTACCAAGGAACAGTGTTTCTAACATTGACTTTTAAATGAAGCTCATTTATAGTAAAACTTAACCAGACTTCAATATTAACGTTTATGAATCGTTATTTAAATAATTGTATTTTTATCCCTGATGAAATTATACTCCAATAAGCAGAAATGGAAAATAGTATTGCTGTTCTTAGCCTTAGTATTGGTAGGGGTATCATTGTTTGTATCCAACAATATTGTATCCAAGGTAGCACAGAGAGAACGTGGAAGAGTTACACAATGGGCCGATGCCATTAAAAAGAGGGCGGAATTAGTCAGACTAACCAACAATTCCTTTGATGAACTTCGGGAAAAAGAACTCTCCGAAATGGAACTTTGGGTAGCTGCTACCAAAGAGATTTCTAAGGCCTCGCCTTTAAATACTCAACAATCTTACAATCTACCATTACAAATTATAAACAGAAACAATGATATTCCTGTTATTGTACTCGATCAATATGATGAAGTATCTACACACATCAACCTCGATTTCACAATTAAAACTTTTCAAAAAGACAACCCTAACCTATCTGAAGAGGAAGTCAAAAGAAAGTTTGAAGACTCTTTAGTCAAATTGGCATACAGCTGGGAAAAAATTAATCCTTCTTTCACGAGTGAAATTTATGAAGGGCTATTTATGACCTATTTTTACAATGATTCAAAAGATATATTACGGTTAGAGAACGAGAGGGACTCACTAATTAATGCCTTTAACAATGAATTGATTGAAAATGCAGATCTTGTGCCCGTTATTCTGACAGACAGTACCAGAAAAAACATAATTGCCACAAATTTAGACGATGAAGAACTCAAATCAGGCAAATTAGAGCAAAAGTTAAATCAATTATCAAATGACAATAAACCAATTACTATACAGTTTTCAGAAGACAATCAAAACTTTGTTTATTATGCAAATAGCCCCGAACTAACACAGCTTCAGTACTTCCCTTATATTCAATTTTTAATTATTGGACTATTTGTTTTTATCGGATATGTCATTTTTAGTACATTCCGAAAAGCTGAACAGAATCAGGTTTGGGCTGGTATGGCAAAAGAAACGGCTCATCAATTAGGGACTCCAATTTCTTCACTAATGGCTTGGATTCAGTTATTAGAAGAAATGGATATCGATAAAAGTATTCCATTTGAGATGAATAAAGATGTAAAGAGATTATCTCAGGTTACGGATAGGTTTTCAAAGATTGGTGCTGGAACACAATTGAAAAAAACAGATATAGTTAAAACAACACGTTTATTTCTATCATATTTAAAAACACGTCTTCCGCAAAAGGTCGAACTTAGATTTGAAACTGATACAGATGAAATAATTACAGCACATAATCCACCATTGTTTGAATGGGTGATTGAGAACATTTGTAAAAATGCAATTGATGCTATGGAGGGAAGTGGGTTGTTGATCGTTAAAATATCAAGTTCTGAAGAAAAGGTTTATATTGATATTACCGACACCGGTAAAGGAATGACACCAAGACAACAGCGAAGTGTTTTTCAACCAGGCTATACCACTAAAAAACGAGGGTGGGGCTTGGGCTTATCTCTAGCAAAAAGAATTATCAACGAATATCACAAAGGACATCTTAAAGTAATAAATTCTGAAATAGATAGAGGTACAACTTTCAGAATTATATTGCCATTAAGGTAAATTATTTCTTCATTTACTTTGTTTTAAATTGTCATTTTTATAACTTAAGCGTGTTTTCAACCCTTAGGCTATCAACTTTTTAAAGCCTATATTGTTTAGAAATTAATTATTAACTTAAAATGAAAAAAAATGAAAAATTTTACTCTTTTAATCAGTAGTTTACTTGCTGGTACAATGGCTATAGGTCAAGCACGAGTGCAAGCCATACATAATTGTCCAGATCCAATGGCTGGAACAGTTGATGTATATTTAGATGACAATGTAGCTTTTGATGACATTTCCTATCAAGAAGCGAGTCCATATATTGACGCTCCTTTTGGAATGCAATTTACACTCTACGTCTGTGATCCCTCGGCATCTAATGACGCAACTTATGATCCAACAACGGATAATTCACTTGTACTTTATGAGAAAAATTTCACTTTAAATAACGGTCAAGCTTATGTTATCGTTGCATCTGGAGGATTAGCAGAAACGGGAGCAACAGAATTTGATTTACGTACATACGCTGGACTAGAAGGATCAACAACTGCTGGCAATACAGATCTTAATATTATTCATTCATCCTACGATGCTCCAGAAGTAAATGTTTATGATGCTAACAATGCATCCGTTTTAGTTCCAGGGTTTGAGTTTGGAGATGATACAGGATACTCCGATTTACCTGCATTAGATTATAGTATTCAGGTGAGGTTGATGGATAACACAGTAGTAGAAAGCCAGTTTTCTGCTCCATTATCAGGATTTGCTGATGAATCAGTTACAGTTTTAGCAACAGGCTATGCAGATCCAGGATCAGCAGTTGGAACTGAGCTTTTTGGATTAATGGCTGTGGCCGAAGATGGTACAGTTACCTTGTTGCCAACTGAAGCAACTACACCTGCACGTTTACAAGCAATCCACAATTCAGCGGCACAAGACGCAAGTGCAGTTGATGTATATTTAAATGCTGGAGCGACACCGCTTTTAAATAACTTTGAATTTAGAACAGCATCAGCATTTATGGATGCACCAGCTGGTGAGTCTTTTAATTTAGCTGTTGCGCCAGAGAATAGCGCAAGTGTTGGCGATGCGATTTACGACGAAGATTTCTTACTAGAAAGCAGTAAGACCTACATTGTAGTTGCAAGTGGAATAATAGGTTCTGGAAATTATGATCCAAATACACCTTTCGAACTAATTCCAATTGAAGCTGCTCGAGAAGAAGCAGAAAACAATGGGAAAGTAGACGTTTTAATATATCATGGATCCACTGATGCTCCTACAGTTGATGTAGAAGAGACACTTGTTCCAGAAGGACCTTTGGCGACATCTATTAGTTATGGAGAGGCACAAGGATATGTAGAACTTGACCCACAAGAACACCTTTTAAGTGTTATTTCAACTGGAACGACTATTGATACCTATGAAGCAGATTTAACTGCGCTCGCAGACAGTGCAATCACAGTTCTTGCTTCTGGGTTTTTCGATCCAGCTGTTAATGAAGATGGTTCTGTATTTGGTTTGTGGGTTGCTTTTGCTTCTGGAGGGGACTTGTTAGAATTAAACAAGTTGGCAGACTTAAACGATAATGGTGATTTATCAGAACTGTCTGTTTTTCCTAACCCTGTTGCTAAAGAATTAAATGTTTCTTTTGAAAACATTGGAGGAAAGCAAAGTATTTCAATTGTTGATATGTTAGGCAAAGTGGTTTATGAGTCTAAAATCAGCAAAGCCTCTACAAATACGTCTATAGATGTTTCACAATTAAACAATGGTGTTTATACAGTCAATGTGAGCTCATCAAGTGGGGTAAGTTCAAGAAGAGTTGTGGTGAACAAATAGAAATCAATATTTATTCAATAAAAAAAGAGAGGTCGAAAACCTCTCTTTTTTATTTTAATATTACTCGAAAATAGTTAAAACCTAGAAGGGTTCACTTACTCAAGTATAAAGTTAATCTTTACATTAGCATAAGAACGAACATATTCTCCATTTAAAGTTCCAGGAACCCAGTTTGGAGAAGATTTAACCACTCTTATTGCTTCTTCTTGCAATTCTTTTGTTACTCGTTCTTTGTTTAAAACATCAACATCTGTAACAGAGCCATCTTTTTCTACTACGAAAGATACATGAACAGCCCCTTGATCACCCCATTCTTTAGAAGCAGTTGGATAAACAACGTTTTTGCTTAAAAACTGTTTCCAATTTCCATTAAACTTAGCCTCTCTATCTGGAAATTTAACAACTTCATCAAGCTTTGGTGGATCACCGAGATCATCAATATCTCCACCTAAACCAACTATATCACCCTTGTTTAGTTTGTGTTTTACATCAACCTTTTCATTCTTATCTTTATTATCAATAGGGTTAATAAAGGCTGTAAGGGCTTTAACAGTTATTGGGTCAGGTGATTTTTGAGGTTGTTGTTTTTCAACTTTTGGTATTTCAATTGGCTTTTCAACTTTCTCTTTGACTACCTCAATAGTTGGAACTTCAGCAATTCTTTCATCAGTTGATTTATAGTTCTTGTTCACAGGGGTTTTCCATGTAAAAGCCATTAAAAGAGATGTTCCAGTTATTAGCATGCCTAACTGAAAATAAATTCCACGGTTGTTACCCTCTTGGAATTTGGGATTTTTTTTCGCGATCATAATTATAGTTTTTAAAATTATAATCTAAAAACACCAAATCTCATGCCATGTGGGAATTCTCTTTTAAATAAAGGCATTGAACCCCTATAAGAGACTATCTTAGTTTCTGTCAATTAACTTAAATCCTTTACCGTGAACATTCATTATTTCAATAGATTCGTCTTGCCTAAGAATTTTTCGCAGTTTAGCAATGTAAACATCCATACTTCTTCCATTAAAATAATTGTCATCGCCCCAAATAGCTCGAAGTGCTGCCTGACGATCTAGCACTTGATTTTTATTTTTAGTAAGTAACTTAAGTAAGTGATTTTCTTTTGTCGTTAAACGCTCTTCGTTTTCATCTATGGAAATTGTTCTTTTTTCAGGGTCAAAAATAAATTTACCAATAATAAATTCCTTTCGAAATGGCGAATTATTTATTTCAGAGCGTTTAATGATTGCTTCAATCCTTGCAACTAACTCCTCCATACTAAAAGGCTTTGTTAGATAATCGTCAGCTCCTATTGAAAATCCTTCTAATTTATCTTCTTTCATTGTTTTAGCTGTAAGAAAGAGAATAGGTATTTTTTTATCAACATTCCTTACTTCTTTAGCAACAGTAAATCCATCCATTTCGGGCATCATTACGTCTAATATTATAAATTGATAGTTTTGATTATTAAACTTTTCTAGTGCCTGCTTACCATCATGAGCTAGGTCAACATCAAACCCTTTGGCTTTGATAAAAGAGTTTAACAACAATCCAAGATTACTATCATCTTCAGCTAATAAAATTTTAACTTTATCACTCATTTTTTTTGTTTTTATTTGTATTGATTATTAGTGTGAAGGTTGATCCTTCTCCAAATTTACTTTTAACCTTAATTCTCCAATCTTCCATTGTGGCAATAGCTTTAACGTAACTTAATCCTAAACCAAATCCTTTTACGTTATGAATATTACCAGTAGGTACACGATATAATTTATCAAATATTTTATCTAAGTGTTCATTTTTTATTCCTATGCCTTTATCCTCAACAATCAGCTTGTATTCATCGTTTGTTTTTTCAGTTGTTATAGTGATATCAACTTCTTTCTTACTGTACTTTATTGCATTGTCAATTAAATTTGACACTAAATTAGTTGTGTGCACTTCATCTCCTTCAAAATAAAGCATCCCTGGAGCTTGGTTTAGCGTAATTTTCCCTTTGTTTTCAGGAACTCTAATTTTAGCTTTACGTACTGCCGTTGTTACAATATCGTTGAGTTCAAGTTTTTGTCTTTTTAGTTGAAGTTCGCCTTTGTCCAGCACGGACGTTTTTAAAATTTGCTCTACTAGACCTCCCAATCTTTTATTTTCTTCATCAATCATTTTAACATATGGCTTGATTGATTCAACATCTTCTTTCGTCATATCTTGATCCCTCATAGCTTCACAAGCTAACGAAATAGTACTTATTGGAGTTTTAAATTCATGAGTCATGTTACTTATAAAGTCACTTTTAACTATCGCTAATCTACGTTGATATATAATGGTTCTAAACATTGCATAAAAAGAAATTACAACTAATATAACTAAAAGTATACTCACGGTTAATGTAAGCCACATTTCATTAAATAAAATACTCCCTTTACTTGGAAAAGATACATGTAATGTCAATTCTTCGTCAAAAATATTGCCTGGATAAAGTCTTACTGATTTACTCCTAGTTGTATCTATATCAATATTATACTTGTCTGTAAAGGACGGAAAGTTTACAATTTCTGATTCTTCATTTAGAATAGCATAATTGTATTTGGTTTCTAACTTTTCATATTCAAATGTCTTTGCAATCATTGAGTCTAAAAAAGCTAAATCAACTCGCTGAGATGGAGACAGAAAATCTGCAGTTCTAAATGCACTCACCATCATCTCGTTAATATATTTAGACTTTTTAAATAAGCTAGAAATAACATTTTTATCAAGTTGATATGCTAAGTCTGTTGAGTCGGGTTGATTCTTTTTTTTATCATCTGCACCCATTTTAATTAAAGTACCTAGCTCACTAATATCTCTTGCAAGAACACTATGATTTGCTGTTACATCAGTTAAAGAATCGTAAGATTTTCCTGTTATATACAGGTATTTCACACCTCTACCATCTTCTTGAATCGTGGTGTCTCGAATAGAAACAGACTCCCTTACTGGAACTAAATTTTGAAACTCTTGTTTTAGCGCTTTTTTGTACTGCCCACTGAAGTCTTTGTTGAAGAACGAGGAATATCTTTTTAGGTCAGAAGCTTTTTCATGGCGGATAGCAACTTTTGATAAAACATTGTCTATGTGTGAATTGAATTCTTCTGACTTTTGATTATAAAGTTGTTTTGCTTGATAAAGTTGTAAACTTACAAGAACAAGAAGCGCCGTGCTTGTTAGAATTACAATGTATTTAAGACCTATACGTTTCAACTTTTTGTTCCTAATGTAGTGGATTATGAAAACGTAACTATCACAGTTAACCTTTTTTAACAGCGAATTTTAAAAAAAAATGGAGAAATAGATCAATAAGATCGATTTCTCCACTTCTTAACAAATTATCTTACTAGTTATTCAATCACTAACTTCGAAGTATGAACTTGTCCTGAAACCGCCTTAAGTGCAACAATATAAACTCCGCTAGTTTGATCAGCAACATTTAATACTATTGAATTTTTATCGATATTACTTTCATTAATTAAAGTACGACCTGTCAAATCCAATAATGAAACACTTTCCAATTCTACAGATGGATTAAATACAATTTTCACCTGATCAGAAGCAGGATTTGGATACATATTAAACCCTAATAAATCCATTTTCTCTAAACCGACATTATCATAATCAAATTCTTGTGAAGTCGAAAAACATCCATTTGAATCAACTGCAGTAACTGTATATAAACCAGGAGTAGTTGGAGTATGTGATGTAGATGTTTCACCAGAAATTGGTGTCCCATCTAGGTACCATTGATAACTATACCCTAGATCATCTGTACTTAATACTGGACCATTTTGATCTACATCAATTATAGGTGTAGGAGGATTACTGTATATAGTCAGCGTGTCCGTCAAGTCTATTTCAACTATTGGTTTATTAATATCATACGTAAAATTCAAACCTCCATTTGAACCAACCTGCGTTGTTGTACCATAACTATCAATTGCAGGTAGTAACAGGTTTGCAGATGCTGTAGAACCTTCATTTCCATTGACACAATTATCATCAGCCGTACCAGTCCAATTGTCGCTATCATCATCCCATACCATTACATAATATGGTGGGTTATCTAACTGTACATTCATGGAGTGTGTTTGAGGTAAATTATTATCATTTGGAGAACTCTCAGTAGTATGTACTAAATTGTCATCACCATCGTATACATAAATATAAATATCAGGTTCCCCAAATCCAATAGCATCATCACAACTAACATTATTAATTGTTATACCGTCCAAAAAGAAGCCAAAAGTGTCAATAATACAAGTATAATCAACGTAATAATCACCAGCTCCAGTATAGGTCTGAGATCCTGGGTTTTCAGCTGTTGATTGTGATCCATTGCCAAAATCCCAGCTATATAAAAACCCTTGAGTTTGATTGGGTATTGGTGTATAATTTCCGCTTGGATTGTTGTTTGTAAAATCTACTGTAGCGTCCTCACAGCCAAACCCAGGATTCATTGAAAATCCAGCGTTAGATTGAAGTGAAGGAAGGACTTCTAAATACACAAAAAAACTTGTAGCATTTCCAGATTGAATAGTAAGATCAGCAATTACACCTATTTCAACAGTATATTGACCAGGTATGAGTGGTGTTCCCCATACTCTTGCGCAGCCAAAAGGATCAGCTTGCGGATCATAGTTACATCCATTTGCATCATTACTACATTCCCAATCAAGACCCATAGGTGGGTTAACAGAAACGATCTGAAAATTAGTGAAGTCAAATCCCATCGTATCAGTTGGAAAAAGAAATGATATATCAGTATCATAAAAATCTCCAACGGTTGCTGTTGGTAATGTGTCGGGGTAAATTCCCGGAGAAGTTTGCGAGTAATCAATTGTACACACTTGTCCCTGTGCATAAATAATCGTTCCTAAGAACAGTGCTAGTAGTAGCTTTTTCATAAGTCTTGTTTTTTTAGTTAAACCAATGTTTAGTAAGTTAGTACAAACTTACAATAAAAAAATGAGCAATTTTTAAAAAAATATAAAATTTTGTTATTGAGTACACTAAGTATTTTTATTTTGTGGGATTGATTTAATGTTAAAAGAAACAATAACACTAAGCTTGAAAAAATTATAAAGAACCCTATAGTTATATTCTACAGAATTAAAGCTTTTACCCTTAATCAACGCTTAAAAAGTCATTGATTTGGCAGTCGAATAAATTGAGGTTCATTTTATTTTAATAGTAAGCAAGCTTATTAGTTAAGAACTTTTAAATTTGTCGTTTAAACAAAAACAGCATGCTGGAAATTACAAGAATTAGAACGGATAGAGATGTCATTGTCGAAGGGTTGAAAAAGCGCGGAATAGATGTTAGCGCTACGATAGATTCAATTTTATCACTTGACGAGCAGTGGAGAGCTAAAAAAGCGGAGATGGAGTCTGTTCAATCTGAAAGTAATAAAATTTCCAAAGAAATTGGTCAGCTTTTTCGTGAAGGGAAGACGGAAGAAGCCAATGCAGCAAAAGAAAAAACGGGTGTTTTAAAAACGCAAGAGCAAGATTTAAAACAAGAAGTAAACGAACTTGAAACCCAAATTCAAAATAAGCTGTACGAAATTCCAAACGTACCGCAGGACATTGTTCCTTCTGGGAAATCAGAAGATGATAATGAAATAGTTGAGGAAGTAGGAGAGAAGGTTCAGTTCAAAGGAAATGCTATTCCTCATTGGGAACTTGCTGATAAATACGGCTTGATTGATTTTGAAATAGGCGTTAAAGTAACGGGTGCTGGTTTCCCTTTCTACAAAGGAAAAGGAGCTAAATTACAGCGCGGACTCATTAACTTTTTCTTAGATGAAGCTGAAAAAGCGGGTTACGAAGAGGTGATTCCGCCGTTAGTAGTGAACGAAGAAAGTGGAATTGGAACCGGACAACTTCCTGATAAGGAAGGACAAATGTACCATGTGACGGAAGATGATTTGTACCTTATTCCAACGGCAGAAGTTCCTTTGACGAATATGTATCGCGATGTTATTCTTCCAAATAAAGACTTTTCAGTAAAAATTACGGGATATACGCCATGTTTTCGTCGCGAAGCAGGATCTTACGGTAAAGATGTTCGTGGTTTAAACAGACTACATCAGTTTGATAAAGTGGAGCTAGTTCGCATAGAACACCCAGACAATTCTCAAAAAGCATTGGAAGAAATGGTGGATCACGTAAAAGGACTCTTAGAAAAATTAGGGTTACACTACCGTGTTTTGCGTTTGTGTGGGGGAGATTTAGGTTTTACTTCAGCTATCACCTATGATTTTGAAGTATACTCTGCTGCTCAAGAACGTTGGTTGGAAGTAAGTTCAGTTTCTTTGTTTGAAACGTTCCAATCAAATAGATTAAAGCTGCGTTTCAGAGGAGAAGATAAGAAAACACAACTTTGCCATACCTTGAATGGAAGTGCGCTTGCGTTGCCTAGAATTGTTGCTGCTTTATTGGAGAATCACCAGACGGATGAGGGAGTTAAGATTCCTGAGGCTTTGGTTAAGTATGTTGGGTTTGATATGATTGGGTAGTTGCGGTTATTAATTAGAATATTCTAAAAATAAGTATCCACAGCAAATTCAAATTGCTCAATAAAGATCTCCTTAAAAGCAGAAATGTTATTTTGCTCATAGAATAACAACAACGCTTTTTTATACTCTATAGAATCAACGGTTCTAAAAGAAATGGGGCAAAAGTTTTTATCTATTAAAATGGCATTACTCACAATGCGTGCTGTTCTCTTGTTTCCATCGTTGAAAGGTTGTATATAAGAAATGAGAACGATGATGAATAGGGATTTTTCAAAAACACTACTTTTAGCGTTCACTAAATCGCACATACTTTGAAGCGCTTCTTTAATTTGAAATTCATTGTCAATGGGTTTGAAGTTAGTTCCTGAAATACCGACTCTTCGTTTTCTAATGTTCCGATCAATTTGAAGGTCTTTAACTAAAACACTATGTATATTTTCAATCTTTGCTACCGTTAACTCTTTTAAATAGTCAGGGTTTTGCAAAATAAAATCCAATGCATCCTTATGATTAAGCAGCATGGTAGCTTCATCTTTGGTTTTACCTTCAGCAGTTATTTTTTCTTTTAATAAACGCTCTGTTTCTAGAAGAGAATAGGTGTTTCCCTCTATTTCTGATGATTTCCAGCTTAAATCAATCGCTAAACGCTCCATTTCTTTTTCGAACTCAAACTGGGAAAGCTCTTGGCTTTTTAAAGAAAACTGATTTTGTAGACTGTTTAGTTTTTTCAATTCCTCTTCATTAAAAAGATTGACTGTTCGCAATACATCATTGATTAACTCAAAATCAAATTGGCGCTTAATTGTTCTTTCGTCAATTTCTTGTTTATAATATTCTTCTAAATCGACTTTCTTTATAATTTGAGACGCTATAGACACTTTATACTTCGTGCCTTTTCCTTTTCCTTCAGATTCTATTAAATTTTCTAAAACCAACTTCGCAAGCAGCCTTTTGGTTGTAGCAAAACTAATGTCTAAGCCATGTTTTTCATGTATTTCTGATGAAGATAATAAAGGATAATTTTTTACTACTTCTAATACTTTTTCCTGATTTGACATAATAGTAAATATTAAATACAGCTCAAATATATGTCTTTTTCAGCTCAAAAACACCTAATATTGAGCCGTATTTGTAATTAGTTTGAGCCGTAAACTCGAGTTTTTCAATTAAAAAGTAAATGAATAACCTATTACTATAGGCCAAACGCATTTAAAAACGAAATCTCGAAAAGAGAGCATTTTGTCACGATTTTTGAAGCAAAAAGTCGCGCCAAAATAAGATCTTCCTTATTCCTCTTTAACCACGGGTTAATCCCGTATTCCCGGGACAGGCCCCGTGGCAAAAGAACCTTTGGTTTGATTTAATAAAACAAAAAAGAGCTTTAAATTCAAATGCGCTTGTCTTATCTATTACCAGCCAAAAGCTATATTTTTTCACCACATTTGGCTAGGGATATAATTTCACCCGGCATATTGGTTACGCAACTTACTAACACCCCCAACTTGAAACAAAATCTTTTCAATAGATTTTGCAACCACATATTATTTGTTTCTTTGAATCTCAATATTTAATTGCGGATGGAATTAAGCGGTTTAGATTTAACAGTCATCTTTACATTCTTTGGGATTGTACTGGCAATTGGTATCATTGTCTCTCGAAAATCTGGGAAAAATAGCGCAGAATATTTCCTTTCTGGACGGAATATGCCTTGGTGGTTGCTCGGGTTTTCTATGGTGGCGACTACGTTTTCTACGGATACGCCGAACCTCGTAACCGACATTGTACGAAATGATGGTGTTTCTGGAAACTGGGTTTGGTGGGCGTTCCTTTTGACGGGGTTACTGACGGTTTTTGTATATGCAAAACTCTGGAGAAAGTCCAATGTTACCACAGACATGGAGTTTTATGAATTGCGCTATGGCGGAAAACCTGCGCGTTTTTTAAGAGGTTTTCGTTCCATTTATCTCGGTATCGGGTTTAATATTATGGCTATGTCTGCAGTTACACTTGCGGCAATTAAAATCGGCCAAATCATGCTCGGCCTCACACCACTTCAAACCGTTGGAATTGCGGGAACGATTACAGTTGCATTTAGTGCTTTGGGCGGTTTTCGAGGAGTAATTTATACCGACTTTTTACTGTTTTTTGTTGCCATGGCGGGATCCATTGGGGCAGCCTACTATTTGGTGAACCTTCCAGAAGTTGGTGGGATAGCAAATATGATTACGCACGAGAATGTTCAAAATAAGATTGATTTACTGCCTGATTTCTCTAACAAGGAAGCGTTAATTGGAATTTTGATTATTCCACTCGCTGTGCAGTGGTGGAGTGCTTGGTATCCTGGTGCAGAACCTGGAGGTGGAGGTTATATCGCTCAGCGAATGTTAGCCGCCAAAAATGAAAACCATGCAGTAGGCGCAACTTTTTTCTTCAATATTATGCACTACGCGCTGCGTCCGTGGCCGTGGATTATTGTTGCTTTGGCTTCACTTGTTATTTTCCCTGATATTGCTAGTATTCAAGCAGCATTTCCTAATGTGGAAGAAGGAAAATTGGGACACGATTTGGCCTATTCTGCGATGTTGACGATGCTGCCAAGTGGTTTGCTAGGATTGGTTTTAGCCTCTTTGGGAGCAGCATACATGTCAACGATTTCAACACATTTGAACTGGGGTTCTTCATATGTGGTCAATGATTTTTACAAACAACAAGTCAATAAAAATGCTAGCGAAAAGGAACTCGTAAATGTGGGTCGATTATCGACTGTTGTTTTGATGGTTGCAAGTGCGGCATTCGCTTTGTTTTTGAATAATGCAAAACAACTGTTCGACATCATTTTAATGTTTGGAGCAGGAACAGGACTGATTTTTATTCTGCGCTGGTTTTGGTGGAGAATAAACGCATGGTCCGAAATTACAGCTATGTTTTCTTCGGGGATCATTTCTATTTTATTCAACTTTACAGCCGTTGGAACGATACTTTTTGGAGAAACAAATGAGTTGGGAGAAAAAATACAAGGCATTTTCCCCAGTTGGACAATGTTTCCTATCGTTGTGTTGATTACAACAATAGCTTGGGTAGCTGTTGCTCTGTTTACTAAACCAGAAAGTGATCAAAAACTGAGAGATTTCTACACAAAAATTCAGCCCGGTGGACCAGGATGGAAGAAGGTGATTCAGAAAGCAAATGCTGAGAACGTAACGATAGAAAACAAAAAACAACCGTGGACCGTTCCTGCAGGGATTTTGGCTATGGTTGTTGGCGCAATATTCGTTTACACTACAATGTTTGCAACAGGAAACTGGATTTACGGTAAGCATATATTGGCACTATGGCTTTCAATTACGGCAATAATCAGCGGTATTTTACTTTGGATGACTTGGAAAAAAGTCAAAGGAAAAGTATTTATCGAAGAAGAAGAGTTTAACGAATTAGATCAAAAAAATGACACAGAATAAATCAGTAGAGGAGCGCATCAAAAACGCAGAAACGCGCATTTTTAAAGCAGTATTTCCAAATACAACCAATCATTACGATACGCTTTTTGGTGGAACAGCGCTTCAATTAATGGATGAGGTTTCCTTTATCTGCGCGACTCGTTTTAGTAGACAAAAAGTTGTAACCGTAAGTTCTGACCGCGTCGATTTTAAAAAACCAATTCCTAGTGGAACGTTGGTTGAACTGGTAGCGAATGTTCAGAAAGTGGGGAAAAGTAGTATCGTTGTAGGCGTTGACATTTTCGTTGAAGAAATGTACTCTGAAAAAAGAGAACGCGCAGTTCATGGTACATTTACGATGGTTGCAATTGATGATGATAAAAATCCCGTTTCGGTGGTTTAGAATTAACCCTCGTTATTCTATTATAGCATCAAACTCGCATGATATAGTTTCAGTTCTTCCCAAGAAACATCTTCTCCTACTTTTTTCTTTGCAGCTGATATTCCATGTTCAAGTTCATTTCCGAGCGTTTTCTTTAGTTCTTCTAAACGTTCAGAATCCATAACATGCGTAATGTCAATTTTTTCATCTTTGATTAATCGTGCTAAGTGACCGTAAATAGTAGCCGTTGTTAATTCACGTTCATTGGCAATCTCTTGAATTGATTTGCCTTGTTCAAATAATTCAAGTGTTTTGATAAAAGTAGACTTTTTCTTTTCCTTATTTTTTTTCTTTTTTTTAGAAGATTTTATTTCTATTACATCTTCATCACTAAAATCTTCAATTGTCGGATTTTCTTCACGAATTTCATTCTTTACAATGGCAATTTTAGCCATTTTAAAGGTTTTAATTTGTTCGTTCCAAATATTCTCTTTGCTCAGTTCTTTACCATTATACATGTTTTCCACCAATAAACGCGCTCGCTTAAGTTGCAATATAACCTCAGTGATAAAATCATCGAGTTCTTGTAAGTCTTCAACATAATTTTTAGTTGAATTTTTACGCCCGAGCAGAATCAAATGTTTGAGGTTACTTCTAAAAACAGGTTCTAACTTTTGGATGAAATATTCATAGGCAGCTTGCACCCGTTCATGAACTTGTTCAATATTAAAATTTGATTCGTGGCAGATTTTATGAATTTGATTTCGAAATTTTCGAGCGGGTTCTAGTGTCTCAAATAAATCCTTCACTTGTTTTTCAAACCAAATGCGATTTTTACCCATTTCACTTCGCTCCCCAGCGTTTTTATGTAACGCTTCCAACGAAAGAAACTTGCTAACCATATACTCCCAATTAAAAGCTTGCTGTAACCGACTTTGAATAAAATGCATCGTTCCAACTTCTAATTGATTTTTAAGTACTTTTTCTTCTGCTTTGTTTTTAGCATAATTAACTACATGCTGATCGTTTTTTAACCCGTTTAATTGAATTGGGCTTAATAGAACTAAACCATCCAAACTGCGTAGTCTGGACAATCCAACATAGGCTTGACCTGGGGCAAAAACATTTGATAAATCTAAGACAGCTTTGTCAAATGTAAGTCCTTGACTTTTGTGAACAGTTATTGCCCATGCGAGTTTAAGTGGGTAGTGTTCAAACGTGCCCATAACTTCTTCTTGAATTTCCCCAGACTTTTCATCAAGTGAGAATTTTACGTTTTCCCAAACATATTTTTCAACAGCAATAATTCTATTTTCTTCAGGAAAAAGCACTTTTATTTCATCTCTAGAAAGGTTGATAATTTTTCCTATTTTACCATTAAAGTATAGTTTTTCATGCGATAAATCATTTTTTATAAACATCACTTGAGATCCAATTTTTAAATCCATTTCCTCATTTATAGGATACATGTGTTTTGGGAATTCTCCTTCAATTTTAGCGTAAAATTTATGGTTTCTATTCTTTAAGGCTTTAAGTGCTTCAGCGTTTATACGTTCAGCTTTTGCATTGTGTGTTGTAAGTGTAATATACCCTTCATGTTCTAAAGAATCGAAATTGGGCTGTACGTATTTATTTAGTGTCTCAACATCATTTGGAGAGATAAAATTGTTTCTCAAATTATTCAGCACTTCAATAAAACGCTCGTCATTTTGGCGATAAATTTTATCAAGTTCAATGTATAAAGGCGGTTGACTTTGTACAGCATGAGAATGAAAAAAGAATGTTCCTTGGTAATATTCTCTAAGTACTTGCCATTCTTCTCTTTTCATAATGGGTGGTAGCTGTAGTAAGTCTCCAATATATAATACCTGAACCCCACCAAAAGGAATGTCTATTCGCCGAACTTTTCTCAACATAAAATCCATAGCATCAAGTAAATCTGCGCGTAACATACTTACCTCGTCTATAATTAACAACTCCATATTCCTCAAAACAGCTTGACGCTTTCCATTCATTTTAAAATGACGTTGCAAGGTATCTTTGGTATTTAACTGAATTCTTTCTGAAACAAATGGAGGTTGTCCATTTTCAGGGATAAATCCTCCAAAAGGCAGTTGAAAAAAGGAGTGAATTGTAACACCGCCTGCATTTAGTGCTGCGATTCCTGTTGGAGCAACGATAACAGTGTTTTTATGAGTAGATTCAATGATTTTTTTAAGTAAGGTGGTTTTTCCTGTACCCGCTTTTCCAGTTAAAAAAACAGAACGATTTGTTTGGTTTATAAACTTTTCTGTAAAGTCAGCTGGAGAATGAATCCCGGTTGTTGTAGTTGTCATTTTTAGATACTATTTTCTTGAAATTATTTGTTAATCAATTGAAGATACAAAAAAGAAATTAGAATTATTCACTAAACACTGAGCTGTTTTTAAACCTAATGTACAAAACAGTTATTTTTCAACAGGTTTTTTCCAAAATACGTTCTTTGGATAAGTTATAACATTATTGAATTCCTCTTGTTTGTCATTTACAATTGCGGGCTTTAGAAAACCGTCGAAATAGTTTAAATCATAAATTTCTTCAACGTCTTGTTCGTATTCTAATTGAGAAATAACTTTACCAAGATCAATGTCATAAATTAATACCCCTGCATTGTCAGTTGGATTTTCAAAACGAACAGAACTAAACGTTTTAGAAGACTTTCGAACTGCTGAATATCCTATAAAAATAAGGTTGTCTAACTTCTTCATTCCTCTCACAAACCTTTCAAAGTCATGAATCACTTCCATTTCCTTAGTCTCCCTATGAATTCTATTCAATGTGCCCTTTCCTGATTCAAGAAAGTATAAATATGGTCCATCTAAAAGCAACGAGTGAGGCAAAGACAGGCCATCAGCCATAACTTCACCTTCAGGCACTGTTAATATCGCACCTGTTTCAGTAATATTTTCTCTCCATCCTTCCTTAGTATTGGTTAAAGACAACATAGAGGCATAAACGGGAAGGTTGTTTTCTAAAACCATACCATTCAAATGACAACGATCTTCTGGAACTAAAGAAGTAATAAAAGGAGGCTTCCACTTAGGAATAAAATTGTGGTTGATATCAAAAACACAAATACAAGAAAATACGGTGTTTACACCCCAAAGAATACCTTTTCCAAATTCAATGTCATGAACATCTAATGTACTCGTTGCATATTTTGCACGTTGCAAAAACACGGTATCAAAGTTTTTTTCATTCAATCGAATTGTATCTACTACATTTTCGCGATTTGAAAAAAAATATAAGTTATCTAAAGTTGCTACGGCTAATTTATTATCAGAAATAGCAATTCCCATTGGTTTTTTAAAACCAACGGGTATTTGATGCAAATGATTACCATCAAGGCTCCCTAAAACCATCAACCTACCAGCTTGATATGTTGAAAAAACTAAACTTACCTTTTTGTCAAAAAGAATTTTAGCGAAGTTATCCTCGAAGTTAATTGAGTACGTTCTCGGCATTACAAGACAGATTTACAGCGCCTCAAGCCTCCATTCTTCATTATTTGAATCTTCGAACCACAATTCATTATTTTTCAATCTAAGAATTTCAAGCGTCTGACCCCCAGCACCATTATTAATTGAAAGAACAACTTTTTCTTTATCACTTGTAAAAGCCCAATCACCACTATAAGTGTAGCTATAGTTATCATATGAATATTTATACTCAAAATCGCCGTCCTTTTCAAATACCATTTCCAAAGAGTATCCATTTTGAGGAAAAGATTCATTTCCAATTCTAACAACCTCCCATTCTCCCGTTAAACGTGCCTTCTTTGTTCTCAAAGAAAACTTCGGGCCATCTTCGTATTTTGAGCAACTATAAAAATTTAGTACTGTAATTACTGTGGCTGCTAAAAATAATGTGCTTTTTGCATTCATAAAGTGTTAAGTTTTAAATTATTTAAAAAAGATGGTGTAAATATAATTGATTTATTATTAAAAGACCT
This sequence comes from Brumimicrobium sp., assembly GCA_040882265.1. Taxonomy (GTDB): domain Bacteria; phylum Bacteroidota; class Bacteroidia; order Flavobacteriales_D; family Crocinitomicaceae; genus Brumimicrobium. The sequence continues at coordinate 12,721 of JBBEBO010000157.1, read as the reverse complement.
GTTTTCTCGTATTTTTATACAAAAAAATAGAGTTGTTTTTCAGTGAGTTATACTTATTTCATTCTAGATAAATTGAATACCGTTTTTTTTTTGTTTTTTTTCAATAAAATCACTATATTTGCAACCCCGAAAGGGAAATCTGATGAACGAATCGGATTCAAAAATGCAAAAAAATACCAAAAATATAGTGCGGGGTGGAGCAGTTGGTAGCTCGTCGGGCTCATAACCCGAAGGTCATAGGTTCGAGTCCTGTCCCCGCTACCATTGAAGAAGGCTGTTCGAAAGAGCAG
>JBBEBO010000157.1:0-12331 GCA_040882265.1 Brumimicrobium sp. | reverse complement strand
ATATCCGTCAGCAGACGGACATAGGTTCGAGTCCTGTCCCCGCTACCATTGAAGAAGGCTGTTCGAAAGAGCAGCCTTCTTATTTTATATCAATAAGTTATGGAACATCTTTGTTATGTTTTGTATTCGAAGAAATACGAAAAGATTTACATCGGCTACACATCAAATCTTATTGGACGTTTCAAATCTCACAATGAGCTTGGTAAAAAAGGATATACAATTCGTTATCGACCTTGGATAGTTGTTTATTTAGAGTTTTATGAATCAAAATCAGAGGCAACGTCCAGAGAAAAACAACTAAAGTCGAGTAGAGGAAGAGCTTGGATACATTCAGAAGTACTAACAAAATATTAATAGAGGGTGAGTCGGGCTCATATCCGTCAGCAGACGGACATAGGTTCGAGTCCTGTCCCCGCTACCATTGAAGACCCACCAGTTAATTTTACTGGTGGGTCTTTTTTTTGTGAAATTAAATAGCAATCGGTAAGTCCTGTCCCCGCTACCATTGAAGTGTAGCATGAAGGGGTGCAGCAGTACAACTGCAGCACAACATAGTGTCTTGAATTTTTGAACCTTGAATTAACCCCCACAGAAAGTCTATGCCGATTTAAACTAAGTTAGAGTTCACTTTGCAAATAGAAAAAGTGAAAGCTATATCATCCCTTTTGACTTTAACTCCAGGTATTTATTCAAAGTGTCAATATTTAAATCTTCAGGCTTAGTTAATATCGTTTGAATTCCGTGACGATTAAGTTCTATAGCAATTCTACGCTTAATGTTTATAACGTCTTCTGCTACGGTTGATAGGTAAACATCTCTTGTTGTTATGGGTTTTTTTGTGGTTAATTCTTGTATGGTTGTGTTTTCAAAAAATACAACCACCAATAAGTGTTTTTTGTTTATTCTACGCAACATTGGTAGCACTCTTCGCATAGAGAGTTCTGTTTCAAAGTTTGTGTACAACATGATTAACGCACGTGATGGTATAGCCCTCCTTAGTGATTGGTAAAGCAACATATAATTAGGCTCTAAAAAATGGGTTTTTTGCGCATAGAGCATATCTAAAATACGTGGTAATTGTCTTCCTCCAGAATTTGCAGACAACTTACTTCCCATTTTATCAGCAAAAGAAATAACGCCAACCTTATCGCCTTTCCGCAAAGCTATATTTGAAAATATAAGCGTTGAGTTTATCGCATAGTCAAGTAGGGTTAAACCTTTAAACTCATGCCCCATTGAGCGTGATTTATCTATTATAGAGTAAACAAGTTGAGAACGTTGAGCCTGATATTGGTTTACCATTAGTTCAGTGCCTCGCGAAGTCGCTTTCCAATTAATTGTTCTTGGGTCATCGCCTTGAACATAGTTTTTGATTTGTTCAAACTCATTATTATGTCCCAAACGGCGGATTTTTTTGATTCCTCGTTCTTGAGTTTGTTGATTAAATATCTGAAACTCGTATTTTTTCATTTGACGAACAGATGGATAGACATCAGCAGAAAACTCCTGTGGAATAATTATTCGTCGTTTTAACAAAGTAAGAAAAGAACGTAAAAACACATGTAAATCTCCCCATTCAAAAATGCCTCTTCTTTTTGGTGTAAAAACATATTTCTTTTTAATTGTTTTACCGGCAGACAATAAAAAATAAAAGGACAAATTACGTGCCTGCATCTCAATTGGTGTCTCGTCATATATAGTTATTCGAAATGGCTGAGAGGCGATGTTCTTAATTACAATATTCACATCGTGTTGATCTCCTAAATTTAGTCTTTTGGAAACAATCCTTTCAGCACTAATTGGTTTTCTATTCCCAAATAAAATTAATCCGTCAAGAAATGTAAGTGCCAATAAAACAAGGATTGAAAATTGTCCAACATACATCAAAAATGGAACATAAAACCCTAGTAGTACCAGTAATGCGCACAAACCAAGAGCAACAAAAAACCCGCGAGATATGTAAATGGATTTAAACATTGTGTCTATCTAGGAACTTCTAATTCTTGAATAATTTCATTTACAATTTCTGTATTTGATGTTCCTTCCATTTCTGCATCTGGAGTAAGTACCAAACGGTGTGACAAAACATGTGGTGCAACAAATTGTACATCATCTGGAGTAACAAAACTCCGTCCGCGAATTGCAGCCATTGCTTTAGCACTTTTTAAAATTGCAAGTGATGCTCTAGGTGAAGCACCTAAATATACTTTACCGTGATTTCTTGTTTTATCAACGATTTTAGCTACGTATTTTATGATTTCATCTTCTACAATATTTTCTTTAACAAGATTTTGTATTCTTTTGATATCAGAAGCTTTTAAAACAGGTTTAATTGCCTCTAAATTTGGGGACTCTATATTGTTTTTGTATCGTTGGAGAATCTTAATTTCATCTTCTAAGTCTGGATAATCCAACGTGATTTTAAATAAAAACCGATCTAATTGGGCTTCAGGTAAATTATAAGTTCCTTCTTGTTCAATGGGGTTTTGAGTTGCGATCACCAAAAAAGGGAACTCCATATCATACTGTTCGCCATCATAGGTTATTTGTCTTTCCTCCATAACTTCAAACAGTGCTGCTTGTGTTTTTGCTGGTGCACGATTAATCTCATCAATTAAAACTATGTTTGAAAAAACAGGTCCCTTTTTAAAAGAAAAAGTAGATTCCTTCATATTAAATACCGATGTCCCCAAAACATCTGAAGGCATTAAATCTGGAGTAAACTGGATTCTTGAAAAATCAATATCTAAAGCTTTCGCAAGTACTTTAGCTGATAGCGTTTTCGCTACTCCAGGAACTCCTTCCAGTAAAATATGTCCTGAAGAAAAAATTCCTGTCATTAATAGTTCAACCATCTCTTGCTGCCCAACAATGTAGTCAGCAAGTTTAATACGTATGTCATTAACCCGTTGTGAAAGCCAAATTAAATCTTCACTTGACTCCTGCAACGGCATGTTTTTTACCTCATCGACCTGACTGCTTTGTGTAGTTGGAGAAGCTTCAGACTGCATGTCATTTTGTGAAGCTTCCTGGTCTTTATTTGCCTCGTTTTGTGGTTTGTATTTGTCGTTATCTTCCATAATTATCTTTGATTAATAATGTTCTTAATTCGATTAATTTTTGTCTATATCCTTCTCCAACATTTTGGAGGTTTACAACAACTGATGAGTCATTTGCTTGAATAATTTTAATAAGGTCTCCGTTTCTTTCAACAGACTTTATATCACTTAATTTTATAATCGTTGATTTTCCAAATAACGGCTGATAAATAAGTTCATGTTTATTCATTTTAATGATTGCATGTCCCATCATTCGTGCACCGATTGCCAACACTACAATTCCGACTGGCCAAAGCAATACCCCCCAACCTATAGTACTCGAAAGTAATATAAATCCGAAAAGAATCAATAAAATTCCAGAAATAACTAATGCAATAGCTTGATTATTTGATCGATGCAACACGGTATATTGCTCTTCTAGGAATTGCTTTTCTTTTTCTGACCAAATTCCAGAATTAAAATAAAATTTTCGCTGTAATTGATATGCTTTCGAAACAAAGTTATCACTGATGCTTGTAGTCGTTTCCAGTAGTTTTAGAACCTTTTCAATTTCTTCCGTTGAAATCCCTGATTTTTGAGAAAGTGCAATAATAGGCTTGTTTGACTTTCGCTTAGCTAAATCTATATAGAATTTTTTATATACTGCATCATAGAAATTACGACGCATTAACTTAAGAATCTTTGGTGCGTGATTACCTTTAAAGTAGATCCCCGCAAGAGTTTCTACATAAGCAAAGCCAGAGTTTTTGGTGTTTTGAAAAGCAGGTATTACTGGGCGTTCGCGTTTACTCCTAAAAAAGAAGTAGAGCAACAATCCAAAAACGGCAATAACAAACGCCCATTTAAAAGGTGGATATTTAAATAATTCAGAGAGTAAGCTTCGGTCAGGAGGTGTTTCACTCATGTTGTCTTCTATCTCAAACGGTTTATATTCTGCAAACGTTAACCATTGTATCTTAGGATGATTAAGCGTGTTGACAAAAAATTTGAAATAGTCTTTCCCTTTTTCACGTAATAATTGAAAATTTGTAAAAACAACAGGGTTTAAATGAATTAATACACTCCCCTCTCCATAGGGAACTTCAATATAATTTGGATAATCAAACGCTGTGGTATGAATTATTGTAGAATCAGTTAATAAGTCTGGTTTAAATAAACGCCACAACTCTGTTAGGGTATCATTTTCAAAAACATAGTACATTGGAAAAACACTGTCATTTGCTATAAATTGGGCGCTGTCTCTCGGCTCAAATAAGAGCGGTTTTTCACTAAAAAGTTGCTCGTATAAATATATTGGAGCATGTTCAGTGCACAAAAACAATTGATTCCCACGAGCGACTGCATTTAGAAGTTTGTTGACCTCATCGTTTGTTAAGGTAAAATCAAGCCCTACATACATAAACAATGACGAATCGAGTTTTGTGATTGAATCTATTAACTTGTAATCAGTGTACTCATTAAATTCAGAAAATTTACCTTTTGCTAACAGTAACTCTTCAAATATATACAGCCCATAAGGATCTTTATTGGCGAGTGATAAATCTACGTCCCACCTTTTAGAACTATATGCCGGCTCCTTATTAGAAGGACTTCCATTATCAGTTGGGTTGTTAATGAAGTACACAAGAGCTGCAACAACAATAACTATTGAAAGAAACACATATATGAGTTGTTTTCTATTCACCCTTCAGTCTATTATAAAATGATTTAAAAAAACGTTGAACAGTATTAAACTCCTCTTCTTTTGGTTCGTGCTTACCATACCAAACCCACTCAAAAACTCTAACACTGGTTTCAAAATCACCTTTTTCAAGTCTGCTTTGCATTTCGAGTAGATAATTGAGGTTTGTTTTTTTGTTTTCCCACTTGATCCACTTTTTTTCAATTAATACTTTTAAGATCAGCGTGTAATAAATTCTGATTGCGAGTCTAAAGTCTTTTTGTTGAATGGCTTGTTCTAAATCTATTTCTATCTGGCTTTTAGTCAACGTTGAAGGGTCGAGCTCATCATAAGCATAATCTACTGGGGCTACTTTTTCTTCCTTTTTGTTTGCATTTTTTATAAACAAATGATAAATGAGTATTGATAGTAGTAAAATACCAATTATAATCAATAATATTTTCCAAAAAGAACCATCACTATTTGAAAAATCTGGACTGTCCCAATCTGGTGGGTCAAATTTAGGAGCTTCTGATTCTGGAGTTTCTAAATCCTTAAACTTATTACTCTCATCCTCTTTTATTTTTTTATTGACTCCGCCCCCAGGACTGTTTTTGTAAAGTCTTTCTCTGGAATATTTTATTTCTTCATTTGTTGGTTGTCCAGTTTTTTGGCTTCCATAATTATCAGTAGGGGTGTCTTCTAACCTCGGAGGAATAGTTCTCGAATCTGAAGGCCCTGTTTTTTTACTTGAAGAACCGTAATTAATTCTTTCCTCAATTTGTTTCCAGCGTTCATCAATATTTTTTTCTTGATTTTCTTGAGAAAAGAGGAAATATGTTGGAAGAAAAGCCAAGATTAAAAACACGATATTTCTTGAATAACTATTCATAATCGAATTGCGATTCTTGGGTTTTATTTCGTTTTCCAAAGCGTTTAAACTCATTCTTCAGCCCTTGAGCGCTAATTTGTTCGCGTGCAGAATAAAAAACAAAACCTGCAGCAATAAAGAAAAGGGGGATAATAAGTACAAAGAAAACAACATAAATAAGTTGTCTGAACAAGTTGGTTATTTCAGTATGAAACACTGTGTTTTCAACTAAAATTCCATGTAAAAAATCCGTAAACCAATCCAATACATCTCCCATCATTGGTTCTCCATTGTAATCGTGAAAAGAAAAAACAAATGCAAAAGGTTGCGCCAATAAAAAAACCGCAAATCCTAAAACAATTATTACAGCCAAACTGCTTGACCAATGCCTTGAACTAAAATCAAATGCTTTGGAAATTCTATTTTTAGCATCACTTAACCCAAAAGTAGCTGGGAGTAAATATAGAAATGGAATTAAAAACACAAAGGGGATTAAAAGATAAAAAGGAAGCCCCATTAAAGCTATGTAAATAGGTAAAACTCCAATGAAAACGTTAAAAAATCGTTGTTTAAAAAACACTAAATAATCCGCCCAGTCTAGTTTGAAATTTTCTTTTTGGAAACAATAATAAACAGCAGTTGCCATACAAGATATTGGAATCATCCACACTCCAGCAATAATAATATCCGACCAGCCATTAAAGGTCATAGAATATGGATTTCCAAATAGGATAGAAAGCTGCGTTGCCCAATCGATATAATAGATGGCGTCTAAATCAGAAAAGTGTACATAGTTTTGGTAAAGTCCAATTAAAACAATGAAGGGAACCGCTGTTCGAAAGATTATTTGAAGTAAAGTCGAAAAGTGGGCACTATAAAATTGAAACGTATCCTTAATTGTTTCTGCATTTTTTCTAATAACGAAAGGATCAAACTGTTTTTTCTCAAGTACTGCAACTTTTGGTTTGTCGTAAACTAAGTCTGGATGTTTTCTTGCAACCATTATCGGGTAGATGACATAATAAAAAAGAATTAGTGAAAAAGAAAAAAGTACGATACACCACTTTGACCAATCAGGCATTGTTTGGTAATGTCTCGTAACGTAGCTTTCCAAAAAACTAGCAATGACAAATATTGGAACCAAAGATAACATAATTCGAATTCCCCGCATACCACTCATTTGCAACGCTTGTAGTCTAGTATAGCTCCCGGGAAACAATAAGCCATGCCCAACTGTAAAACCTGCGCCAGAAGCAATAACAATCGCTGAAATTTCAAAAGCACCGTGAATCCAAATTGTTAAAAAGGAAGTTAACAAAAGTCCTTTCAGTTTAAAAAAGTATTGAAAAACTCCCACCATCACCGCATTGTTAAAAAGGATAATATGGGTTCCTAAAGAAAAAAGTATCCCCCCAAAAAAGCACATTAACGCAACTTGAATATTGTTAATCGTAATTCGAATAAACATATGTCCTTGTGAACTGGATCCATAGATTCCAAGAGGGTTGCCCTCCCTAATATTGTTCTCCGTTTCAAAAATATAGCCTTCACCTAGAATCATATTGGCAAAATTGATGTCTTGATGGGTAGAAAAAGCTCCTATCGTTGCATAAATCAAGAACAACACTAGGGCAAATAGTAAGTTTTTTCGTGCGCGATAAATTTCGAGAGGTACATCTACCGTCCACGCTTTTAAAAGCTTACTGAATGGTTCTTTTTTCTGCTTGTACAGCTGTCGATGAATCTCTTGTGCGAGGTAGTTCAAATAAGCGCGAACGGTTCTTTTTTTATAAAATGTTTGGGCAAAACTTAAATCATTATTTATCTCAGCATAAAGTCGCCCCAATTCCTCAGGGTCTGCGGTGGGCTTGTTACGGGTTTGTTCAAACTTAGCCCACTTCTCTTTATTCTGTGCTATAAATGATGTTTCTTTCATAAATGAATGGATAAATTTAACTTTTTTCAACGAATATCATAACCCATCAAAATTCCTTTAGAATATCGAACTTTCGCAATTTCTAAATCTGCCACAAACCAAAAACCTTGAGCTTTTGAACCTTGAGCTTTCAACCAAATTACTACATTCATTGATTTAAGATAAAAAAATAGGGAATTCAATTAATAAATATCCGTTTTACATCAAGGGGTTTTCCATTAGATTCACTATTTTTGAGACAAAAGTGAAGCTACTTTATTGCTTTTATCAAAATACATAAAATACCATGGGAGAAAAAAAAGTTGCAGTTGTTGGTGCCGGACTTGTTGGTAGTTTGCACGCAATACTTTTAGCAAAAAAAGGTTTTAATGTTGATGTTTTTGAACGAAGACCAGACTTAAGAAAAGCAGATGTGATTGGTGGTCGTTCAATAAACTTAGCACTTTCAAACCGTGGTTTTAAGGCACTTGAATTAGCAGGGATAGCAGATGAAATTCGCAAAATTTCAATTCCAATGTACGGTAGAAAAATGCATGATTTAGAGGGGAACTTATCCTATCAACCATACGGCAAAGAAGACGAAGCAATTTTTTCTGTTTCTCGTGGCGGATTAAATCAAAAACTGATGAATCTTGCTGATGATTATAAAAAAGTGAATTATCATTTCAATCATAAATGTTCAGATATTGATTTAAATGGAAACACTATTTTCTTTGAAGACACTTTAAAAGTTGAAGATGTAAGTTATATGTACGACCACATTTTTGGAACTGATGGTGCATTTTCAGCTGTGCGTGGTCGATTGCAAAAAACTCCAATGTTTAATTACTCACAAGAGTATTTATCACACGGATATAAAGAATTGGTGATTCCCCCAAAAGAAGACGGAACACATCGAATTGATAAAAACTGTTTACACATTTGGCCGCGCGGAAAATTCATGCTAATTGCACTTCCAAATTTAGACGGTAGCTTTACAGTTACACTTTTCTTTCCAATGAAAGGAAAAACATCTTTTGAAAGCATCAAAACAAAAGAAGATGTAATGCAGTTTTTTAATAAAACATTTCCCGATGCTGTGCCACACATGCCAACACTGGAGTCAGATTACTTTGAAAACCCCACTTCTACTTTAGTAACGGTTCGTTGTGATCCTTGGAATTATGAAGACAAAGTTTTGTTGATGGGAGATGCTGCTCACGCAGTAGTTCCATTCTATGGTCAAGGAATGAACTCTGGGTTTGAAGATTGTTCAGTTTTTTATGAAATGTATGATGCGCACTCAGGCAACATGGAGGAATTATTTGAAAAATATAGTGAACAACGCATTCCCGATGCAAATGCAATTGCCGATTTAGCACTTTACAATTACATTGAAATGCGCGATTTAGCTGGTGATGCAGATTTTTTATTGCGTAAAAAAATTGAAAGAAAGTTTAGTGACCTGTACCCAAATAAGTGGATGCCGTTATATTCACAAGTGACATTTAGCCATATTCGTTATTCGGAAGCATTAAAAGCAGGTGAACGCCAACGTAAAATCATGGACGAAGTAATGAAAATGGACGATATTCACAAAAAATGGGATAACGATGAAGTTATCGAAAAAATATTATCTTTAGTGGAATGAAGCTTTTAACAACATCTTGTATTTTTTTAATTGCAATTTTTGCTGGTACTTCAGCATTTGCTCAATACACTCCAAAAAGTAAGAAAAAACAGTTTTACGGTAATCAACATTTACACAAGCCTTTATTCAAATGGGTTACAGGTGATTATTCACGTCATGGTTTGCAAATACAATTTGGACCAACATACACTTTTACTAAAATTGGCGCAGAAGAAAATGAATTAGATCTCGGTGGAGATACTTTACTGAGATATAGCCAAGAAGCAAAAGGAAGAATTGGAATTTTTGCGGAAATTGGTATGGTGCATATCACTAAAAAACCTCGAAAATTCATTCATTATTATGACTGGGGGCTTGGTTACAAACATTATGGTGGAAGGGAATTATTTAATTCTAGCGTTTATGATGATCGCGATACGCTTATTGGCGAGGTAAACGGTGAAGGAAAATTTTATAACGGGTATTTATTTGGTCGATTTAGCGTTCATAACGTCTACCAAATGACTCCCTACACTTTTTTAGATAATGCCTTAGGTATAAATTTAGACTATGCAATTGTAGGCAAAAATAAAGCGTATGAAGGATACCCAAACCCTGCACCTAAACGATTCCAAGGTGATATTATGGGGCAAGTACATTATAATTTCGGTTTTGGATTTAAACCCAAACCTGACAAAGGATTTTTTGTAATTCCAGGTTTTCGTTTACCCATTGTTGGGGCTTATGAATGGAGTGGCGGAACACCTGCTATCCATTGGTTTTCAAGTAAATACTATCCAGCAATGTTTAAAGTGAAATTCGTTTGGCTGTTTAAAAGAGATCCTAATCGTTGCCCGCCTGTTGAAACAAATGAAGAAGATAAAAAAAGAGCGAAAGAATTTAGAAACCGATAGAAGTGAAATAATTCTGATTAACGTTTTTTCTTAAAGAAATTGATGACCAATTCGCTACATTCTTCTTCAAGTAATCCGCCAACGACATTCGTCTTTGGGTGAAAGATTTTATCGTAGCGACCAGCTCCACGCTTTTCATCATGCGCCCCAAATACAACTTTAGAAATTTGAGACCAATTTAAAGCTCCAGCGCACATTACGCACGGCTCCATTGTCACATAGAGTGTGCAGTTCATCAAATATTTGCCCCCTAAGTGTTCTGCTGCAGAAGTTATTGCTTGCATTTCTGCATGAGCCGTTACATCGTTGAGCTGTTCAGTTAGATTGTGTCCTCGTGCTATAATATTGTTTTTTGCAACTATAACTGCACCAATTGGAACTTCGTCTTTTTCAAGAGCCTTTTTTGCTTCTTGAAGCGCTTGACGCATAAAATATTCATCTGAAAAGGGTGTTATCATGTTACAAATATGGGGGATTTCTTTTGAATTTGTTATAAAGTTGTCTATTCAACTGAAAAAAACTGTAGTTCAATTAACTATTTATACTTTTACAACGTTACAACACTAATATATAAATGCTAAAACATTAATTATGAAGTCAATTATTCTATTACTCGCTGCATCTCTAGTGGTTTTTTCTTGTAAAAAAGATGAACCTGAAGATCCAGAAAACAATACTGGGGAAGACCAACCACAACTTATTTTTAAAGTAAAATTGGATCCCAATCAAGAACGTCTTAATAATTTTGGACAACCTGAAACCGTTCCAGCTGGTCACGGTGCACAAACACCAGTTTTCAACGAAATTTCTGCACATTATATTGAATTGGCTCCAAATGCATTTACTCAACTTGGTGCTGGTGAAATCGTATATCACGCTCCTGAAACAGATGCTGGTGGTGACGATGCCGTAGATTTTGAAAAAGCTTCTGTTGTAGGACACGATGAAGTTTTTTACTCAATTAATCTAAGTCAGGTAGGACCGGGAACTTATGAATGGGCCAGAGTTTCTTTAACGTATCAGAATTATGATGTTGATTTTAGAGCAAGTGGTTATGATATGACGGGAACTGTTTCATCGTTTGTAGGATACAATACTTACCTTAAGGCGCATAAAATAAATGAAGAAACAGTGCAAATCTACGACAACAAACTTCAAGGATATTGGGCGTGGGAGACACATCCAAATCAAGTGCTTCAAAACCCAATTGTAAACGAAGGACAGTCTCCAGTAACTACAGTGCCAAACCCTTTAAACAGCACATCGCCTATACCTGCAGGAAGTTGTGTTGTTACAGGAGAATTTCCAGAGTCTTTAACAATTACAGGAAACGAAACTGAAGACATAATTGTAGATCTTTCATTCAGTATTAACAATAGTTTTGAATGGGATGATGACCTTGACAACAACATTTATGAACCAATGGACGGTGATATTGTTGTAGACATGGGAATCAGAGGACTAATCCCTATTGTTGTTCAGTAGTTTCGACATCGAAATATTCAATATCGACGTCATCCGATTCTTTGGATGACGTTTTTTGTTTATTTAAAATTAAGTATATCAAAATGATAATGAGTAAACTGTAGATAATGAACCTTACCATCATTTTGCGGTTTTTCTTCGCTTGTTGATGCGCTTTAAAATTGAACTGATTCTTGTTGTTTTTCTCTTTATTCATTATTTCATCTCATTGACTGAAACTAAAACCACAAGTTTAACGTATTCTAACTTATAAAACGTTTTAAATCGAATAAAATGAAGACTAAGGAATGTAACTACTGTGGTTCAGAGTTTAAGGGGCGCGCAAATAAGAAATTTTGTTCGAATTCGTGCAAAAATAGTTTTCACAATGAAGAATACCGAACTACAAACAGTGCTATATTTAAATTAGACAAAAAACTGCATAAGAATAGAGCTGTTTTAAAAGACATGTATCAAGTATACCGCAGTTCACCTATCCCACTAACAATTCTACAGGCAAGAGGCTTTGAATTAAAATACCATACACATAATTTCAACGCACCTTCTGGAGAAAAATATACTATGGTTTATGATTACGGATATAAAATGTCTTATGATGACCAGGTGCAAATCGCTGAATTGAACTCGGATATTTAAACCTTAATGAATCAAAACTACACCCTACAAAAAGCTATATTACTCATAAAAAACTGTTATTTCAGGATTAACAAGTTAGGATAAAAAACCTACTTTTTTTAAAACCATTAACCCGCTTTATTCATGCGCAAGTTTAATTTGTCAAATATAGAAGGATTAAA
>JBBEBO010000156.1:0-16610 GCA_040882265.1 Brumimicrobium sp. | reverse complement strand
GAGCTTTCATAGTAATTAATATCCGTTATAAATTTAGCAATTGTGACCATATATTAAAATATTAATTATTTATTTTTTAATATTAATAACGTATGGCTGATAAAACTACTTAAATTATTAGTCTTTAAATATTTGTACATTATATTCTCTTATAAAAAGTCAGGCCAAATGCATTTCATTAAATTCAGATTGATTTGTACTCTCTACATTTAAATCACTTTGTAATAAGATATCGAACATTTCATTATTATCTTTGCTATAATCATAGACTATGAAAAAAACTGGTGTAATACTTATTCAACTCGGGACTCCTGACAGTCCGAAAATTAAAGATGTGAGGCGTTATTTAACTGAATTTTTAAATGATCCTCGTGTAATTGACATTCCTTGGTTGGGAAGAAAAATATTAGTAAATGGAATTATTGTTCCTTTTCGAGCTCCAAAGTCGGCTAAGATATATAAGGAACTTTGGGAAATGAGTGATAACGAATCCCCGCTTTTAACTTATACTGAAAGTTCTCAAAAATTGCTTCAAGAAAGGTTTAATGACAAGAATGTTACCATCCACATGGCAATGCGTTATCAAAATCCTTCGATGGAAAAAGTAATGGAGGAAATGCGTAAAGAAAATTACGAAAAAATAATTATTCTTCCTTTGTTCCCACAATACGCCAGTGCATCAGGTGGCTCTGCTATCGAAAAAGCGATGAACATTATACGTAAATGGTGGGTAATACCAGATGTGGATATTATTTCACAATTCTATGATCACGAGGCTTATATAGATGCAATCGTCGAAAAAGCAAAAGCTTTTGACCTGAGCTCATACGACAAAATAATGTTTTCTTATCATGGGCTTCCCGATAGGCATGTTGATAAAGTTTACGATACAGGCTTGTGTGAAGATCAACCATGTGAAACGGAAGTAAATGAAGAAAATAAATTTTGCTATAAAGCTGAGTGTTATGCTACGACACGCTTAATAGCTGAGAAGCTTAATATATCTGATTATACTGTTGCCTTTCAATCAAGGCTAAATAAAAAATGGTTAACGCCATTCTCAGACAAAGTAATCGAAGAATGGGCACATGAAGGAGCAAAACGGATTCTTGTTTTTAGCCCTGCTTTTGTTGCTGATTGTTTAGAAACACTTGTAGAAATAGGTGTTGAGTATCAAGAAGATTTTGAGAAATTGGGAGGTGAAAAAGTACAGTTAGTTCCCAGTACAAACGATCACCCTAGATTTATTGATTGTTTACAAGATTTAATAGAAGAAAGGTTGGAGTCCTAAAACCTCCAAGCATATCCAAATACAGTTTCTGAAGCCATAAATCCAAATTTTTGAGTGGCATAACTGTAGTTATCATTAGGTCTTGTTTTAACTTTTAGTTGATTTACTAATCCTCCCACAACATTAGTTTGGATAAAAAACTGATTAAAGAAGTCTAAACGAAACCCTCCACTTAATGAAACCCCATATCCTGAAATAGAAACCGTTCTTCTATCATATCGACCTCCAAAATTAAAATCATTAAAAGACAACAAAAAAACCTGTGCTTAGACCCAGCTGAGTATTTATGCGAAACCATTTATTTTCACCAACAGAGATCAATTCATGATACCTTGAAAGCTCGATACGCATATAATTTAGCCCATCAGAATTTTCGTAGTGAATAAATTTATTATTGGTCAACTTTTCTTCTCCATTAAAATTACCACTCCATTCTTCACTAACTCCTTTATCTATATTACCATACAGATTGACGGTTTGATTATTATTCATCACGTATTTCATGTGGTCATAACCAATTGAGAAAGCCCATTTGTCTTTAATAAAATAACCGACACGACAATTGAATTGTGGAATAGTTATTTTTTAGGGTTAAAGTAAACGTTGGGATTAAATTTTTCTGGATTATCAGAAGCTTGTAGATTACTCATCGTAAAATCATACCCCCGACCTACAAGATTTAAATCACTTTTTGTATAAGCACTACGGTTATAACCCCAGTAAGCATAAAAGCTTCCTTTTTCAGTTTTAGAATGTGGTTGTTGACCACTAACATCAAAAAGAAACATCATTAATAAAACAAACAAACTGCACTTTTCAATGCTAGATTTACTATAATTCATCCAATAAGTAATAAGATTGGTAAAAATAATCTAAACTTTAATAATAAACACATTTTATTATATTTTTATAAATTATAGATAACTTATAATTAATAAGATTGTATCCAACGACCTCGAAATTAATCGCAACCCTGCGTCACTTAGTGTTTATTTTTATACACAGTTCATTTTAGGTTTCAAAAACTTATAACTTCTAATGAATTTCATACCTTTTGGCTACATTTGCTGTATGAATAATTTTTCTGACAAAGTAGTTTGGATCACTGGAGCATCATCTGGAATAGGAGAGGAGCTTGCAATCCAGCTAGCAGGACTAGGTGCTAAAGTTGTTTTATCAGCCAGAAACAAAAATACACTAGAGGAAATAAAAGAAAAATTGAAATTTTCTGAAAATCATTTAGTTTTACCACTTGATTTAGAAGATGCTTCAAATTTTGAAGATTTAGCGCAAAAAGTTTACGATCGTTTTGGTAGAATTGATTATTTATTCAATAGTGGAGGTGTTTCTCAACGATCAGAAGCTTCTGAAACTAGTTTAGAAGTCGATAGAACTATCATGGAAGTAAACTATTTTGGAAATATTGCGTTGACGAAAGCGGTTTTACCTTTTATGCAAAAACAGCGGTGTGGTCATATTGTTGTTACTTCAAGTATTGCAGGTAAATTTGGGTTTTATTTGAGATCAGCATATAGCGCTTCAAAACATGCTTTACACGGTTTTTATGAAAGTTTAATGCTAGAAGAATCTAAGAATAATATCTCAGTTACAATAGCTTGCCCAGGAAAAATAAACACTCCTATTTCAACAAATGCTTTAACCAAGGACGGCACTGCTCATGGATTAATGGATCACAATCAAGCCACAGGAATGACTGTTGAAGAATGTGTTAAACAACTGTTAGAAGCCGTTAAAAAGAAGAAAAAAGAAGTATTAATTGGGAACAAGGAAATTAAAGCTGTTACAATAAAACGATTTTTTCCAAATTTATTCTGGAAAATCATTAAAAAACAAAAGCCTGTTTAGTTGTAGTTCGTTTTTCATTCGAGATTCATGACTAACAAATTTCAATCCTTGAACTACTAACAATTATCTAACAATTATTTTCTGACTATCAAAGCGTTTATCATTTACAGAAATTAATACAAAGTAAACTCCACTTTTATTTGGTGAGTTCATCTTTATTCCATTCTTATTATAATACTCAGTAGTAGCCAACTCATTGCCTAATGGGTCAATTAACGTCACCTCTACCTTGTCTTCAAACAAAGGTAATTCAATATTAAAGTCTTGATTTGGACTTAATAAATTAGGGTAAATTTTAGCTTTTCTTTTCAACGAAACATCTACACTTTTAACTTCAGAATAAGTTGCCTTTCCGTCATAGTCAGTTTGTTTTATACGATAATAGCTTGTTCCATCTATGGGGTTTTTATCTATAAAGTTGTAGTCTATTTCTTTGACTGAAGTACCGGCACCATTTACAGTTCCAATATTTTCAAATTTTTGTCCATCTTTACTGCGCTCAACTTCAAAATAATCATTGTTTTGTTCACTTAAAGTATTCCATTCAAGTTGGACAGTGTTTTTATTAACATTCACTTCAAATGATGAGAATTCAACAGGCAGAGCGGAGTCATAAACTTCAGCGATCACAATGTTGTCAAAAACTGTTTTATCCAAACCATTACCATCCATTAAATGACCTATAACTAAATCTTGATTACTCCAGTTTAATGGAGCTGGAGTGCTCGTGTGACTCCAAACAACATTGCCATCAACCAAAACTTCAGTTTCTCCTTTATCTGGCAAATAGTAAACTCTATAAGAGCGAAAAACATCATCATCAGGTATAGAATAAATCGAAAAAGCTTCAATGGTATCTACGGATCCATTGTTAATTGTTTCAAAATGAACAAACAACTCTCCGTTGTCCATGCCAAATGCAAATTCATCTCCACAAGTAATAAAATCTCCTCGAGTTTCGTCACGTTGGAAATCTATTTTAAAATCGATGCCTGCCATACTTTGAAAAGCACTTGCTGGCAAAACGAGTTCAATATCTGCTTTGGGTAGTCCAGCATTTAAACCGTTTGTTCCTCCAACTCCATTTGAAGCTGAATAAGCAGAACTACTTACTGAAATACCATTTGGACCGAATTGAGACACTGTTACTGGATCATTATCCCAGTCAAAAATTGAAATAACTTGAGAGAAAACACATGGCGTACTTCCGACCAGTGATAACATAAGTAATATGTGTTTCAAGTTTTTCATTTAAAGCAAATTACTAGAATAAAAAGATATATGTAATACAAAAGACTCAAAAGATTTCACTATTAAGTAGTAATACATAGGTTTTTATTGGGAATAAAACTTAGTTTGCTTAATGAGTACTTCTTAACAAACTATCTTTTTCTTTTTCTAGCTTCTTTTTTACGCTTTCTTCTGGTTTTTCGAATGCGTTTTTTTGCTTCTTTTGATTGCATTTTCCAAAATCTTTTTTCAGCTTCTTTCTGAGATTTTTTAGCTGCTTTTTTAGCTTTCTTTTTATCTTTTGCGCGTGCTTCTTCAGCTTCTTCTACGGTACCATATGTTTCACCTGGTTTACTAGAGCCACAAGAATTTAAAAAAATAGATTGAGACACACACAATACGATTACTATGAAAATCGTTCTAAAAGTCATAACTTCGTAATTCAGTTGAACACATAATCATGAATATAAAGATTATTTTTTATCTAACAATATTAATGCTTCTTTTTGGATGTAACAAGAACAAGCAGCACCCTATTCCATATTTTACTTTTGACGCAAACATCAACTTGTCGTTACCGTCATACAATAGCCTGCAAGGAGTTGGGGGCTGGGCTTATGTTACAGGAGTAGGCTCCAAAGGTGTAATTGTTTACAGACAAAGTGTCGATAATTTTGTTGCTTTTGATCGCCATTCACCAGCTGAAGGAGGCTTCGACTGTGAAACAGGCTTAGAAGTAGATGAAGACAATTTCCTTATTCTAAACGACCCATGTTCAAATGCTCGTTTTTCGCTTTATGATGGCTCAGTAATTGATGGGGATACAAAATGGGGACTTCGCTCTTATTTGACTGGCTATAACGGAGGCGAAACACTTCGGATTTACAACCCTTAAGTTTGTTACTTACATGGTGCAATTTTTGATATAGCATTTGTCATGTCAACATAATAAATGAAATTTAGAATTTTTATATTATCAATATTTTTTTATTCACTTTCATTAAGTGGACAAACTGATCATGTGTTATTTATAGGGAATAGCTTTACAATGAATCATGAAATGCCAAATAAATTTGCTCAAATTGTTAAAAGTGAAGGGAAGTCTGTTTATGTGGATCAACTAACAAGAGGTGGTGTGGACTGGAAGTATCATGCTACAAATCCAAACACTTATCAAAAAATAAAATCAGAACCTTGGAATTATGTCGTGTTACAAGGTAAAAGTTTTGAACCATTGTTGGATTCTAGTACTGTTGAATTAACAACAAAAAAATATGGTCATCAAATTGTTGATAGCATTAAACATTATTGGCCTGATGCTAAGATTATGCTTTTTATGACTTGGGGATATTTAGATGGAATGCTAATTGAAGAGACCCAAGAGTCTATAGATTATTTTGAAATGCAAAGACGTTTAAGTTCTCAGTATTTATCTTTTGCAAACGATTTCGGTGTAGCTGTTGTTCCTGTCGGTGAAGTTTGGAGAAAAATAAGAGAAGAAAATCCAGATGTGAATCTTTATGAAGCTGATAAATTTCATCAGAATAACCTCGGTTCATTTTTAACTGCGTCTTCTTTTTATACAATGATTTATGAAGAGCCTGTATCAAATTTTGAAAAACTGCCCTACCGAGTTGATGAAATCACTTCCAAAACAATCGTAGATAAAACAAGAGAAGTTATCCTTAACTCAAAATATGACTGGAAAAAAAGTTACTGGATCAAAGAGGAGGATTTTTCACTTTTTGATTACATCATTCGAAAAGACAGCCTTTACCTTGATGCAAAGGTTCCTGATGATTATAAGGTCAAATGGAAAATTAACGGTGAAACAATTGACAAGAAACAAAGCATAATTATTCCATTAAAAGAGAAAGATACATTTGAAATTTCAATCATTGCAAGAGAGGGTGTCTTACGAAAAAAACTCGAAGAAGAAGCGCTATTTAAAAATGGAAAGAAATTAGTTCCCACAGAATAATGTTGGTTTTTCAAAGAACTCACCTTCTGAACCACCCCATTCTACTGCTGTGAAGCCAAATCTATCTGGTGTTTCAGGGAGTTTTTGCTCTGTTAGTTTTATTGGTTCATCTAGACCTTCAAATAACATCATAACTCGTATTACTTGGTCAGGTTTTGGTGAAATCTTTAATTTTGCAACTTCCTCATATTCTTCTTGAGCAAAGTACACAGCACTATACTCAGATTGTTGAAGTTTTGGCAACCAATAAATGATAAACTCATTGCTTTCTTTAGCATTTAAGCCCAACTCTGCAAGTTTATCTTCTAAAAAATCAACGGCTTCAGATTTATGAATTAAAAACCCTTCTGTTAAGTTCTCAGCTATTGCTGGTCCTTGAGTTTCCCAAAACAAACAGTAATATTGTCTATTCATTTTATCAAACAAATCTCCTTGTGGTGTTGCTTTTACAGTCCATCCATCATTGTATTTAGGATAATCAAATATCATTTCATGGTTATTTAATTCAACATTTACTTGTACTTCAGTAGTATCTTGGGGATATAAATACAGCACTGGTTTCTCAGCCATAAAATCTTTAAATCCAGCGGATGTTATTTGGTGTGTAAGCCCTAACTTAAAATATAAAAACTCATTTTGAACACGCTCAGGTCTTCCTTCATAGTAATCTGAAGTAGTCCAAAAATCATCATCTTTAGGATACAAATTGTCCTCATTTAAATGACCTTGAACACTACTCATGTATTCTCTTCTTCGGAAATCATTTGCTGTTTGTAATTGATATCCTGCTGAAAAAGTTAAAGAGCTACTGTGTGAAAATTGCCAGCGAACTCCTAAACTTAGATCACCAGAAAAAACAAAGTCATTTTCTTTTGTTCTTGGGCCACAATGTGTCGTATCGTAAGCATCTATTTCCCAATCAAACTTGTTTTTCATGCGGTACTGACCAAGTCCAATGTCAGCGCGAGCAAAGAAATTAAAATTCCTATAGGATAAGTATGTATACTCAGTGAAAATATTAAAATTAAAATATCGAACTGTTTTTTTTAACTTCCATTCCACATCTGGGCTGGCGTAATTAGGATTATCAATAACTCTAGTTTCTTTGTAACGATCTTTAAAGATAGCCTGCCAACGCATACTTCCACCTATAAAAAAAGGTTTGTCTTCATTGAAATTATATGCTACTTCAAAAAAACCACCTAATTTCGGTGAGTACCATTCGCTGAGCATCGTTTGTTTAACAAGACCTTGCTCTTGCTTTCTCCAATCTGGAAAAATGATATTATTCGTTGGAGCTGCTGAAAACAAACCTCCGCTGAAATGTGTTCCTCTTGGCACAAAATAGTAGTTATTCATTTGAGCAAATGAATAAGTTGATATGCATAGTATGAAAGTTGTAATTAGAAGTAAGAGTGTTTTCATAACTTGTTGTTTTTATGTTTAACAAATTATTAACAAATCCCATACCGAAATTTCTAAACGACTTCAATCATTGAAATATTTTTAGCATATAACAAATATCCTTTTGTGTTTTTAAACCCCATAGAATCAAGTGACGTTAAATAGTTTTTAACCTGTTTTTCATGTTTTTTTTGAGGGTTTCCAGATTTAAAATCTATAACAGTCAAACCATCGTCGAAAAACAATAGTTTATCTGGACGATGTGTTTGACTTTCATTAAGAAGAATATCTTGCTCGCTTAAAATTTTCTTTGCTTTTGTAAGGAGCTGTTTATATTCAGGTAGATTAAGCATACTTTTTGATGTCTTGACAATTTCAGTTATGAATTCTTTTTCAATTAAATCATTCTTAATCGCTTCCTGAACTGTGTTCTCTAGATCGTCGAGATTGTTTACTTTGGCTAAAATTAAATGCAATTGATTCCCGAACCTTTGTTCTTCGCTAAGTCCTTCTTCTTCTAATGCGTTTTGATCTTTTAAACTCATTTCAGGAAACCATAAAAAATCTGAAACATCTGCTGGTTTAAAGCCAGATTGTTTTTTTTGACCAATGTTACTTTTCTTTTCCTCACCACCCAAAGCAAATATTTCATCATCTTTTTTGGTGAAAAACTCAATAGGCATTGCGTTTAAAGCCATCATCATTGGTTGACTAAGTTTTGAATAATATTCATTTGATTTTTCTGATTCTTTAGCATTCAACAATCCATAAATCCTGTCTTCAGCTCGTGTCATTGATACATAAAGTAAATTAAATGCATCCAAAAGTTGTTGTTCATATTCATCATTGTAGGCATTCAGCATATAGTTGGGTACATTTTCTTTACTCAATTTTGAATGAAAAATTTCTTTTTCATCTGTTTGAAGAAACTGCTCCGATCGACTTGGTTTAATTTCCCACTCTAAATTTGGCAATATTACAATTGGGAACTCTAGTCCTTTAGATTTATGAATAGTCATCAACTTAATTGCGTCATCATTTTCAGGCATCTGTACGGTTTCACCACTAGCTTTTGTTTTCCAGTGATCTAAAAAACCTCTTAGGTCAGGACCAAACCTTAAATCGTATTGTTGCAATATTTCCATGAAATGATGCAAATAAGGGTTTCTTAATTCATTAACAGAGATTAAATGACTAAATTTCTGACCTAAATCATACATGTTTTCATAGTCCAAGAATAAAGTTTCTTCACTTCCGAAGTTGTCAATCACAAATTTTTCAAAATCTAAATCTCCTACTCTTTTTTTCCAATATGACTCCAATTTCACTAATGGGTCTTCATTTTTAATCTGAAAAAAGCTACTGGCAAATTTAATTTGGGCAGTTGAGTTCACAATATTCTTTCTCAATTCAAAATAATCAATAAAAAAGCGAACTGTTTTATCAGAGTTTACATTTAAACTATCCGTACTTACAACTTTAAACTGCTCTTCAGTACGAGACAAAACCTTTGCCCAATGATTACCTGCTTTCTTTGTACGAGCTAAAACACAGATGTCTCCACATTTATACCCATCTTGAAGACATTTTCGAACAGTTTTCAATAAAAAATCATCTTCAATTAACTCTGTTGTGCTGTCAACACTTGTTTTATCGTATGTTTCAAAAGCAACATATCCACCACTCCCACCTTTTGGGTTTTGATGGATATCTTCATAATATTCATAAAAACGCTCAGGCAACTGACCTAATGTATATTTAAAGAAAGTATTATTAAAATCAACAACATTTTGTTTTGAACGATAGTTTTCCTCAAGTGGTGACTTCTCTCCCATTTTATTAAAAAATGCAGAAGTTAATGCGAGTTCTTGATCCTTTTCAGGATTATAAATGGTAGGAAGTGATACAAACTGTTCAACTAGTCCATTTCTAAAACGATAAATTGCCTGTTTAGGATCTCCTACGATTAAATTTCGATTTCCACCAGCGATAGAATCGTGCACTAAGGGAATTAAATTTAACCATTGCAGTCTACTAGTATCCTGAAACTCATCCAGTAAATAATGTTGGAACCGCGTTCCCAACCTTTCATAAATATATGGAGCTATTTCTTTCTTTAATAATTCTGATATTTTTCTACTAAACTCATAAATACCTATCACATTTTGACGCTCTTTAAACAAGTTTAACTCATGGGCAATATGTTTTAATAAAGCTAAATTATAAAAGTTTTTACGCAGTTTGTTGAGTAGATAATAACGATCTAAACAATTTGATTCAAATTTTAAAAAAGCTTCTACTTTAGTAATTAAGCCGGCATCAATAATGTGTTTTTCGTTAACATTTTCACCTGAGATTGTCTTTAAAGCTGTTTTATTAATGGGCTTGTATTCCTTTAAAGATAGATTGTTTAATTTATCAAGCCAACCATACAATCCCTTTGTTTTACTTGGATAATCATCAGATGAAGAATTTAAACTTTGGAAATATTCATAGAGTTCAAAAGCTTTTTTGGAATAGCGTGTATTCAGCTCACCTATTTCATTTTTTATAGATTCGTACTGATCAGATGTAAATGACTTTTTTAATAATTTATCAATATATTCTTGATCGCTCTCAACAGTTAACACTTTAGCAAAGCTTATTAAGTTTGAACGAAAGTTCCATTTATCACCCTCTGCAAGGTTTGATTTGGCATAGTCAACTGTAAGTTTTGTTACTTGCTCTTCGCCAGGCTTACCTATTTTGGAGAGTAATTCATCAACGACTTGTTCAAGCAGTTCTCTTTGATCTAAAACAACCTCAAAGTCATCAGATAAATCTAAGTCTCTACTAAATGTTCGAATTAATCGCAAACTAAACTTATCGATTGTCATAACATGAAAATCTTCGTAATGATGAAGAATCTGAGACAATGCTTTTTTAGATTTTCGTTCAATTTCAGCAGGTGTAAGCTTAAGTGTTTTTTCAGTAACACTCATTAGGTTCAACGCTTTTTGCGTCTCTTTAACTGAGTCTCGATTAGGGAAAGCTAAAAAATCTAAAGCTTCTATAATACGGGCTTTCATTTCCCAAGCAGCTTTATTCGTAAAAGTCATCGCAATGATTTTACTAAAGTTTTTTGGGCTAACATTTGGCCCAATAGTGAGTTCTAAATATGCTTGGACAAGTGAAAAAGTCTTTCCACTTCCAGCAGAGGCACTTAAAACTTTTAATGGTTTCATCAATTCTTGCATCTCGTGAAGATAATATTTCCCAACCAAATAGGTATTTCATTCGTTTTAAAACTTGTAAACTTAAAGTACTTTCTATTGTAACTTATGTTACTTACAAACCAGTAATGTAGAAAATTAACATTTTGTATTTATTAAAATGAGGAAAAAAACGTACATTTATTATATGAAATAAGCCGTGAGCGAAATGCACAAAAACACGGATGACTTTAAAATGGCGATTCCATATGACATTTTAAAAATAATTAAAGACATATGAAAACTATATACTACATTTTAATTTTGGGTTTGTTTACATTAAGTTCATGCAAAAGTGATAAATCAGACCCAGACCCACTTCCAGTAGCTAAAAAAGCTAGAGTCAATCTTATTCCCACTTACGATGGAGAGGTTTTGGAGTTTAATTCTACATATACAACTCAGGAAGGGTATACAATTGAGTTTACAAAAATCAATGTAATTTTTACAAACCTTAAACATGACAACAAAGAGTTATTTACTTCTGCAGTATACAAGTATGAAGATGATAAAACTTTGTTATGGCAGGGTGAGGGTGATTATTTGGAATTCCCTGATATGACAACTAATATTGGTGTTTCAGAAGAGGAAAATCACGAAGATCCTTCTGCTCGACCGAATGAGGATCCGCTTAACATTCTTAATACAGATGATATGCATTGGGGCTGGGATCCTGGCTATATTTTTTTAATGATTGAAGGAAAAGCAGATACTTCTGTAACTCAAGATGGTGTGGATTTGGTAAAATTCCTATACCATGTTGGAAAAGATGAACTTTTAAAAACTATCTCACTTCAAGATTTGAATTGGACTGAGGTGACTAGTGATTTCCATGAAACAGATATTTACGTAGATATGTACAAAGTTTTTGATGGTGAGACAGAAGATATAGATATCAAAAACGAGAAGTCTTCACATACTATGCCTAATCAAATTTCGTTAAGTGATAAAGTAATTACTAATTTCGTAAATGCAATTACTACAGAAAAATGATGAAGTATATTTTTTTAGGTTTAAGTTTAATCTTTTTGATATTAAGCAGTTGTCGTAGAGATAAGATATCACGATCTGTCACAGCATATAATCTTGATGTACCAAGTCACTTTCCGGACATGCCAATTCCTGAAGACAACCCTATGACAAATGAAGGTGTTGAGCTTGGAAGAAAATTATTTTACGAAAAAAAGTTAAGCCGTGACAATTCGATTAGTTGTGCTTCATGTCATTCGCCGGAGAATGCGTTTTCTGATCCCGATCAGTTTTCTGAAGGAGTAGATGGACAAGTAGGTGATCGTCATTCGATGGCATTAATTAACTTAGGTTGGCAAACTTCCTTCTTTTGGGATGGTAGAGCACAAACTTTAGAAGAACAGATACTAGAACCTGTTACTGCTCCGCATGAAATGGATCAAAGTTGGTCAACCACTGTTCAAAAATTGAGTAGCTCAACTGAATACAGCAATGATTTTTATACCGTTTTTGGTGTTCAAAACTTTGATTCAACTCATGTTTCAAAAGCTATTGCACAGTTTTTACGTACGATGATTTCAGGTAGTTCTAAATATGATGTCATGTATAAATACCAAAACAGTCTACCGCTTACAAGTGAAGAACAAGAGATTTATAATAATATAACAGTTGAAGAATGGGGTGGGTTTGATTTATTCTTCAGCCTTAGCGGTGGTGATTGTCTCCATTGCCATGACGGAGCTTTAGCGCAAACAAATCAATTTGCCAATAATGGTCTTGACGCAACATTCGATGATCCTGGAAGAATGTTGGTGACAGGAAATCCTAATGACGAAGGAAAATTTAAAGTGCCTACACTTAGAAATATAGAATTAACAGCGCCTTACATGCACGATGGAAGGTTTTCATCTTTAGAAGATGTGGTTAATCATTATTCAAGTGGTTTGGTGAACAGTCCAACTATAGACCCAATGATGGAGTTTGCTGATCAGGGAGGGGTTCAACTCGATTTTGAAGAGAAACAACTTTTAATCACATTCCTTAAAACATTCACAGACCAGGAGTTCGTCAATAATCCTGATTATCAGGATCCAAATTAGATAAAAGTGAACAATCGCTAGTTTTTGTGGTTTTATCTATGAACTCCAATTAAAAATTAGTTTCTTTGTCATGGAATATCAAATATTACAAACAATATGATAGATCAGCGCAGACTTACAACAGAAGAAAAAGCACTAACCATAAATTTGACACCTGATATTTATGGATCTTTCTCTGAAATTGGTGCAGGTCAGGAAGTAGCAGCAAACTTCTTTAAAGCGGGTGGTAGTTCAGGAACGATAGCCTTTACACATTCAGCTTACGACATGAAAGTGTCTGACTCAATCTATGGAAAAGCAAAAAGATATGTTTGTGAAGAACGTCTTATGACAATGCTTGAAATTGAATACAATTCAATGATGAAAAGCTTGAAAGATCGACGTGACGATACACGTTTTTTCTCATTTTGTAATACTGTTGAATCATTAAATTATCACAAAACAAATCAAGGACATGGTTGGGTTGGAATTCGTTTTCAACTAACACCAAATACTGCCCCTAATCATATCGTATTGCACGTAAAAATGCACGATCAAAGTAATACAGCTCAGCAAGATGCTCTAGGTATTTTAGGAGTAAACTTGGTTCATGCGGCTTACTTACACACTGAAGACGAACTAGATTATTTTATTAATAGTTTGGTTCATAGACTTCCAAAAGAAAGAATGGAAATCGATATGCTACGTGTTGAAGGTCCTGATTTTGAACATATTGATAATAGAATTTTGGCTTTAAACCTTGTAAAAAGAGGGATTACTGAAGCTACAATGTTTGATCAGGCAGGTAAAGTCTTACAACCAGCAAATGCGCTCTACAAAAAAAATATTCTTTTAATGCGCGGACGCTTTCGCCCAGTTACCAAGGTTCATATTGACATGGTTTCAAGTGCGCGTAAAAAATATTTAAAAGAAAAAGGTGTTGAAGAAAAAAACGTACGTGAAGTTTTTGAACTCACACTTAAAGATTTAACTGCTGACGGAAAAATTTCAGACAAAGACTTTGTCGATAGAGCTGAGTTGCTTGGTTCGCTAGGATACACAGTAATGATTTCAAATTATTTGAAGTATTACAAAATGGTAGACTATTTAAGTGAATTTGCTCGTGGCAAGAAAATGGGTGTGATTTTAGGGGTTTATAACCTCCACACAATTTTTGATGAAAAATATTACGAAAACCTAAGCGGAGGACTTCTCGAAGCATTTGGTCGTGGTTTTGGGCACAATGTTAAGCTCTACGTATATCCAGCAACAGATGTCGAAACTGGAGATCTCTATCAGCTTGCAGATATACGCATTCCTGAGAAATTAAAAGGATTGTTAGACTATATGGTTGCAAACAATAAAATTGAAGCGCTAGATGACTTTAATCAAAAGCTATTGCACATTATGTCAGACGATGTTCTGTCAAAAATAAAAGCCAATGTTAGTGCTTGGGAAGATGATGTCCCTGATAAAGTTGCTAAAGCAATTAAATTTATGCGTCTTTTCGATTATGTCCCTAAGGAAGACTTGGTGACTAGTAAAAGTAAATAATTAATAGTGCTACAACTTACGCCCTTAAAGTTGAGGAGGAGCTTTAAAAAGTTCAAAGTTCAAGATTTTGATTATAATCCTGTCTGCAACACCCTTTGTTGTATTGAGTTTGTTCGGAGTTGCTGACATAAAATGTCGGTGATAAAAATATTCGTGCTTACCTCGATATTCTCAGTAACCATACCTCTATTAAAAAAAAAGATCTAATTTCTACATAAAGGTAAACTCATTAATAAAGCGGGTTTAAAAAAGATAATGATTACTTTTATGCTAATCAAGCCAATGCCCTATTTTAGTAAAAGCAAATTATGAGTGAACAAAAAAGAACAAAAGCACAAGAAGCTACACAAGCAATAGAGCGTATATATATTACAATGCGCCACCTTTTTAATCGTGGTTTTTACAAACCTATGGGCGTTTCTGGAATTACTTTGCGTGAAGGTCTTCTTGAGCTACAACCTGAAATTTACGGAACAATAGCAGAGGACAAACTTGAACTTAATGGATTAACATACGTACTGGATCGTTTGCCTTTTGGAATTGAAGAGTGTTCAGTAATTAATTTAACTGGAGATGAAGGGTATAAGTTATCTAAAATAAAACCGATTATTCCACCAAAAAGAAGGCGTAATTGCTATAGAATCGATGAGGATCAGATGAATATCGAGATCACGAGAGGTAGATCCGATATTTATGATGTTTTAACGCATCTTACATTTCTTTTTATTGAATCTCATAAAATTGCAAATAGAGTTGTCGTTGGTGAAAACGAGTCATTAACCAGAGAGTGGCTCAAGCTTGAAAAAACAGTTCAACAAAAAAAAATCAGTAAAGAAGAGCTCGAGGTTGCACTTGTTCATACAGCAAATATTATTGGTAGAACATTTGAAGAGACGCTTAATATTTACAATCAGTTAAGTACTCCTGCACATCCACACCGTTTTCTTAGAATGATTTATTGGTTGGGTAAATTAGCCATCGATGAAGTAATCGATAATGGAAAGCGTTCTATCATGTTTAGTCCTGTTTTAAGAGAACGATTAGGGCATCATATCCATGGAGAACGATGGGCAAATAATATAAAATCAATACTAGAAGAGCAAGGTTTAATTGACAAACCAATTCATATTATTAGTGCAAACATGCATAGTGTTATGAATTATTTATTTGCAAAACAAGCTTACCAGAAAGTAGATACTAAGCTCAATAAAAAAGAAGTTTTTGAACGTTTAAGCATACCAGAAAATGAATCAGAAAGAAATAAAATAATCACACTTGCCAAAAAACACGGCATGACTTATTACAAAGACACATCTGGAACAAACATAGATGTTCAAATATTTGATCTAAGTAAAATGGATTTCAATAATAGTTATGTAACACCTAATAAAAGTAAAAATGATGCAGTGATTATCGTTATGGATTACGCCTTCGGTGAACAAGCTTTTGAAACCATGGATGAATTATTAAAGCCTTATAAAAAATCTAAGAAAGGAACTTTAAATTTAAATGTTTCTTCCATTTCAATAATGGGTAAAGCTGGAATTCTAACAGGTATCAAAGGAGATATTATGGTTCCAACAGCTCATATTTTTGAAGGAACAACCGACAACTATCCTTTTAAAAATGAACTTACAAAGAAAGATTTTGAAGGTGAAGGAATTGATGCGTATGACGGACACATGATTACTGTTCTAGGAACTTCTCTTCAAAATCGTGAAATGCTAAAATATTTCCGAAAATCTACTTGGAAAGTCGTTGGATTAGAAATGGAAGGTGCACATTATCAAAAAGCGATACAAGCAGCTTCAAAAATCAGAAACAGTATTAAAGAGAATGTAAAGATTAGGTATGCTTATTACGCTTCTGATAATCCTTTGGAGACTGGAAGCACATTAGCTTCTGGAGGGCTCGGATTGACCGGAGTAAAGCCTACATATTTAATCACAGAAAAGATCGTAGAACAGGTTGTGAATGATTAAAAT
>JBBEBO010000155.1:68294-81702 GCA_040882265.1 Brumimicrobium sp. | reverse complement strand
CACTCCATGTTCCGCCTCCGTCTGCTGCTGCAAAAGTTGTAGCTCCATCTGTTTCGCAAAATGGTCCTTGTGCTGTGATTGTTGCATCTGAACTTTCAATTGAAACTGTCACATCTGAGGAAGCAGTTGAACTACCTGAACAAGAAGAAGCTGTTCCAGAAACCTCATAAGTGTATACACCAGGAGTATGTGTTGCTGGGTCAAAAGTTCCTAAATAACCACCTCCTAAGGCTGACGGACCAGTCCAAGTTCCTGTTGTATTTGGTGTTCCACCTAATTGATCATATAAATTAAGCCCTGCAGAAGATGAACATACAGTCACATTGCCATCACTTCCAGCGTCAACAGTCGTAGTTGACACATCGACAATACTTACATCATCAACATAGTAACGTATAGTATTTCCAGTAGTAGTACCACCTGCAGCCGCTGTATTAGTAGAAACATCGTTAAAAAAGTTACCAATTATAAAATTTGTAATCCCTGACTGAGCAGGAGTGAAGCAAAAATTGATCTCCGTCCAGTTATTTTTATCTAAAATAATTGGTCCTGTATAATTTAATTCTGGAGTTGTATTATATCTACACATACTTGCTTGATTGTATGGTGCAGTTTCAAACTTAACTCCAATATTATCAGTTCCTACAGCCATTTTATCTGCTAGAGAAACATAGAAACTTACTTCATAAGTCTGTCCAGCTACCAAAGGTGTAGAAAGTGTCCCTTGAATATACTCTCGATAAGGATCACAACCTCCATCTCCATAGGTTACAATATTAACATATGAATTGCCTGTTCTTGCAGCTTGTTGACCTGGATTAGCAGCATTTGTCGAGTTTGGACTACAATAACATGCATTAGCCAGCGATGTATGAAAAATGTCAGTTGAACCTCCTGTTGGAACTGTCCAATTATTAATTGCATTTGCAAACTGGGCTTGCGTTGTATACCAGCCACATTGAAGATTTCCAACGTTCACATTTTCAAAACTCGGGTTGAGCACCAGATTTTGAGCATTAGAATTTAAAAATGTAAAAAGAACAAAAAGAATAATTAAATAAAATTTCTTTTTGATATTATTAGTATAAAAATAATGATGTTTCATAGTGTAGTTCAGTTTCATAATTTTCAAAATATTCATTAATAGTGTTTTCAATTTTTATAGCTTCTTTTTCATCCCAAACACCTAAATGGTACACTTCTACTAATAAGTCTTTTTCATGATTTACAACTATTGCGAGTTGCTTTTGATCAGTTTCAACAATACTATCTTTCTCAAGATAAGTTTTAATTTTAGTATTCAACTCTGACAACTCTTTTTCACTGCTTAATTGACTAACAACAACTTCTACCCATTCTCCTTTTGAATTTTTATAGTAAGTATTCTCACATTTATGGTTATTGAAATTTTGTTTTAAAACCGTTTCTTTTTTATAATCTTGATAATACCACTGACCTTGTTTCGCTCCATTATGATCAATAATGTTTGTGATTGGATCTCCATTAGCATTAAATTCAGGTTTCTTTGCCGAAATCTGACATAATTCTTGAGAAAACATTATCCCAGATAAAAAAATGATAGAATTTAGTAATAGTATTCTTTTCATAGTAGTTGCAAATTATATGGATTAAAATTAAAGAAATATATTGAAGAAACAAAACATTTAAAGAGTTAAAATAATATTTGTAAACAAGCGACTAATAAAACTTATGACCTTATTAAATTAATGACTATAAATATGATAAATGGTTATAGAATCACCCCGTTGTTTTGCATAAGCGAATAAATGCAAAACTTTCATTCAAAGAAAAAATCGTCAGGGTTAAAAACATTCTTTTCATGACACTATACAACTTTTATGTTTTATGAGATAACAGGGTAATTCAAAATGATTATATATTTGAAGAATGAAGTTAGTTTTCCTTTTTATATCTCAATATAATGACTTAGACTTAAATCATAATAAAAAGCTCCGTTACTTCAACTCTATAGCTAAAAAAATCCCTAATAAATTTTGTGATTTTTTTTCAAATGGCTCCATAAACTTTCAACTGCTAGAAAGTAAGGATCATAAATCCATCTATTGTAAATACTGTGAGTAACCGACTTTTTTTGGAATTTTTATCAGGGCAAACTCATACTTTTGGTTCTACTATAATTTTAATGGGTAATTCATATATGTCGTACCTACAGCACTCACGGTTTGGGATTCAATTTTTAATCACTGGCATGAATGCCAGCGCTAAAAATTGTAAGTGCCTACAGCACTTCCGTCTGTTTAGAGCATATAAGTGCATTTTGAGTGTTTGTTAGTACGAACAGCCAAGTCTCATAATCCTAATATGCGGTTAAGGCTAAATATTTTGCCTACCTAAATAAAAAAGTATGAGTTTGCTCTGGAATTTATATAAAGATTTTTTGATAAAAAACCCACTATTTTTAAAACTTAATTCTCAATTGTGCTGAGATTTCACTACGTGAATTTCCATCAATATGTTCTGGACCATAGCCTAATCCGTTTTCATTTGAATATGTGAATGCAGCGTAGCGTACCCACAAGTCAAAACGTCTTAAGAATGTATAACGCAATAAGATGTATGCTCTACTTCCGTCATTGAAGTATGCTGGAATACTAAATACGTTTTGAATATTGCTTTCATAAGCATAGATTCGAGCATCAAAACTATCTGTATTAAATATAGCATATCGAAAAGCGATGTCTACTGGAAAACTTTTAGGTTTGTAGAGTAAATCTTGAATTAAAACAATTCCTTCTTGTCGTTCTACACTCTTCCTGTCAACAGTAACATATTCCACACGCGATTTCCAGCGAAAATTATCTGATAATTTATAGTTGAGATTTATTCTATAATTTCTCTGAACCACATCTTCAATTGGCCTTAAATTCCCCTCGTATTCGCGACTATTTTGTTGACGCATTTGCTCTCTTACACGACCATAAACTTCTAAATTTCTACTCGGGCTGTATTTTAGCTGTCCAAGAAACTCATGTCCCTCACTTGGAGCATCAACTCTGAAAGCGAGCCATGGGAATTTGAAAATATCACCGTAAACGTTCATACTCCACGCATCATTGAAGTTAAAGTTTGAACCAATAAAGAGGCCTTCTTCATTGATAGGTCTACTGGACTCACCAAACCCTTCAGCATAAAAAGTGTGGTAATCTTTAGGGTAATTTCTGTACATAACACTAACAGATGCACGACTATCAAGCGCTATCACAGCACCCTGAACAGTTGCGAAGCTTCCTGAAGAACTACTTCTAGCAACCTCACCAAAGAAATTAATATTTTTCAAAACATAAGAATAATCTAAACTCATATTGGTCAATTGATCGCCTTTAA
Organism: Brumimicrobium sp.; assembly: GCA_040882265.1. Taxonomy (GTDB): domain Bacteria; phylum Bacteroidota; class Bacteroidia; order Flavobacteriales_D; family Crocinitomicaceae; genus Brumimicrobium. The sequence goes on along the minus strand of JBBEBO010000155.1, from coordinate 78,336 downwards.
ATTCAAACTGATTGTAATTTCTAAAATCTCTTTCCAAAGGTGTATCATAAGACTGTTGAATTCCAGATATGCCCATTTGAAAATTTCTGTTTTCATATTTAAAATTGGCGCCAATGATGGTTTCCATCACACTGTTTTTGCGTTCTAGTTCTGAATTTGTCCTGTGAAAACCAGTTAAATTGATGGAAGAGGCCAATCGCCCATCATCTCCCAGAAGTGTATCGAGTACTTCTATAGATCCATCAACACCTTTGTGAGAAGCCCAAGTTGTAAAAGAAAAATTTTTCCAGCCCAGTTCCACGCCTGCTCCTCTTAAAAACCTCGTTTCATCCACTGATGTATATTGACGAAGTCCGCGCGCATTTTTCTTTACAGATACTGCGTCTGCCGTTTTCCCAAAAGCATATCCAGTCCAAAATGCAATTCCTTGTCCCACTTGCATTTGGTAATCCCCTACTGCTACTTTTCTAAGAAATTTTCCGCCTTTGTAAAATGCATGAGCAGAGTAAAAATCAAATCCATTAGGTTGTGTTTTTCCAAAAAATTGTTCTCCTGCATCCTTTTCCATAGTTACACCAACACTTATATTGGTTCTATAATGGAACCTCAACCGCGAATACAATCGATCGGGAGAGCCCCAATAGTAGGAGTTACTTTCAAGTTTTTCAGCATCTGAAACATCGTCATAGCCTTTCTTTTGTTCAATACCACGAATCCAACGAAAATACATTTCAACCTTTCCTTCTTTGAGCAATTCTTTAAAAGAGAGTTGAAGTTTATCGAGTTTATCATCTACTTTTATAAAAGGAAGAATATTTTCAATGGTATTTAAATCCCAATATTTTAGGGCTTGAAGTTCATAAATAGTAATTAGTTTTCCGTGTTTTTCAATATGAAGTAATAAGTCATTGATTTGAAAATCTGAGAGTAGGAGCAATTGTTCTAACTCTTCTTTTGTAGCAGCATTTAAGTTTAAAGGATGATCATAGTAATAACTTAAATTATCAAAAACATCTTCTAAGGAGATGTCTTCAATTTCTAATTCTTCAGCAATAAATTCAATGCGTTGTTGAATGATATCATTTTTCTCTTGACCAAAAGAAACTCCTGTCAACAGCAGCACAAAACTAAAGAGTAGCCATTTAATCATCACTTTCCTTTTTGAATTGAAAAATCATCGCTGCAGAAGGTGTCCATCCTAGTTGTTGGTGATAATGTGTAGCGAGGTCAAGTATAAATTGTCCCCATTTTGCACCAAAACCAAAGCTCAATTCAACTGGTGCACCTTGAAATCCAGCTCTTACATAAAAGAATTCTGAAGGAGCATATTCTACACCACCTTTCAGTCTTGGATTTTTAGTTATTTCATTTTCAAGTTCAAGTAAAAAAACCAATCTTTTTGAAAACCTGTAACCTGCACCTAACCGCATTAACGTAGTTAAACGATCATCTTGAAATTCTGAGAGTTTTGTTCGACCTAAATTAAAAACTGAAAAACCAAGTGATAATTTATCACTTAATTTTGCTAGCATTCCAAATTCGCCTGTAACAGTATGTTTTACTCCATAAAACTCATCTAATCTAACATTAAGATAATTAAGTTGAACACCAGCCGATAGTTTATCTGTAAGTTTCATGCTATAGCCAGCACCTACTCTATTCGTTCTAAACGTTTCATATCCATAAAACTGTCCTCCAGCAGAAATAACACCTTTTTTAAGTGGTTGAACTAGAGTGACTCCCTGACTCTGAAGCTCTCTCATTAAGTATCTGTTTTCATAAGAAGCGCCTACACCACCTGTAGTATTAAACCCTAGAGCTCCAGGGTTATGATGGTAAGCAAAAACATCTGTGAGCACTGTGGAAGCATTTCCCAAAGCTGAAGATCTTGCGCCTTGTGGCATCCAGCCTTGAGTAAAAGAAGCTTTTATTCCAAAAAGAAAGATTAAAGTTAGTAGTGTAAACTTCATTCCACAAAAATAAAATTAGATCTGATAAAATTAAGTATTGTAATGTTAATTTTAAGTGATTAATTCAAACAAATTAAAAAAATCAGTTTAATATAAATAAAAACACCTCTCTGATTTCAAGTATTTAACAAGGATAATCATAATAATTTAACGTTGAAATTTATTCAACAATTAATTTACGAGAACCTATTACTGAGTTTTTTTCATCCTTCAGCAAAACAATATAAATTCCTGATTTTTTATGTGAAAGGTCAATTAACTTAGAGCCATTGATTTTTTGATTGTTTATAATCCTTCTTCCACTTATATCTATAACATCAATAGTATTTTTATCGAATCCAATATTTTCTACATCAATATTAAAAATTCCAGTTTTTGATGGATTTGGATAGATCGTAAAATCGATTTCTTCAATATTCGATTTGTTTAAATTTAAGAAATCGCTGGAATCAGGTGCACTAAATGCCCAAAGACCTCCCAAGTCTCCCCCAACAAATAAATCATATGTGCTATCATTTCTAATTTGAGTAATGAACGGACTTGAAAAGCCATTTGTATGAATGTCTCCATAAGTATCAGAAATTAGCGTAAATCCATCTCCATCGTCGATATTTCCATCAACATCTTTATAGCAATGAATTGTCCCTGTTCTATTCCCTGCAAAAAGATAAGTTGTATCATCTTCACGCACAAAATGTGGAACTCCTCCACTTTCGCTATACTCGACACTACTCAAGTCAACACCTCCTAGGTTTTCAGTTACTAGTTGAAAGCTGAAATTGTTAACCGAGCCAACATTTTCATAAAAAATTAACCCTCCATTCCTTTGCCCAATGATTAGATCGAGTAAACCATCTTTATTAAGGTCAAAAAGTTGTGGAGATGCACTTCCTGAAACTACGATGTCATCTGCATTAATATCTTGTAACTGATTTGGAATAGAGCCAAAATTCATTGTTCCAGTACCTCCACTATTATCGTAAAAAAATAACTCTCCATTTTGTGTACCAACTATCATGTCTTTGTCACCATCATTATCGAGATCTCCAAAAGTTGGTAATATTCTTAAACCCAAACCAATATTTTGAAAATTCTCCCAATTATCTTGTACAAACTGAAATACAGGCTCTTCAGCTGTTCCAATATTTTGATAATATTGAACTCTAGTTGTATTTGCGCTCCCTTCGTTATAATTGAAGAAATTTGCGACTAATAGATCTTCTAAACCGTCATTATTTACATCAACTATAACTGGCATACTCCCTTTTCCATTTTCAATCATACCTCCTTGTAGAAAATCATTTTCGATAAATGAAAAATTTGGGTTTGAGTCAGTACCAAGGTTTTTATAAAACAATACGCTTTCGGTATTTTCAGAGGCTCCACTTACATTTGTTCCAACAACTAAATCTTTAATATTATCATGATCTACATCCTCATAAAAAGCCGCTGGGAAGTTAGAAATATCAACGGGGGTAGTATTACTTGGGAAGTTATTATCTTGACTAGTCATAAAAGCATTGTCTGAAGGACTACTTCCTCCATTCATGAGAAGAGTAAGGGTATTATAACCAACATCACCAATAATTAAGTCTTTTAGGCCCGAATCATTCATATCCAAAGCTAGAAGTGTACCTCCGGCGTGTCTTAAAGATTTAATATCAGATTGGATTAAATTAGAACCACCGCATGGAGATTGCTGTGAATCAAGATCGATCGTGTTATTAGTACTGTTTTCAACAAAATCCCCCCAGCATGGCTCTTGTAAAACAAACTCAAGAGAATCTGAATTACCATAGTTCTCAATAGATAGGTTTTTATGCCATTCAATTCTACCAACTGAAGAGTGAAACGTCAAAACATCAATATCTCCATCGTTATCTATATCTACAAAAGCAGGAATTTCGTCACTATTAACATAAATACTAGTAATCGTTCCATTAATATCTGTTATCAGAGGATCTTTAAGCAAGTCCCACTGAACACCATCAATACTATTTCCTGTGTTTCGATAAACTTTTATTCCTCCTAGAGTGTAAGTGAAAATGTCTTTCTTTCCATCTTGATCATAATCTACAAGTTTTACTCTATAACGCATATTCTGAGGGAAGCTAGATTGCGCACCAAACTCAAACTTATAGTAAGGATTTCCGTTTTTATACTTTTTTAAAAAGACTCGAATTTGGTTAGAACTTCTATCAAAAATAAATAAATCATCTTCACCATCAAAGTCATAATCTATTGTAGAAATTTGGACATGATTCAATCCGCCAGTCCACGGTTGAGTTAGAGTATCTGTCCCTTTTAAAACAATAATTGAATCATTGTACTGAAAACCAAATTGAGCAACACATTTATCACTAATTAACATCGCTAATATTGATGTCAAAATAGAGATTAATATTTTAGTAGGTTTTATCATTTTGAATAAGACGAAACAAAAAGTATAAAGGTTGACCTAAATACAAAATATGGTGTTATTTTCTATACTTTAAAATCCAAACACTTTCATCAGTAGTTTCTCTAAACTTATACAATGCATTGAATGCAGGCTTTCTTCTTGTATCGTATTCAATTACTATATAATTATAACCGTTTGATTGATTAATCACTACATAAGAGTCTGGGAAGAGCTCTTTAGCTCGACTTAAATTCTTTTTTGTGTTTTTATCAGTAGAATAAACTCCCACTACAACATAATAACCATCAGGAGAATCAGATCCATCAGTTTCTACAAAATGGTAACCAATAGCTTCTCTAATTTCTTTTTCTTCCTCCTCAGTAACTGGCTCTTCTTCAACAGTAGGCTCCTCTTCTTTTCTTTTCTCCAACTCTTCAGCTAATCGTTTTCTAAGTTCTTCTTCTACTCTTCTTTCAACTTCTTCTTCAAACAAACTATCTTTCTTTTCAATTTCACGTTCTTTTTCTTTTAATTTTCTTGAAAGTCTATCATTTTCTTCCAGAAGTTTTGGGTCTTGAACTTGTACTTCTTTAACTTTATCAGATTTAAATGTGTATCCTAACAAAAATTCATGATTAACACCTGAATAATAGTTTTTAAATGAACTCAGCACATATTCATAGCTGTAACCAACATGAATCCGCTCTTTTACATGAAGTCCTATATTAAACTGGGCTGCATAATCAGACTTATAAGTCGCAGAAAACCAACCATAGTCATTGTGATTTATATGAGCCGTAATATCGTATTGAAATGGAGCACCTGGAACAAATCTAACTAAGGCTTGAGGTGTAAAAACAATTTTATCATCCTCAAAAAACCTAAAATCATGTTCGACAGTTCCCATAAAATGACGAGCTAGTGAATAATAACCACGAGTATCCTCTTTACTATATTTAACTTTATTTCCTACCAACTGTGGAATTGAAATTCCAATTCGAGTATCTTCATTCCAAGTATACATTAATCCGAAATTAAAGTCATAAGAGGCTACATTTGGTCTAAGACCAACTAAAAATGGGTCATCACCTTGAGAAACATCGATATCGGAAGTGTTAATTCTGTTGTCTAAGTAACCACCGCTTACTCCAAACCTTAAAAAATTAGATTCGTCAATTTTTAAATTGTATGAATAACTAAGTGAAGCACTTAACTGTTGTTGAATTCCAACAGCATTATGTGCGATATTTAAACCAATTCCTGAGTTTGGAATAAAGAATTTTCCTTCAAGAGAGAGCATGTTATTGATTGCACCAGTACCGTAACCCATATATCTCTGATTTCTTACAACATAAGCATTCATGTCACCAGAGTATCCAGCCATAGCAGGGTTATATACAAATGGATTAATCATATTATGATTATAAAAAGGAACTTGCTGCGCATTTGAAAACACATAGCAAAAAAACATCATAAATACAATTAGTAGTGCTTTATTCATTTCCCAATATAGTTAGATTTCCTTTTAATTCATCATCAGTACCACCAGGAATCACAACATACATGTATGTGCCATTTGGCAATTGCTTTCCTTTATATGTACCTGCCCAATCATTTTGGTAATCTTCATTAGTGTATATTTCTTTACCGTAGATGTTATAAACCGCTACAAAAGTTGATGGAAATGCTTCTATTCCTTCTATTACCCAAGTATCATTATAAGTGTCATTATTTGCAGTAATTGTGTTTTTAATGCTAAATGGTGGATACGGTGGAGTTGTAGTAACAATAACTTCATCGGAATTTAGACATCCATCTACACTTATTACAGTGTATGTATAAGTTGTAGTATTTACTGGAAATGCATCGGGCTCTTGAATTGTTGAGTCAGACAGGTTTTCACCAGGAGTCCAAATTCCAGCAACGCCACCTGATCCTGACAGAGTAATGGTATCTCCTTCCATGATCGTTGCATCATCACCAGCGTTGACATTTGGTAAAGGGAACATATTTATTTCTATTTGATTTGAAGTATCTTCTGGACAAATTCCACTTTGTACCACTACCTGATAAAGGGTGGTAGTTGTTATAGGATTACTTAAAAGTGTTGAATCCGTTGAATCAACAGTATTCCAAGTAGTTCCACCATCAGTAGACTCTAACCAATAGCTCACATCACCAACATGATTATTTAAATTCATAATTGCTTCGTCTCCTTCACAAACTGTTGTATCAGGAGTTAAAACTCCTCCTTCGGATAATGGATCAACGGCAACAATTGCAATATCAGAATAAACATCAGGACAAACACCGCCATCTATAACTACTCTATACCAAGTAGTTAATGACAAATTATTGTAAGCTTCAGTAGTTGTGTTATTCGTTATTGTAGTCCAACTATTACCTTGGTTATCAGAGGTTTCCCATTCAATAACAGAGGAAGATGCACCAATTACTTCTAAAACTCCGGTAGCATTGGCTGCGCATGTTGAGATAGCTCCATCAATTGTACCTCCATCTGGAGTTGGTTGAACATCGACAAAAACTTCATTTGTAGTATCTTCTGGACAAATTCCGTTTTTATTAACTACCCTAAAGTAAGTAGGATCATTTAATGCTCCAGTATTATACAATGGATTAGTATTTGCTATATTATTCCATGTTGTTGCATCTGGAGAATTTTCCCAATATAGAATATCTCCATCACTACCTGATACTTCTAGGTTAACAGACTCACCCTCACAAATCAATGTATCTGTTTCTAAAGTACCTGATGCAGTAACATCTTGCACAAAAATTATTGCAGTATCAGTATAAACATCTGGACATGCACCACCATTAATTAGTGTTCTGTACCAAGTGGTTTCAGTTAAATTATTAAAATTTTCTGCTGTATTATTATTCCCATTTGGAGTCCACGTTACTCCATCATCAATACTTAACTCCCAATCTAATATGCTCGATGAGTTTCCAATAACATCAATTGTTCCTGATGCGTTTGAGGCACACAATGAATCTGAATCATCTAGAGTTCCAGCTACTGGAGCTGCTTGGACTGCAACTGTTGCTATTTCTGAAGTATCATTAGGACAAAAACCTCCATCTATTACTACTTGATATTCTGTATCATCCGTTAAATCATTAAAAACATAAAAAGTATCAGTAACACCTAAACCAGACCATGTACTCCCATTATCCGTAGAAAATATCCAGTCATCAATTGTGCCATGTGTCCAGTTATCAAGAAACAAAGTGTCCTCATTGGTAATCTCACAAACAGTCATATCATTAATCACTTCTCCTGGGATTATAGTACAGTCATTTTGTATAGTCCATTCTAAAGTGTCATTATTGGGGTTTGAGTCACCTGGATGATCTACCCAAACTTTAATATCATGAGAACCACACTGTGACAAATCTGCAGTAGCTGTAAAAGTAAAGTTAGAAGTAGCATTTGTATTAATGGTTGCTCCTGGGTTCTCTTGCACTAATCCTCCGCCGTTAATCGTATAGTTTACTGAATAATCACCACCAAAAGCAGGTAGAGTATTACTATTGTTAAGTATCACTACTCCGACTTGTTCATTCGTTGTTAGATCGCATCCATCTGTTGGATTAAAAGAGCCTGTAATCGCCAACTCCTGTGAAAATGAAATCTTCATAAATAAAAGTACATGTACCAAAAACAATACTTTCAATATTTGAATACTCACTTTCATTTTCTTTTATTTAAGCTTAAATTAAACAACTTTGTCATATTATTCACAAATTTACGATAAAATAATTCAGGGTACAATGCGTCCCCTAAATTACTTTAATTAACATACCTAAAAACTAATGCCTTATCACAACATTATGAATAGATTGATTTCCATTTTCATCAATCACTTTCACTAAATACATTCCAGTTTCAATAAATGATTTCATATCAATTACGCTCGTTCCTTCAGAATGGTTTTCATTATATACTTCCTGACCAACCGCATTATAAATATTTACTTCTGCATTAACTGGTAGGTTTATGTTGAATTCACCATTATTAGGGTTTGGAAAAATATTAACCAACGCTTTACTGTTTTCATCAAGACTTGCAAAATAAATAACAATACAGTTTGAAGTGTCAGTACAATCACCATTACTTGTAATGAGTGCATAAGTACCATTTTGAGTTACTTCATATGTTTGGTCAGTTGCGCCAGTTATTATTGTTTCTTTTTTACAATCATACCATTGATAAGTAATATTTGGACCTACTTCTTGTGCTTCCAAAATTAAATCATCAGCAATAAACACACTATTTGGAGCCTCTAAAACTTCAACCTCTTGAGTACTTGAAGAACTACATCCTGCACCACTAGTAATAGAATAAGTTACACTACTCATTCCAATTGGAGCAATTTCAGGATAGAACATGTCACCAGAGGCTACTCCTGCACCTGTAAAAGTTCCTCCCGATTCATTTGGAACTAGGGTCACTGGAGCTTCATTATCACAGTATTCGGCATCTAACCCTGTAAACACTGAATCTGGCAATGCATTTACAACAGCAATCTGGCTTGAACCGTTGGTACAACCATTTGCATCAGTTATACTATAGTTTACTACGTTATTTCCAATATTTGCTTGAGTTGGTACAAAAGTGTTACCAATCACACCATTTCCAGAGAATATACCACCAGCAACTGCAGGAGTCAACTGACTTACGGTATCGTCTTCACAATAAGGAGAGTCTAATCCAGTAAAGCTTCCATCTGGTAATGCATTTATAAAAGTGTTTTGAGAACCTATACTAACACATCCATTCGCACCTATAACTTCGTATTCTATTGTGTTATTTCCAGCATTTGCTAAACTAGGATCAAAATCATTTCCTGATATTCCTGGACCAGAGAATGTTCCGCCTGTCTCATCTGGCACTAACGTTACTATCGCATCATTAGCACAATACTCTGAATCCAATCCTGAAAAATCTGCGTTTGTCAACGTGTCTACATCAACAGATTGCGTTGAAGAATTTGTACAACCATTACCATCAGTAACTTCATAAGTAATGATATGAGTTCCTACTCCTGCTGCTCCTGGATCAAAATCATTGCCAGAAACGCCATTGCCAGAGAACGTGCCTCCTGTAGTATTTGGTGTCATAGTTATAGCGCCTGCATTAACACAGTACTCAGGATCTAAGCCCGTAAAATCAGCGTCAGGCAAATCATTTACTTCTACAATTTGCTCTGAAAAGTTAAAACATCCATTTCCGTCTGTAATTTCATAAGTGATTGTGTGTGTTCCAACATTCGCTGTTGCTGGGTCAAAGTTATTCCCTGATACACCAGGCCCTGAAAAAGTTCCTCCAGAAACGTTTGGCACAAGCGTTACAGTAGCCCCATCAACACAGTAATCTGCGTTTAGGCCAGTAAAATCAGCTACAGGAAGTGGAAGAACTTCAACCGCTTGATTAGAAGAGTTTGTACAACCATTAGCATCAACTACATCATAAGATATAATATGATTACCAACGCCAGCATCTGAAGGATTAAAGTCATTACCCGTCATCCCTGGACCTGAAAATGTTCCACCTGCAGTGTTTGGTGTTAATGTTACTGTCGCTGCATCAAGACAATACTCAGGATCTAATCCTGTAAAATCAGCATCTGGTAAGTCATTTACTTCA
>JBBEBO010000155.1:0-68194 GCA_040882265.1 Brumimicrobium sp. | reverse complement strand
ACAATACTCAGGATCTAATCCTGTAAAATCAGCATCTGGTAAGTCATTTACTTCAACTACTTCATCTGTTGAATTTGTACAACCATTTCCATCTGTAATTTCATAAGTGATTGTGTGCGTTCCTACTCCTGCATCGAATGGATTAAAATCATTGCCTGTCATTCCAGGACCTGAAAATGTTCCACCTGTTTGGTTTGGTGTTAATGTTACCGTTGCTGCATCTACACAATAATCAGGATCTAAGCCTGTAAAGTCTGAATCTGGAGCTGTATAAACGTCAACAGATTGATTTGTTGAACTTGTACAACCATTTCCATCTGTTATTTCATATTCTATTATATGCGTACCAGTTCCAGCTACAGCAGCATCAAAGTTATTTCCTGTTATTCCAGGACCTGAGAACGTTCCACCTGTTTCATTTGGTGTTAATGTAACAGCTGTAGCACTTATACAATATTCAGGGTCTAACCCAGTGAATGTTGCGTCAGGTGCATCAAAAACATCAACAGATTGATTTGAAGAATTGGTACAACCATTTCCGTCTGTAATTTCATATTCAATTGAGTGCGTACCACCACCAGCTACAGCAGGATCAAAATCATTTCCTGTCATCCCTGGACCTGAGAACGTTCCACCTGTTTGGTTTGGTGTTAAAGTAACAATAGCATCATTAGAACAATAATCAGGATCTAAACCTGTAAATGTTGCATCTGGTAAAGGATTAACATCAACTACTTCATCTGTTGAATTCGTACAACCATTTCCATCTGTAATTTCATAAGTGATGGTATGAGTTCCTACTCCTGCATCGAATGGATTAAAATCACTACCTGTCATTCCTGGACCTGAAAATGTTCCGCCTGTAGTGTCTGGTGTTAATGTTACCGTTGTTGCATCAACACAATATTCAGGATCTAAACCAGTGAAATCTGAATCTGGAAGTGCAAAGACCTCTACCACTTCATCCGTTGAGTTCGTACATCCACCACTTGTAACCTCATAAGTAATTGTATGTACACCTGGACCTGCTAAAGAAGGATCAAAATCATTTCCTGATATTCCAGGACCTGAGAACGTTCCACCCGAAACACTAGTCGTCAAAGTTACAGAAGCATCATTAGCACAATATTCAGGGTCTAAACCTGAGAAATCAGCATCTGGTAAAGGATTAATTACAACTCCTTGGTTTGAAGAATTTGTACATCCATTTCCATCTGTAATGTCATAAGAAATAATATGTGTATTAACCCCTGCTGCTGCAGGATCAAAATCACTTCCTGATACTCCAGGACCATTAAAAGATCCACCACTCGTGTTTGGCACTAAAGTAATAACAGGGTGATCAATACAATATTCTGGATCTAAAGGTGTAAAGTCTGCATCTGGTAAATCGAACACTTCAACATCTTGATCTGTTGAACTCGTACAACCATTTCCATCTGTGATTTCATAAGTAATAGTGTGTATTCCATCGCCAGCATCTGAAGGATTAAAATCATCCCCTGTCATTCCAGGACCAGAAAAAGTGCCTCCAGATTCATTAGGAACCAACGTAACAGTCGCATCATTTAAGCAATAATCTGGATCTAAACCTGTGAAATCAGCGTCTGGCATAGCATGAACTTCAACTATCTCATCGGTGTTACCAGTACATCCACCACTAGTAACTTCGTAAGTAATCGTATGTGTTCCAGCTCCTGCTGCTCCAGGATCAAAATCATTTCCTGATATTCCAGGGCCTGAGAATGTTCCTCCTGATGTATTAGGAGTTAAAGTTGCAATTCCATCTTCAAGACAATAATCTGGGTCTAAGCCTGTGAAATCTGAATCTATACTTCCAGAAGTAACATCTACAGATTGATTTGAAGAATTATCACACCCATTCGCATCAGTAATATTATAAGTAATTATATGTGTTCCAACTCCTGCTGTACCTGGATCAAAATCATTACCACTAACACCAGGACCTGAAAAAGTTCCACCTGATTGATCTGGAACAAGTGTTACAGAAGATGCTGTAGAACAATATTCTGGGTCTAAACCTGTGAAATCAGCATCTGGCAAAGGGTTTACAGTTACCGTTATATCTAAATCAGTTGTACATGCAGAACCGTCGTCACCCGTTACTGTATATGTAGTTGTAGAACCTGGTGAAACATTTTTAGTATCACCAGTACCTAAACCATTTGACCAAGTATACGTTGTTGCACCACTAACAGTTAGCGTAGTTGATTCGCCTACACAAATATCAGTATCGCCAGTAAAGCTCAATGTTGGTCCTGAAGTCACATCAACAACTATAGAGTTAGAAACCGCTGAGCACCATCCACCGATTCCTGTGCTCGTTTCCACATCATAAGTTCCCGATGATGTTACTGTAATAACCTGAGTTGTTTCACCATTTGACCATAAATAGTTGGATGCACTAGTGGATTCTAAATCAACACTCCCTCCACTACAAAATGTTGTAGGTCCTAAAGCTGTAATAGTTGGTGTACCTCCGTTATTTAATAAAATAGAAACATTGTTACTTTCAAAGTTGACAGTGGCAAGATCGGGTAAACCATCGTTATTAAAATCATTGGAGACAATACCTACAGGATCCATCCCCGTTCCATACCTTTGATCAAATGTCAAATCGTTTGCACCATCACCCACAAATATTGCTACATTACCAGTAGAAGCAGGGGAGACTCTATTAGCTACAGCTACATCATTATTACTATCACCATCAAAATCTTCTATTACAACTCCAAGAGGTTCAGAGTCAGAAGAAGAATAATTTGTTGAGAATGGTGAAAATAAACCAGCGCCATTGTTTGCAGAAAGTGTAATGTTATTACTTCCAAAATTAGTGGTGACAATTTCAGGAGCTCCATCATTATTTAAGTCTCCCAGTGCTACTGAATTCGGTCCATTACCAACATTTCTATCAACTGGTGTACCAAGAGCTCCTGTACCATCATTTGTGTAGATTCCAATAGAGTTATCTGCACTATTAGCAACAACAACATCATCAAAATTATCATTATTGACATCCCCCACATCAATACCAAGTGGAGCATTACCTGTAGCATATGTTGTAGGAGCAGAAAATCCTCCTGTTCCATCTCCTATTAGAATTGACAATTGATTGTTTTCATTCAATACAACAATGTCAGGATCACCATCATTATTTATATCTCCTTTTTTAATTCTAATGGGTGTTGCACTTGAATTAAACGTTGTAGGCGCTCCAAACCCTCCTGCTGAATTCATAAAAACAGAAACATTATCATCAGCATAATTCGTCACAATAATATCTTCAAAGCCATCATTATCTAAGTCGGCACCAACAACAGAAGTTGGGTTATTTCCTGTATTTAAAGTCGTTCCTAGTACAAAAAGGTCAGCTTCACCAGATCCATCTCCGTGATGAACAGTTGCTGTATTATCAGCAGAATTTACTACAACAAAATCTTCATCACCATCATTATTGAAATCTGCGCTATAGATTGAGTTTGGGTCGTTGCCAACAGGAAATGAATTCCCATTTTCAAAAACTCCAGTACCATCACCAAGATAAACAGGCATAACTTGACCGATTAGACAAGAAATAATAACATCTGAATTTGAGTCTCCATTAAAATCTCCAGTTATAAGGTTTCTTGGTGAGTTAATTGCACCAACGATACTTTGTGCTTGAAGTGTCCCATCGCCATTCCCAAGTAATACTGACAATGTATTATCTTGACTATTCACAGCAACTACATCTAAATTTAAGTCATTATCAAAGTCATCAACTCTCAGTGTCATAGGGCCATCACCAGCAGGAAAATTTGCAGGCGCAGAAAAGTTCCCTGAACCGTCATTGGTTAAGATTGAAACATTATCATCGTCCTCATTTACAGTTACAATATCCAAATTAGTGTCACTATTCATATCTCCTAAAACAACAGAAGAACAACCGGTTCCAGTAACATAATCAACTGGTGCAGAAAAAGAACCAGTTCCATCACCATTTAAAACACTTACATTACCATTTCCATTGTTTGCTGTTACTATATCAATATTTCCATCATTATCTAGATCACCAGAATAGATACCTGAAGGATTAGCCCCTCCATTTAGAGCAAATCCCGTAAAAGCTAAAAACGATCCAGGTGAGCCCGAATCATTCATAAAAACATTCACTGTATTTGCGTTTGTAGTAATCGCAACATCTGTAAACCCATCTCCATCAAAATCTTCAAGTGTAATTTTATTTGGACCGGAATCAGAAGCGTATCCAACAGGTGCTTGAAATGTTCCATCACCATTTCCAAGCATAACTGCCATTCTTTGGAAATTAAAATTGACTACAACTAGGTCCAAATTACCATCATTATCAAGGTCTGCAGACTGAACGTCAAGTGGCTGAGAACCACTTGAGATAGAGACAGGAGCACTAAAACTAGCGTTTCCATCATTTTCAACAAAATAGAGTCTTTGAATAGTTCCATCAGGTGCTCCAGTATAGTTACCCATTACCACATCTATATCTCCGTCATTATCAAAATCTCCTTTCGTGATGCACCTACTGTTTCCAGGGCCTTCAAATACATTATCATTTGATGATGAAAAACAAGTACTTTGTGAAATACCATTGAAAGTTAATCCTAATGAAAATAGACAGAAGAGTAATTCTTTGCAGTTCATAATATAATTTGTGTTAGTAAACATTTTTTTCATAACAAGTGGTTTATTATTACGTAGCAACTATACTTAAAGTTACAAAGTTTCTTTTGTGGTTTTAATATATTTGAAATGACAAATACAAACACCTAATTTAACAAAATCTTCCTTAGAAAATGTTCTAGTTTTCAAAGAAAAATATAATTCATCCAACATTGAATACAATTTGCTTATAATGAGATATTAGCTTTAAAAATTAGTTTTAAAAATTGTAGCAGTATTTAAAAGCATATCTCAATCACTTACTTCTTTAGACGAAGAAAAAAACAAAACAGTTGTACATTGTTGAAAAAAAAATCGATAACTACATAAAATAATGTAGTTATCGATAAGTATTTCCCTCAATATGTCTCAACGTTTATCTAAGGATATTAACATGCCCTGTGAATTCTCTTTCATTGTCATTTGATCCTTCTAAAACTTTTATTTGCCAAATATATGTTCCGTCTTTTACAATGTTTCCACCATATGTTCCATCCCATCCAACATACTGGTTATGAGACTCAAAAAGAATCTCTCCCCATCTGTTAAAGATAATCAACTGATATTCTTTAATATCAGCAGCAGGA
Organism: Brumimicrobium sp.; assembly: GCA_040882265.1. Taxonomy (GTDB): domain Bacteria; phylum Bacteroidota; class Bacteroidia; order Flavobacteriales_D; family Crocinitomicaceae; genus Brumimicrobium. Next base: position 62,912 of record JBBEBO010000155.1, on the reverse strand, counting down.
GGCATTTGTGGAACAAACTCAGGATTAAACTGATCATTATCTGGAGTAAATGTATTTGGTACATACAATACAAACTCGTCGTAAATAGTAATATCAGTACAAATCTCATCTACACAACCATATTCTGAAATTGCTTCTAAACAAATTGTAATATCTTGGGCTTTAGTTATATCATCAAATTCAATCGAAGGATTTACTTCATTTGTTGAACCATGACCTTGGAAAGACCAATTATAATCTACTGCATTATTTGAAGTGTTTGTGAAGTCAACTATATTATCCACAGTTGTTGGTCTGTCTGGATTAAAAACAAAATTAGCAATCGGATCTGCATCTATACAAATGTATTCAGAATACGTTGTGTCATTCACACATCCTTCTGGAGACGTAACAGTTAGAGAGACATCATAACAGAAAGGTGAATTAAACTCATACGAAATTTCATCACATCCTTGTATATCTTCACCATTAATAGTCCAGTAACAATCATCACCTACTTGATTTTCATCTGTTGTATTTGTGAAATTAACCGTATGTGGAACACAACCCACTAATTCATCCCCTTCGAATGAAACTGTTGGTAAGTCGTACAAATCAACTGTTGCATCTGCAGATGCGTTATCTTGACATTCGTCAGTTACTGTAGCTGTGTACGAAGTAATAGATTCTGGAGATACAGTTATTGAAGCCCCTGTTTCTCCATTATTCCAAGTATATTCATAATTAGGCAAACCATCAATCCCTTCTGCTGTTAAAACCGCATCACCACCAGGACATATAGTCGTATCAGCAAAAACATCAATATCAAGTAAAGGTATAACCGTTACAGTTACAGACTCTTGAGGAACTGTACATCCATTATCATCAAAAATATCAACTGTATACGTTTCTGTTTCTTCGTTAAGAATATCCAAAGTGTCTTCAGTAGTTGTTCCTTCACTCCATTGGAAAGTATAAGGCTGTATACCACCTTCACCAATCGCAACAAGCTGATAATTATAACCATAACAAACAGTTGTATCATCAGTTAACTCAAGTGTAATAGGATCTGCTTGCCAAATATTAGCATCATCCTCAACTTTACAACCATCTGCATCTTCTACGACAATTTCGTAATCACCGTCACACAAATTAGGAAATATATTTGAAGCTTGGAAGTTCACACCATCATCTATAGAGAACTGAGTACCTGTAGGTGCAATTATCTCAATTGACCCATCACAATCACCATGACAAACTACGTTAGAGGTAATGATATTATCAATTTCAACAGAATCAGGCTCATCGATTGTTGCATCATCAGCAATTGTACAGCCATTACCGTCTGTCACGATGAAACCGTAGTTTCCAGCGCATAAACCAATAGCTTCATCGTCATTCGCTCCAGCTACACCTTGATCCCAATCATACGAATATGGAGCAAATCCACCAATTACATCTAACTCAATAGATCCATCACAGAAACTATTACAAGATGCATCAACAGAAGTAATATTATCAAACTCTAACAATGGCGGTTCATTTATAGTTTCTGTACCCGTAGCTTGACATCCTTTATTATCTTCAACAACTATATCGTAAGTACCAGCAGCGATGAAGTTATTAGAAGGTGACGATCCAAAGCTCGTTCCATTATCAAAAGAATACTGATAAGCTGGAGTTCCTCCATTTGCAGTTACAGAAATGCTACCTGTTGAATTTTGAAAACAAGATAAATCTGTCCCAGCTGAAGTAAATGTCAATACGTCTGGCTCATCTAAAGTAATATCTTCAGAGTCTGTACATCCGTTAGCATCTTCAACAGTTATCGTATATGTACCAGCAGTTAATCCCGTAAAGACATTACTTGCTTGAGGCGCACCTGCATCTAAAGAATAAGATAAAGCACCAGTTCCTCCAGAAGCCGTTACATCTATCTCACCATCTGCTGAAGCGTTACAAAAAGGATCCGTTCCAGATAAATTGTCTATTTCAGGAGAAGCTTCATCAGTAACAACCTGCGACCCATTAGCAGGACAATTATTTTGATCTTCAACTACTATATCGTAAGTACCAGCAGTCAAACCATTAAAGTTATCTCCTGGATCAAAAGTATTACCGTTATCAATGCTATAAGTATAGCCTGGTGTACCACCATTTGCAACAATATCAATTTCTCCATTTGGGTCACTACATGTTGAAGGCACCTCAGTAGAAGTAAATGTTACTTCTGTTGGCTCTCCTATAGTCTCGTCTGAATCAATAGTACATCCATGATCGTCTTCAACTACAGCAGTAAAAGTACTTGCGCAAATACCAATAATATTTGAGTTTGAAGTTAAAGTATTTCCATTATCAATACTATAAACATAAGGAGTAGTTCCTCCATTTGCGGTAATATCAAGTTCACCGTCACAATCACCATTACACAAAGCGTCAGTTGTAACATAAGTTGCTGTTAGAGGATCTGGTTCAACGACAGTAACTGTTTGTTCAACTTCACAACCCTCTGCATCTTGAACCACCAAATCATAATCTCCTGCAGCTAGACCAGCAAAACTGCTCGCCGCTTGGAAGTTTACTCCATCATCATTACTGTATGTGTAAGCACCTGTACCTCCATTTGCAACGATTTGAATCGCTCCAGAATTATCTCCATTACATGATAGATCAAAAATATTATTAGTATAAGTAATAGGTGGTGCTTCATCTATATCTACAGTTCCATTCACTGGACAATTGTTTCCATCTATAACCATTAAGTTATATGTACCAGCAGCAAGACCAGTAAAAACTGGATTTGCTTGAAAGACAAATCCGCCATCAATACTGTATTGATATCCACCAACTCCACCTGTGACATTAGTAAATTCAATTTCCCCTGTTGATCCACCATCACAGACAACATCTTCAACGTCAGTATCAAAGTCTATCTCATCTGGTTGATTAATCGTAAACGGAACTGTATAGATACAAAGACCTGCATCATAAATAGTAACGATATGACTACCTTCAGATAATCCGTTAAAGTTTCCGTTGGTTTGAGTAATACCACTATTATCTAACTCAAAAGAAATTGGAGCGGCACCTGCCAAGTTGTTTACTTCGACTGTACCATCACTACCACCGAAACAAGAAACATCAGTTTGTGCCACAAGTTCTCCATCCATTTCAATATCGTTAATCCCGAAGAAAGCTGAATCTTGACAACCGATATCATCAGTTACAATGATATTATATCCTCCCGCTAACATGTTAGTATAAAATCCTGTTGGTTGATTTGCACCACCATTACTAGAATATTGAAATGGTGGGTTAACACCCGTAGCTTCTACCTCCAGTTCACCATTATTAAATCCACAATTAGAAGGACTCATTGATATTGAGTCTATATCGATCCCAGGAGGATCTGTTAAAACTTCGGTTGATAAAAATTCACAACCATTGTCATCTTCAACAATTACGTCATGATTATCTGCACACAAACCCGTTAAAATATTACTCGCTTGTAATCCACCTCCATTAACTGAATAAGAATAAGGTGCACTCCCACCATTAGCATTAACATCAATTTCTCCATCACAAGATCCTTCACAAAGTGGATCTGTATTAGTAAAGGTTGCAGATAGTGCAGTAGGTTCTGTAATATTAACAGTAGAGTTAGAAAGACATCCTTCATCATCTCTAACTACAACATTAACATTGCCTGCACACAGTCCTGTTAAAGGATTATTAGTCGAGAAAGACAATCCATTATCTGAAGAGTATTCGTATGGAGGCGTTCCTCCACTTGCAGTAATATCAATTTCTCCATCACATACACCATTACATGATGCTGGGGTTGCTGTAGTGTTATATGTAAGAACAGAAGGTTCATTAATTGTAAAATTAACCGATGCAGCACAACCATTTCCATCTAGAATATCAACAGTATAACTTCCCGCAGTCAATCCTGTAAAACTATTTGAAGCTTGTCCCGTACCACCTAGAGTATACGTGATTGGTGCATCAGCGCCTGTTGTACCTATTATAACAGACCCACTATTACCACCAAAGCAATTTAAGTCTTCCTGATTATCAACAAAAGCTGTTGGTGCAGCGACAGTGCCAATATTAGCAGTTGTTGTTGCAGTACAATTATTATCATCCGTAATTGTGATCGTATAAGTACCTGGGGCTAAATTATCAATTGTTGTAGCTGTTTGATTTGGACCACCAGCAGAATATTCATAAGGGCCAGTTCCACCAGCACCGTTAACAGTAATTGTACCGTTATTTGAACCACAAGTTGCATCTGTAGTTCCAGTTACATTAACTGAAAGAGGAGTTGGTTCGTTAACATTTGTACTTAAAGGTAATGTACAACCATTATCGTCAACGATCTCTACATCATGAGCTCCTTCACACAACCCAGTGAAAGTTGTCCCTCCTTGATTAGCACCATTATTAATATTATATTGATATGGAGTTGTTCCTCCAGCAACGTTTATAACTTCAACCTCTCCGTCACAGTCTCCATTACATGTAGCTTCTGTTGGCGTTAAATTACCGCTTAATACAGGTGGTTCATCAACGTCAATTGATTCTTCGGTTTCACATCCTGCGTTATCAATTACAGTAACTTCGTAAGTTCCTTCACATAGATTTGAAGCTGTTTGTGTATTCTGCCCTATTGCAGTTCCTCCTTGTTCCCAAATATATGTATAAGGTGCAGTCCCTCCAGTTGGAGTAGCTGTTGCACTACCATCACAATCACCATTACAACTTACCTCATTAGAAGTAACTGTTACAGGCATCGGCGGACCTGGATCAATCACAAAAGTACCATCTACATCACAGCCTCCACCGGTATTTACAGTGTAGGTATAGTTTCCTGGAGGTAAATCATCAAAGAAACCACTTCCATTGGAGTCATTTACTGGTCCTGCTATATTATATGTAAAAGGCGTTTCTCCTCCAGCCATTGTAATTGTCGCAGTACCTTCATCAGTACCACCACAGGCTTCAGTAGTAGTTGTAACGCTCGGAACACCTGGGTTTACCACATTAATCGATGCTGCATAATTATTTTGGCCGACAATAGGACAAGCATCATCTTCAACTAAAAAGCTTAAAGTCACAGTACCAGAAGTTGTAACTGGCGTCCAACAAACAGACACTGTAACTGGATTTGTACCTGTTTCAGTTATAGTAGCACCTGGGAGGACACTTGCCAAATTTGACTGGACATCAAGTATATCTCCTGCATCAGGATCCGTAAAAACTACATCAAAACAACCTTGAAATCCTTGACACAATGTTAAACTATTGGGTCCATTTTGAACAATACTACCAGAAACATTTGTCACACCACCTCCTGGTATAGCATCAGGTGGTTGAGGAGGAGTATTATTACATACTTCAACAAAGGTTTGGTATTCATAATTTGTAACACTTACAACATCTCCATCATCGTTAAATTCCGTCACCTCAATAACAAAGATCCACGCACCTTGAATCGTTGGTGTATAAGTAACTGTACCAGTAACAGGATCAATATTAACCCCCGCCATTGGTGTTCCTCCATTATATGGTGCGTTATAATTTGCTTGTCCAACATTTGTTTGAGCAGAAACTAAAGCATAAGAAAGAGAATCTCCATCAGGTTCAACCGCACCTAAGTTATAAGATACTGGTTGATTTAAACAAACATAAGGCTCTGGTTGCGCTGAAACTTGTGGGGAGTCATTACAATTGTCAGTAGCTGTATTTAGTTCTGTTGAAATACCAAAATTTTGTTGACCTTGTAGGTTGTTAGTCGTATTTCTACAACATAAATTATAAGAAGCCGTCCAAGTATCACAATCACCTAAATTTACAGTTGCTGTATATATGTACTCTTCATAACCTGGCAAAGTGCCTCCGCTACATGTTGTATTGTTTGCTTGTTGGGGACAAATCTGAGAAACTTCTTGAGAAGAAGCTAATGCTAAATTTGCATTAAAATTATTAAGCCCACAATCATTGGAAAAATTGACATTATAATTATTCCATAATGTGGTACCACTACAATCTCTGTATAAATATAAACTTACGATGTATTGACCAGGAGTTCCAGTACATTGAAATTGAATATACCCCCCCGCAACGTGTGTTGCACTGGCTTTATTCGAAGGTAAGAACACAAAGCTTAGTGTGAGTGCAAATAATAGTAAAGTATGTTTAAATAGTTTCATAATGAGCAGATTTAATTAAGTATTTAACGTCTGTATGCGTGTCTTGTATGATTTAATACGATGTTCATTTTCATTTGGTTGCCATTTTAGGAATCTTTTTAACATTTAAATTAATTATCATAAACTTTTTAACATTTAAATGTGAAAGGTCTATTATTGCTTCCAAATATAAAACGAAATCTGATCTCCTTGTTTTTTTTCTCTATCAAATTCATCAAAATATTGGTATTAACTTACACTGACCAGTGATTTAATCAATGATAAACTAAAGGAAAATACATAACAAAAGACTCAATCAATGAATAATGAACAAGATACAACATCATTCTTTATCTGCAATCCAAAAATGTTCGTCCAAGTGGTTTGTGAAATTTTAATTATTTCCAAGAAACAGCAGTTAGGTTTTGGAAAAGAAAATTTGTGCCTAAATCAGGTTAAATTGAAAATTATTTATTTTCCAATTTAATATCCCAAACAGAAAAAGAAATTCATGAACTGAACTACTGAGCTCATAGAAATTTAGAAAAACGCCCTCACTTCAACTCCACCAGCGTGGATCATATCATTTTCCTCAGATTTTCGACCATTATATTGCACGCTAATTTGTAAATTTTCAGATAAACTTCTTTGATAACCGAGGTTCCAAGTAAAATTATTGCCAGGACGAAGTGATTCTAACATTTCAAATGCTATTGCATTATTCTCTATTCCATCATAAGCAATATTTATAGCTTTAAATTCACCTTGAAGGCTTCCTTTCTCTGCTTGATTAAGCTTAAATTGAATTCCTAAGTCTCTAATCAAAGCAACCTCTCCACCAAAATCAGCGTGATTTTTTTTATCTTCATAACGACCATTTAGTGAAACTCTAAATTTTGTGTTTGGTTGATAAATGATAGAAGGGGCAATTTTATAAAAATCAATACCATAATCTCTTCCAGTAGTATAATCTGCTGAAGAGTTTTTTTCGCCAATCTCTCCTTCAGACTTTAATGTAAACTTCCTTTTTATATTCCAACGAAAGTTAATTGCATGAGAAGTGTTAGATCTTGCATCGAAGCCATTTGCTAAAAGTGTTTTCGAGCCAGCGTCTGAAAAAGTATAATCCGCTCCAAAAATACTATTTGTTCTATTGAAGAAAAGTGTATTTTTAATAGTTGAATTAAAGCTAATAAGACTTGTATCTGCTACTTCTCTTGACAAAGGATTGTATGTATTTGCATCTTGGTCTGAAGTTTTATTATTTACTCTAAATCGAGTTTGATTTGAAAATCTAGAAATAAATTTTTTGACTCCTTCTTCACTGGCCCAAATTCTTTCTGGTCGCCAAAATAAACTTTGATTAAATTCATTTGAGTAAGTTCTTACATATTCATTACTCGGGGTAAACACACGAATATAATTTGCTTGATCTTGATATTGTGCAACCTCAAATTCATTTAAGTCTTTTACGCCATCATTATTATAATCTATCCATGTATAGACTCCCTGACCTGCATTAACTTCAATGTATAAAAATTCTTTTTTTAATTCCAACCCTGAACCAACTTCATAAAAAGTATTGGCAGTAAGTGCTCCCTTTAAAAGTTTTAAACTATAATCTACTCTTCCAATAAATGTGTTTTCAGGTTCTTGATTAATTAAACCTTCTTCTTTTATATCCAGCGTACGATAACTTACAACTGTATTTAATTTAGAAGCTTTATTCGTAATCCAATTGTATTCAGCACCTATACTACGCCCTTTTGCCGCATCTACCAATCTAGAAGTATCGCTTTTCCAATCATAACGCTCTCTATAAAAAAGTTTAAATGAATTATCAGACGAATCTGCTTGTGTAATATACACTTGCCAATCATACCATTGATATGAATCAGTGCTTAATGAAGTATCCCCCAAATTAAATCTATTTAGCTCATGATCATCTTTGAATCCTATTCTTACTTTTCCAATTTTTTGTGAAATATCTGATACGTGCCTAATATATGTATTCTCATTTTCTGTAGATGCATTTAAGTAGCTACCATCCCAATCGGCTTTAAATCCATTCTGATCCCAATCTCCAAAAAATCTAGCGCGATTTCCTTGATAATCATTTCCCAACGAAAAATTTTGACCTTCAATATTTAATATACCAAATTTTTTATTTCTTAATCCACCCTTTAAGTTGGCTAATAATTGTTGTCCTTGATAATCTCTTCCACGAATATTCCAATCTCTATCAAACTCAACTCCACGGTAACGTTCAATCGGATTAAAAAACTCTGTTCTGTACTCAATCTCTGCTTCAGTTTCAAGTTGCCATTTGGGAATACTGTCCTTTCCTAAATCAAAGACTCCATTTAGCTTCGTATTATTTGCATAAGCCCGATCATCACCACTGTCATGACGAGAAAAAGTATTCAGGTCGTTGTTTGAAGTACTTAGTTCTGTCTGTATCTGGAAATTCTTGTTAAATCTGTAAGCAGCTCCTGTTGTTACCATGGATTGTTTTTTAGGTGTAACAATTAATCTCGCAGGAGCAAAGTCGCCTTGTGGTTCTCCATTTACTGGCTCAACCCACTTATAAACCCGACCTACAGCTGTAAATCTATCAAAAACATAATCTCCATTTCCCATACCTACATTTGTAAACGTAGCTCTATAGTATGCGGAATCCGGATTAACGCTATACACCAAAACAGAGTCAGCTCCCAAGGAATCAACCATCTTATAGGTGACTTGATTATTTACAAACCCAATACTGTCAATAGATGTTGACCTCGCCAAATCTAAGCTGTCACCAATTTCGGTAAGAAGTTTTTTATCATTCATACTTAAGTCTTGTTGAAGCGTTTGATTTTTGGCATCTTGTTCTGAATACATGTTTAACCAAAAATCAAACTTTTCGCTTTCATACTCAGTTCCACCTTGAAAAAGCGACCTCGCATAATTTTGATCTGTATATTGAAATTCAACAACAATCCGTACATCTTTTGTGATTTGATGTCTTGTTGTAAATGTTATTTCAGCTGTATTGTAGTTAACAACATAGTCATACTCTTGTCCACGTTCCATTAATTTACCATCTAAATACACTTTTTCTGTTCCTGATAAAACCATTATAAAAGGCTCATTTTCATTTCCGGTTAACCTGTAAGGACCTTGGTTCCCCTCTGCACCTTGAATAATGTTTCTCGCAAACTTTCCTTTTGATAAAGCACCAGCTCCCTGTACTGACCATTTTCCATCATTATCATTTTTCCAACTATACTGTCCATACAATCCTTGAGCACGTTTGTTATAATTCATAAAGTGACCTTTAGGTTTTTTAAGCCAAAAATCACCAGCAATAATTTTGTATTGATCTCCATAAAGTTGAATAAAAACTTGGTCAAATTCCTGTAGCTGATTAGTATTTCCGTCTGGTTGAATCGGTAAGTTGTCATCAGTTACTGATGCCTTAATTTTCATGTTTTCCGAAATATCTCCTGAAAGTTGAAGGTTTAAAGTTGAATTTACTGAAAGGTCTTGACTATTTCCAAATGCTATTCCTCTAGAAATACTTCCCGACTTCTTAATGCTGCTTCCTCCAAAAAAGTCAGTTGACTCACTTGTATTATCAAAATAATACTCTTTTTCATCACCTTTGTTTTTATAAATTATGGAGGTATCCTTTTGCTGATATGATTTATCAAAATCAATTGGGAATACTCTATACGAAATGGAAATGCTATCTGAACATTTGCCTTTGTAATAAAATTCTTTTGTTATGCTATTGAGGTAAAAGTCTTCATCCGAAATCTCTTCATTTTCACAAAATGCATGGAAACTGGTATTAAAAATAGTAAGTGAATCTAAAACTATTGTATCTAAAGTAACTGGGATTTTTTTTATTCGCAAACTTCCTTCCTGTCCGAAAGCATTGAGCAAACAGCAGAAGAAGAAAATCCCAAACAAAAATAAATTGCGAACAGCCCCCATAAATACATATCTAATAACGAAGTTAGTAATAGTTTGGTGTCCGAAATACAAGAGATTTTATTATATAATCTTTTATCTAACCAAAATAATCAGTAAATAATAAGTTTATATTACTAATTCGCTTGAAGACTGCTCCTTCTTAACAGTTGAAATATATTGACTTGTGTCGGTTATAACAATCGTAAACTATCTGTATTTGTCATTCAACCCCAATCCATTTAATATCATTGGTGATATTTTATTCAATCTATTCAACCTCGTTCTTTCCATTTTAGCTGATGAAATGTACTCCATAAATTCATTTTGCTTATAACGCGGAAATTCAGCAAATGCTTCTTTTAATTTTGGTTCTTTTTCAAATGTAGATTTCAATAAATTAGGCATTTCTACAACTTTTTTTTCTTTCGGTATTTTCAACCCTTTTTTCTCAACTTCAATAGCTTCCTTAATATATGACAAAACGGTCTTCTCATCAACCTCATCAATAGCGTTAAAACGCATTTGTCGCATTGATTTAGTTTTACCTTCTTTATCTGCGTTAACTAAAAGATTGCTTTTGTCTTTTAGGAAAACACCATTGTAAAACCACAATCCGAAATACGATTTCACACCCACAATACCTACAATGTCTTTATCCTGATAATTATAAACGGGAATACCCCACTTCGTCTTTTCTTCTAATCCAGATTTGTCTACAATTTGTTTTAACTGTTCACGTTCTTCTTTCCAATACTCACTTTTTCCCATATCTAATTTTTTTTAATATTCTATCTACCACCTAAGGTAAAAACATTAAAGAGTTAATCCAAAAAAAATGAGTTGTGATTTTTTTAAAATTATAGCTGTTTTTTTGTGAATACAAATTCTTCAATAGTTGATTTCTCTCCAGTTTTAAAAGCTAATTTAATAATTAATTTGTTGCCAGACCTATGGTAAGTTAACCCATTAAACCATGCTGTCTGATCCTCAATTTTGATAAGTTTAAATTTTGTCCATTCATCTTTTTCTTCCCATGGTGTTAGGTCTCGACTAAAATGCTTCAACTTGACTGTTAAACTGCTATCAATTTCTTCAATTACAATAAATTCCGAAAAATTTAAGGTATCATCCATCGAAAAACGAAAAATTCCTAACATACTATTATCAATCGCTGGCATCCATATTTCATCACATTGTCCTCCGAATCCTTCTCCTTCCCAATATCCTTCCAACCATTCCAGTTGGGTGATACTACCTTTTCTTTTCAGAGTATCATCTTTATCCAGTTTCAATACCTCTTGTGCTTGAGAGTTTAAAATTGAAGTCAGCACAAATATCAAAACAGTTAATTTACATATCAGATTCATAATTATAGTTTTAATCGGGTAAAAATAAACTTAATTGCGTATCGGATACTTTACCAGTAAGTTTTTAACCGCAATGGGCGCTAAGGAGGCGCAAGGGTCGCAAAGGTGATTTCATGGCGTGCTTTGCGCAAACATGGCGTTCTTTGCGGTTAAAACTGGGAAAAAGTAACAGTTAAAATCGTACATTAGTATAATTGAAGAAGCTTTATTTAACTGGTAAACATCCCGATAGGCATTTAAACTTAAAATTAGTTATTTTTATTTTTTTATGGATCATGAAATCCAACTCTAAAAAATTTACGTTTATACATTATGATTTATATCCTTGTAGCAGCAGCATTATTTTTAGCATACAGTAATGGCTCTAATGATATTTTTAAAAGTGTAGCAACGCTTTTTGGAAGTAAAACATCGAGTTATCGAAATGCACTAAACTGGGCAACAATCACATCATTGCTAGGTTCAATAACAGCAATCTTTTTAATGAGCAAAATTGTAAGTAACTTCTCTGGTAGCGGACTTGTTCCAGAATTTATTGCACAAACACCTGCATTTGCGACATCAATAGCGCTTGCTGCTGCTACAACAGTTTTTATCGCAACTAAAATTGGTATGCCAATTTCTACAACCCACGGATTAATTGGTGCTATTTCTGGAGCTGGAATTTTAGCAGTTGGAAGTGCCTTTAACTTTTCAACATTTGGATCTACTCTAGTTCTTCCTTTAGTGTTAAGCCCCCTTTTAGCTGCTGTATTTAGTCCACTCTTGTACAAAGTATTTAGTGGTTTTAGAAAAAAACTAAAGATCAATAGAACAACCTGTATTTGTATAGGCAAAGAAGTTATTCCTGTAACTCAATATAAATCTGATTGCAACTGTACTACTATTGAGTCAAATTCTACTTTAAGAATTGATGAGTTAGAAAACTGTCGTGAAGTTTATCAAGGAAGATTTATAGGTGTTGATTCTGATAAATTTGTAAATTTTTCTCATTATTTAAGTGCTGGTTTTGTTGGTTTTTCAAGAAGTTTAAACGATACGCAGAAGATGGTGGGTTTTCTTTTAATTGCTAACGTTGTAAATGTCAACTGGGGAATGCTATTTATTGGAATAATCATGGCCTTGGGTGGTTTACTGAATTCCAGAAAAGTAGCTGATACAATGTCAAACAAAATTACGCAAATGAATCAAGGTCAAGGGTTTTCTGCAAATATTGTTACAGGCGGACTCGTTTCTGTGGCAAGTGTTTTCGGTTTACCTGTTTCTACAACACATGTTGCTGTCGGCTCTATATTTGGAGTTGGTTTAGTGACAAAAGAAAGCAATATTTCAATGATCAAAAAAATCTTATACTCTTGGCTACTCACACTTCCTATTGCTTTCGGGTTTGGTGCCTTGTTTTATTGGCTCCTTTCAAATGTAAGCCAATTTTAGAATAGCTGATTCCAAATAATATTTGTTTTCATAACCACTAATTACATACTTTAGCTGAATTATTCTTAATTTTAGTTTTATAAATCATACTTATTCTCAAAATTAGAAACATTCGGCTATAATGAATAATACACTCAAGCAAGCTGTTCAAGCAAAAGCGGATTTACTCTTTGAAAAAGTTAAAGGTTATCGAATTCATTTACATATGAATCCTGAATTATCATATCAGGAACACAAAACAATGGCTTTTATTTCTGAACACCTTAATAAAATTGGAATACCGCATGAATCTAAGGTTGCAGACACTGGCATTGTTGCAATTATTCGCGGAAAAAACCACGACAAAAATCAAGATTGTGTTGGCTTAAGGGCTGATATTGATGCGTTACCTATTCAAGAAGAAAATGACGTTTCTTACAAGTCTAAAAATGATGGTGTAATGCATGCGTGTGGTCATGATGTGCATACTTCAATTTTATTGGGCGCTGCGGAAATTCTTTTTGAGATTAAAGATGAGCTTGAGCATCCTGTCAAATTAATTTTCCAACCAGGAGAAGAAAAAAATCCTGGGGGCGCAAGTTTGATGATTAAGGCAGGATGCTTAAGCAATCCACCTGTAAAAGAAATGTTTGCGCTACACGTTTTTCCCGACATGCCTATTGGTAAAGTTGGTGTTAAAGAAGGACTTTACATGGCATCATGTGATGAAATATATATTGATGTTCACGGAAAAGGAGGTCACGGTGCTACACCTCATCAAACTGTTGATAGCATTTTAATTGGTGCTGAAATTGTAACGTCATTACAAAAAATTGTGAGCCGTCAATGCGACCCAAAAATACCTTGTGTTTTAAATTTTGGTCATTTTGAAGGATTGGGTGCAACAAACGTCGTTCCCTCTAAAGTTCATATAAAAGGCTCATTCAGAACCATGGATGAAGCTTGGCGAGCAGAAGCTTTAAAGCGAATTAAAAGACAAGCAGAACACATTGCTTTGGCCCACGGTGGAACGGCTAATGTAGAAATAAGCAAAGGATATCCATTTTTGGAAAATGATCCAGCATTAACACGTGAATTTACTTTGAAAGCTAAAGGTTGGCTTGGAGAAGAAAATGTTGAAGATTTACCAATTAGACTTACAGCAGAAGACTTCTCTTTTTACGCTCAAGAAATTCCTACATGTTTTTTCCGAATTGGAGTAAGGAATGAAAGTAAAGGAATCACTTATGGTGTACATAATTCAAAGTTTGATATTGATCATGAAGCATTAAAAGTAGGAATGCAAATGATGGTAATGGCATGTCTATAAAAAACTGACGGCTCCCAAGTAAATGAGAGCCGCCAGCCACTGCTAAACAAAACTGTTTTTAATTGTATTCTTAAAAATACTTATCAGCTAGAATAAGTAATTTTAGCACTTACTATATTCAACGAGAATTTTTAAGAATTTGGTTGCCTCAGTTTTTGAAATAAATGAGTTTTTCTTCCAACACTCTTCCAAACCTCTTGATTTCATTAGACATGTGGCAGTGTGATTAGTATTTAAAAAGTTAAATCTCGAGGTGACGCTGATTGTTGAAGTAGGGACGAACGGCCGTTCGTCCCTACTTGATATAAAAATCACGCAATACACGCCCTACACAAAGTGCCGACGGATTCGGTAAATTCGTCACTAAATCTCGTTCGACGAGATGACGTCACTATGTCACTCGTCACTAATAATCGAGTGAGGAATCTTTTAGAATGCAACAGCCCTGCCTCCAAAGGGGGAAGCGAAACCTCAATAAGTAGTGGCAATTGGTGGGTTTATTGGTTTTTGAAGATATTAGCGAAGATGCCTGCATTTTTATTCTCTAAAGAAAATAGGGTAAACAAGCGGATAAGCATAAAATTATATAAAAAACTGACGGCTCCCAATCAAATGAGAGCCGCCAGCCACTGCTTAACAAAACTGTTTTAACTGTATTCTTAAAAATACTTATCAGTTACAATAAGTAATTTTAGCACTTACTATACTCAACGAGAATTTTTAAGAATTTGGTTGCCTCAGTTTTTGAAATATTTAAATTTTTCTTCCACCACTCTTCCAAACCTCTTGATTTCATTAGACATGTGGTAGTGTGATTAATATTTAAAAACTTCTCACAACACCAATCGACATACCATAAGAATGGCTAGTGTTTTTGAAGTATCTAGATGGGAGAACGTCTGTTCCTTTAAAAGAATTTATTACACCAATCTGAGTTACAAATCCGTATTCAATTCTCATTTTTGGTAATATTTTATTGCTCAGTAATATACCTGCACTTGTTCCAAAGTCAATATTTCTAAATCCATCTTCAATATAGCCTACCCTTTCATCGTTATAGCTTACAGACTTCTTAACTAAATACCCTGTATAAATTCCTGCAAATGCCTTTAATTGAAGATTATCTGATTTATTTAATGACCAATTTCTTGAATAATTCATATCCATTGAAATATAATTCAGATTGATTTCCTTTCTAATAGATTCATTATTAAAACTATTATGTTCATCAAAGTTGAGTCGCTTCACATTATTAGCTCTTAGGTTTAATCTTATACTATTCTGCTTAGAAATATATTTTTCATAAGACAAGTCAAAGCTAATAGAAACTGGGTTATTCATTTCAACATTTTCCGAATTTCTAGCTTTATCACTCATTGGGTTCAGTAAAGATGACAATTGCGGTGTAACACTTAAACCAATGTAGGTATCACCCTTTAAATTTATTTCATTCTGTGGAGTATCTAAATCTACTTGACTTACGACTTTAGGAGTTGGCATTTCAACATCTTTTATCGCTAAAAACAATTGATCTTCCTGTGAAAATGAGATTTCATCTTCAAAATCAGCAATTGGCAGATCAATATTTCTTGCGAATAGCTGATTCTTAATTCTTGGTAGAGAAGATGGCTTTAATTTATCGTTTTCAATTTTTTGGTCTAAGTTCTTTTTAATATTTGTTGATCTAGTTTTATTGACCACTATCTCATGCTGATTTTCTGAGTATTCTATATTTGAAGGTTTACTTCTGTGTTCTGCTAAAAAACCATTTTTAAAGGAATAAACCTCACTCTGATCCGAAATTTGAAAAGGTATTGAACTAATAACAAAAATAACTACCAAGATTGCAACATATGAAAGACGATTCACTCTCGTTCCATAATTTTCAGTAGCTAATTGAACTTTTAGTCCTTCCCAAGTCGATTCCCTTGGTTCAGCATTCATTTTATATATATTAGAATTGTACCAATATTTTGGCCACTCATCTAATTTCACGGAGATATTGTCCCAAACCTTGGAGGAAGGAGAAAGATCGATTATATCGAACTGGTCTTTATACCACTTTTTTAATAAATCCTCCATATTCTTTTAACTCTTCTTCGGTCATTGTTTCTTCAAGTACAGCTTTCAAATACTTCTTTGCTTTAAATAGTTGTGACTTTGAAGTTCCTTCAGTTATATTTAATTTACTTGCAATCTCATGATGTTTATAGCCTTCAAGGAAATACAAGTTTAAAACTACTCGATACCCTTCTGGTAAATCTTTTATGATGTTTAAAAAATCAGCATTTTCAAATCTACTTTCAACTTCATTAAAAGAAACTAATAAATTGTCCATCACATAGTCTTCATCGATAACAAGTTTTTTCTTTTCCCACTTATCAGAACGATAATGGTCAATACAACTGTTTGTAATTACAGTTCTAATCCAACCCCCTAACGATCCTGAGTTTTTAAATTTATGCAACTTTTGAAAAACTTTTAGAAACCCTTCCTGAAGTAAATCATTTGCTGTATCATAATTACAAGCATAAACCAAGCAAACTCTAAACATATCTTTTGAAAATAGATCATATAGCTGCTTTTGAGCAGAGGGTTTTCCTGCTAAACAATTTTTAATCAATATTTTCTGTTCTCTTGAAGTCAAATTATTCAGTTATATTAAAACTTAATGTTGATTTAAGTCCATCATTTATATCTTCAACAATATTTCCACCAGCTAATGTACTCAAATCTATTTGATTTTGATTTTGACTTGCTGTCATCAATCCATTCCATTGTCCTTCATTAATAAATTTAAAACTTTCTTCAAGATTAAATTTAATTTCAAATATTGAACTGTTTTCATCAATAAGTTTTGCTTCTTGAGTTTGTTTATCAACCAACTGAATCAGTTTTGAAGATGGAAATGTTAAAGGAAAATGTATTGGTTTAATAGAACTTTGTGAGTTTTGTCCTTGACCCTGACCTTGAATTTCAAGTTCACCATCAAGGTAACTTGTAATTTGATTATCATCAAAAAATAGTTTAGCACTTAACGATTCGTACGTACCAATTGGAATGTTTATTTTGTAATTAATAGCAGATGGATTTGAAAAATCAAGTTCTATATGCTCATCATATTTTAAATAAACATCTTCACCTTGTAATCTTTCTCCTTTAACTTCAACCCCAGTTAACAATAGCATCATTTGGCTACCAGTAAAACTATCATCATCAATCTCATGAGTTTTATTAAAATCAGATTTCAAAGAAATAGACAATGGTATCTCTTTAGTCCAATCATTTTTTTCACACGAAAACGAAAAAATATTAAGTATAATCAACACAAAAAGTAGCTTTTTCATAATCTGCACAATTTAGTATACAACTATGTAACGTTAAAAAGCACTCTATTGGTTGCCTTTAAAATAAGCTTTATGTATATAAAAATGTTTTTGCGTTTAATTTCATGAAAACTCAACTACTATTAAAGCAAAAAAAGATTGAATCAATCTGGTGAAATTTCTCATAAAGATTTCGATCAAGTTTTAGCAAATTATTTATCAGCGTAAATCGCTAAAAACAAGTAGTTTAAAGTTCTCGATGGCAATATTGAAATCGGATTGACACTGACTAATCTATAGTTTAAATAATTACTTTAGAACTTAACAGCACGCTCCATCCGTATCAAAATTGACTTCGTTGAAAGGCATCGCAGTCCCGCAACCTTCATATATTCCATAATGTGTAGACCAATCACCATAGAAATCAAAGTGCCTGTTGTACCTTGTATCATGAAGCATTTTGAAGGTATTTCCACAAACACTCATTATTTTACCTACTGGAAAATAGTGATGGTCGTCCAATGTAAAAGAATTTTTATTTGTTTCAATTGAACCTTTATATTTTACTGCTTGTCCATAATCTTCACAATCATTCTCTAGTCCTTCTATTTTAAATAATCGATATGTTACCGAAAAGAATTTGATATCACCCACTTTAGTTTCAAGCTCTTCATTCTCGATTGTTATAGGTTTGTTTTCAACAGCTCTTGGATCGGTAAAACCTGCATTTTTTGCTGCTTTTAGAAAATCATTCCAATACATTGCTCCACTTAAACATTCTCCCCACAGGATATTATCTTGTTGCAATTCTGTAGGTATTCTTCTGTCAGAATACACATCAGAAAAGTACATTTCACCACCTGGCTTCAGCAAACGGAAAGCATCTTTTAAGACTTTATCTTTATCAGCAGCAAGGTTGATTACACAATTAGATATTATTAAGTCAAAACTTTGAGGTTCAAAAGGCAACTCATCTAACTTCTCAATATTTCCTTTAACAAAACTTACATTTGATTTTTTATATCCAAATTGTTCTCTGTGATAATCTAAAAATTTGTTTGCAATTTCAAGTTGCTCATCTGTCATATCCACACCAACAACTTCTCCACTTTCACCTACTAGCTTTGCAGCAATATAACAATCTCTACCGCTACCAGATCCTAAGTCTAAGATTCTTATGCCTGTTAATTCATCAGGTATTGTAAGTCCACAGCCATAATATTTGGCTTGTACCTCATCATGAACGTGATTGATAGCATCTTTTATATGCTTTGGTGGAGCTGTTAAAGTACAACACGCATTTGTTTTCAAATCATCGGATTGTGTAAGTGCTTTACCGTAGTAATCCTTTACATTTTCATGAATTTCTGACATAATATTATTTCTTTGCTAATTAATTAGAAGTATGTACGAAGCAAACCTTATACTTGGATTTAACTATTAATTTGCCATTTCAGACATAAACTTAATTCTCATAAGTCTTAACTCTTCTTCAGTATAATCTCCATCAAACTCATCGTATGCTTCTTGCAAAGAATCTGTTTCTGCTTCAGAAAAATAATCATAAATTTCTTCTTGATTATCTTCATCTAGTATCTCATCAAGGTAATAGTTGATGTTTACTCGAGTTCCGGAATTAACAATCATTTCTATCTCTTCAATAATCTCATCCATTGATTTACCTTGAGATTTACCAATATCTTCTAATGGTAGCTTGCGATCTATGTTTTGAATGAGCTGAACTTTTAATCCCGATTTGTTTACCAGCGATTTCACAACCATATCCTGTGGTCGTTCAATTTCATTCTCTTCAACATAATTTTTGATTAGCGATAGAAATGGAGAGCCGTATCTTCTTGCTTTACCTTGCCCTACACCTTGAATATTGGTTAATTCTTCAGCAGTTATTGGATATTGGAAAGACATATCTTTTAAACTACCTTCTTGAAAAATAACAAATGGTGGGATATCTTTCTCCTTTGAAATTTGTTTTCGAAGATCGAGTAATGCTTGATACAAAACCTCATCAAATGCATCTTTAGCTCCAGTTGAAGTAACTATATCCTCATCTTCATCAACAGTATAGTCGTGCTCTTTAATCAAAATAAATGAAGTAGGTTTTTTTAGGAAATCCTCACCTCTTTCGGTCATTTTAATAATCCCATAGCTTTCGATATCTTTAGAAATCAAACCAGCAACGAGGGATTGACGAATCACAGCATTCCAAAAGGTTTTATCCTTTTCTTTACCAGCTGCAAAGTGTGGTAATTGATCATGCCTGTAAGATTTAATCTCAGTTGTTTCTTCACCAGATAAGAATGAACAAATGTGATTTGCACGTTGCATTTCTTTTAATTCTTTAACAGCATTTAGAAGCTTGACAACATCTTCTTTTCCTTCTGTTTTTTCTTTAGGATTTCTACAATTATCGCACATCTCAGAACAATTCGAAGCATCGTATTCTTCACCAAAATAATGAAGTAGGTATTGACGTCTACAAATAGAAGTTTCAGCGTAAGAAACAATCTCAAATAGTAACTGTCTTCCGACTTCTTGCTCAGCGACGGGCTTTCCTTGTAAAAATTTCTCTAGTTTTTCAATATCTTTATAAGCATAAAATGCAACACATTCTCCTACTCCACCATCACGGCCCGCACGACCTGTTTCTTGATAATAACTCTCGAGTGACTTTGGAATATCATGGTGGATAACAAAACGTACATCTGGTTTATCTATACCCATTCCGAAAGCTATAGTTGCGACTATGACATCTACATCTTCCATTAAAAACATATCTTGATGTCTACCTCTAGTTGAGGCGTCCATTCCAGCGTGATATGCTAAGGCGTTTATTCCATTAACCCTTAAAATTTCAGCAAGTTGTTCAACTTTTTTGCGAGAAAGACAATAAATTATCCCAGATTGACCTTTACGCTTCCGGATATATTTTATTATTTCTTTCTCTACATCCTTTTTAGGACGAACTTCATAATATAAATTATCTCTATTGAATGAAGCTTTAAACACTTTAGCATCCACCATATTCAAGTTTTTCTGAATATCTTGTTGAACTTTTGGTGTTGCTGTTGCTGTCAATGCTATGATAGGAACATTTGATATCGCTTCAAAAATCTCTCGTAATCGTCTATATTCTGGTCTAAAGTCATGTCCCCACTCAGAAATACAGTGTGCTTCATCAATAGCAAAAAATGAGATTTCAACTGACGTAAAAAAATCAATATTGGCTTGCTTTGTAAGAGATTCTGGAGCTACATAAAGTAATTTAGTCTTGCCAGCAGTAATATCTGCCTTAACTTTATTTGTCTCTGTTTTAGAAAGTGAACTATTGAGAACATGTGCTACAGCGTCATCTTCGCTAACATTTCGAATAGCATCAACTTGGTTTTTCATCAACGCAATAAGTGGAGAAACAATTATTGCAGTTCCTTCTGACAAGAGTGCTGGCAATTGATAGCACATCGACTTCCCGCCACCAGTTGGCATTATTACAAACGTATTCTTACCTTCAAGAATATTAGTAATTATTTCTTCTTGATCTCCGCGGAACTGATCATACCCGAAATACTTGCGCAACGCTCGATTCAACTCAGTTAATTCTGTTACTGACATACACACTATTCATTTTACACATCTAAATATACAAAAAAAGCATCACGAATTTACATTAAATTAATGAAGATTTAAATTCGTCTCGTCATAAGACATTAAAATATAGATAAACTTTAAAATTAAGAAGATGAGTGGAATAAAAGTATGAATCTCAAAGTATGTTGAAGCCTACCAAAGATGTAAAAGATGCTCTGGTGCGTTGTTCGTCGATTAAAACTTTTTACTATGATACACAGTGTTGACATTAAGTGTTATACATGAAGTCCAAAAGTATTGTGTTTTATAATTTTCCTTGTGATTAACCTTTTAGTAATTGAATTTTTAATCCACTTTTTATTCAATGTTTAAGTATGGGTGAGTAGACAGCCTATTTCTTAACTTACCTTATGTCTAACCCTAAAGTTGTTGAATTTTTAGTTCACTTTAGTTCAAGGTTGAAGTGGCGTCAACCTTTAAACTTTGAACTTTCAAACATTGAACCGTCCCAGTTCAAACAGTAGTTGAGTATTTAGTCCGATTTTTTCAAGATTCAAGCGTGAAAAACTTTAAACTTTCAAAACTTGAACTACCCTAAGTCAATCGGTTGTTGAACTTTTAGTCCGTTTTATTTCATGCAACTTATTATCGTGTGACTCAATCCTACATCTTCGTATATTTTATCTGTTTTAAGACCAGCTTCATTTATCATGCGAAGCATATCATCAGAATGGTACATTCGGCTGTTGCCGTTAGCAACACAAGTAAAATAAAGTGATGTGGCATGTAGACTGTATGTTGCAGCTTCAAAACGTTGCTTGTCCCACAATGTTTCCATTATGAATAATCGTGAGTTTTCATTCATAGCAGCTTTTGCATTACTTATCAACTGAACAATTTCTTCTTCCGAAAAGCAGTCCAAAAACTGGCTCATCCAAATTATATCGTGACCTTTTGGGTATGAATTCGAAAAATCAAGTAGGTTTGTCGGATGCAAATTGATGCGGTTCTCAAATCCTTTTTTCTCAATATTTTTTGAAGCATCTTTTAACTGACCTGGCAAGTCTAGAATAGTCATTTGAATATCTGGGTTGTATTCAGCACACTTTATAGCAAACTTGCCTGTATTTCCTCCTATGTCCAAAATACGCTTTGGCTTAAGATTAAAAATAATAGGCATAACACTATCAAAGGAATCATCGGAGTAATAGTGGTCAAATTTAAACCAACTGTCTCGAAATTTCTCAGGCATTTCAGACAATGCTTCATAAACAGTTGTTTTGTCTGTAAGTTCACGGTGAAGTCCTGTTGGTTTTCCAGTTTCAATAGCTTCACTTAAATGATAAAAAGCTTTGTAGTTAACATCATGGACAAAATTCATATTTGCTTTAGTCAGGTCATCTGTAAGAATAAAAAAGCCTGTTTTTGTTAACGAGTACTTATCATTTTCTGCCATTACCATTTCTAAACTAAGACCTGCCTCGAGAAGTACTAACGTTCCATAACTGGAAAGATTTACAGCTTTAGCTATTTCAGTCAAAGATTTCGGCTCTCTTGCATCTCTTAGGTAACTAAGTATTCCTAAATCATTTAAAGACTTAGCTGCTTGAAACATAATAGGTGCAAAGGCAATTTTTTGGGCGTCGCTTTTTGCTTGCAATGCCGACTTTTTATCATTTCCGTAATTTCGCATAGGTATTTCTATAAAATCCAGTTTGTGGAATTCAATCACCAAAAATAAAAACTTTAGGGTAAAAAGGGTAAAAAAATATAATTAACTATCAACAGTGTCCAGAAAAATTAACACCGACGTTGTATCTCATAAAAAATATCTAAAACTTATAATAAAATCCAATTTCTGCAGCTGGTAGAGATCTAGGATTTTCATTTACACTATAGACACCATACCCCATTTGAAAACTAATGTCAAGCACATCAATCCATGCATGTAAATTAATCCCAGCACCTAAACCTACATGATAGTTTCTATTTACATTTTGCTCACCATAATATCCGGGTGCACTTTCTCTATATGTTAAATGATTTCCTAAATAACCAAATAAATCTACTCTTCTTGATGATTTTAGTTTATACAAAATCGAAAGTCCAGAACTTAGAAACATTCCACCATCTCCATTAAAAACTGGTAAGAACGTTGCTTGAATTCCTAGTTTTTTCGGTAAAAACCTATATGAAAGTCCCATACCCGTTGTTGAACCTATATGAAATCCTAAGGAATGCGCAGGATTTGATGATTCAGTTGATTCATTTTTGATGCCTTCTTGTGATAATAATACAGAGCTTATAAAAAATATGAGTACTGTTAAAACTGCTTTAATCTTCATAGTTCTTTATTTAAATATTTATAAAGTTCTTTGTTTAAAATAAAAAAAACACTTCTTAACCTGCATTATTCATGTTTTCCATAAAAATACTAAATTATTCTGAATCTGTACTTAAAGGTATATGGATTTAACTCTTTGAGAAAGAAATCAAACCGTACTCTTTGATTTTGCACGTTTAGCCTTTGTTTCTCTCTTAGTAAACACCCATTCAGGCCAAGTTGAAGGGGCATCTGCTTCATATATTCTAATTTTTTGCTCGCCTTGAGGCTTTAAAACATCTTCAGCCTGAAGATTTAAAATATTTGCAGCGGCATTTACTCCAGAAGACGTTGCGCCAGTAACTCCGTGCGACAATGTACTTGATCCTGTCAAGTATAAATTACCGATTTCTGATTTATTTCTATAAGCTAAAGGCCCAACCTGCATTAAGCTTTTCTCCGTTCCATAAACATTCCCCTCTGTAGAGTCGATATAAAATTGATTTGTTTTGGGTGTTCCAAGTTCGATTGTTACTATATGATTTCTAACCTCAGGGATGAGCTCCTCAACGTTATTTAACATTTTGTTGGTGACCTTCTCTTTAAACTCAGCATATTTATCAGTTCGATAATCATCTAAGTTTTCAAATTCTTTCATGCAGTCATAACTCACATAAGTAATGACTTCAAAATTGTGGTGCTTCCCATCGAAACTTGCAGGGTCTTTCAAAGTAGTGCAACTCATAAATACAGTCGGAAATTTATCGCCTTCTGCTATATCACCATTTGTTAACTCATCAAAATGATCATCTAAATTTTCATCTTTTACCAACCAATAGTTTCCTGAATCTAAGCCGAGACCTTCTAAATCTATTTCGAGTGTTAAAAACAGTATCAGAGAGGTGACAGAATACTTGGTTTTATTTAGTTTTTTTACTAACTTTTTACTTAAGTATTCTTCTCCAACAAGTCCAAGATAAGTTTTATTTGGATCGGCATTGGAAACGATGACGTTACTTTTTATGATCTCACCATTTTCTAGCTCAACACCAGCTGCCTCTTTTGAATCATTTATTAGAATCTTCTTAACACCAGCTTTAACACGTACCTCACCACCTTGTTTTTTCACGGCATTTGTCATAGCTTTAACAATTCCACCTCCTCCTCCAAGTGGATAGTAGCCACCATTAAAGTAGTGCCCCATAACTGCGCAATGAACTGGAAAACATGCTTTTGAAGGAGGTAAGCCATGATCACCACATTGAACATTTAAAAAAGCTTTTAACATTGGATCTTTCAAGTGCCAACCAATTACTCTTTTAAGGGAAAATAACCCATACTTACCAACATATTTTGTGCGAAATGGAGCCGTCAATTTCTCCCATCTTGTTTTGAGTTTAGGCATTAATTGAATCTGGTAATTCACTGTTTCTACAAGCCTTACATACCTTTTTATAGCTGTTCGTTCTTTTGGAAACTGATCCCCTAACTTATTAATTAAATTATCTATTCCAGCGGGGTAATCAAAGACTTCATTATCTATATGACAATGTTCATAGCCATCTTTATTTAACCTAAAAAAAACTAAATCATTAGCAATGCCGAGATTACAGTACATTTCATTAGCACCTTCTCCTTCTCCCATTTGCCCAACATAATGAACTCCAGGACTAAACCGCTGTTCGTTCAAGGTAAAACTATGGCTCCAGCCCCCAGGAACGTAATGTTTTTCTAAAACAAGAACTTTATAACCATGCTGACCTAAAGAAATTGCTGTAGCTAAACCACCTACGCCCGAACCAATAACTATTGCATCAAATAGATTTTCTTTCATATTTTGAGAAGATAATGTTCTTCTTTAACAACTGTTCATTATTAAGGTTTGCTCCAAAAGTCAAAATAATTAAACCACTGTAAAGGATATTTTTCTACCATAGAAGTTATACTGTCTACATAACTCTGTAATAATACTTTTTCATTTCTAAAATCCAGATCTGCTTCTCTTGCATATAAATGGTAATGAAAGTTTTTTTCTTTCATCACATAAACAAACAAAACGGGAACCTTTAACTTAGAGCCTATGAGAAATGGACCCGCTGGCAAGTGTGCTTTTTCACCAAGGAAATCTACTTCATACGATTTATTGCCCTCCATGTATCGATCTCCAGTAATACAAATAAATTGATTTTTAGATAGGGCTTTATGAAAATTAAAAATGTGAGACATGTCGTCCTCAATTAAAATATATTGTGCTCTTGACTTAATTGAAAGACTTTTTAAATACTCTTTAATTATTGCTCGCTCTCGATCTGTAGTCACAAGATTGATTTGCATATTTTCATCAAAGTCATCAAAAAAATATTCTGAAATTTCGAAATTACCAATGTGTGCACTGATAAGAACACCTCCATTCCCTTTGTCTAAAGTTTCTCTGATTTTTTCAACCCCGTCAAACTGATAAGTGAATTTATCTTTTAACCCAGATGAAATAGCTATCCTATCAATCAATGTTTGTCCAAAAATATAGTAGCTTTTATAGATAGAACAAGTCGATTTAAAAACACCATATTTTAGTCTCTTACGAAAATAATAATAAATGCTTTTACTGCTTTTCCAGGAAAAAAGAAAGTAATAAGTCGCAACAAAATAAAGTACAAAATAGGAAAATCGAAGTCCTAGTTTTCTAATACTAAAAGCAAAAATCCTATAACCTAGTAGATTTCCTTTCGACTTACCACTCCATTTGGCCATTTAAACTTGCTTTTCTACAACCTTTGAGTGAAGTACGTCGTAAAAATCTTTAAAAGTTTCGATTCCTTTAAAGTCTTCTTCTCCTAATTTAACGCCACTTATTGATTCAATAGCTACAACCAGATCAACATAATCCAAACTATCTAAATCAAGCGTTTCACGTAATGGAGCATCGGGCTTAATTGTATCGAGTTCAACTTCAAACTCATCCACAAGAACCTCGTTTACTTTTTCGATAATTTCATTCATTTCCATAACTAATCTATTTTTTTTAGCACTAAAGCAGAGTTTGTTCCACCAAACCCAAAAGAATTTGACAAATATATATCAAATTTCTCATCAATAGTCTTTGCTACGATATTGATTTTCTTTGCATCTTCATCAGGATTTTCAAGATTCAAATTCGGAGCAATAAAATTATTTTGCATCATTAATGTTGAATAAATAACCTCACTAGCTCCCGCCATCCAACATTCATGCCCAGTTAGGGATTTTGTTGAGCTGACGTAAGGTCCATTATCACCAAAAACTTCATAAATGGCTTTTGCTTCATTACCATCTCCAATTGGAGTTGAAGTAGCGTGTGCATTTATGTATTGTATATCTTTTGGAGATAAATTAGCTTGTTCAATTGCACGAATCATAGCTGTGGAAGGACCAACTACATTTGGAGTAGAAATATGTCCACCATTTGATGAGAATCCATAACCCATAATTTCAGCAATAATTGGCGCACCTCTTCTTTTAGCTGATTCATAACTTTCAACAACTAAAGTTGCTCCTCCTCCACTTGGAATCAATCCGTTTCTACCAGCGTCAAAAGGACGACATGCCTGGGTGGGTCGGTCCTCATCAGGTGAAAAAACACCAAGTGCGTCAAAACTACTCATTGCATATTTATTAACTTCTTGAGCTCCGCCACAAATAATGGTGTCTTGAAGTCCGTTTTTAATCATTAGAAAAGCAAGACCGATTGAGTGAGAACCACTAGCACACGCTGCACTAATAGTCATATTAACTCCTCTCATTCTAAAAATAGTCGAAAGATTCATGGTGATTGTTGAGTTCATCGACTTGAAAATTGCTCCAGAACCAATTAATGCAGTATCTTTTTTTTCCCGCATTATGTCTGTAGCATCGATGATTGACTTTGAAACACTGTCGTTACCGTAGATCAACCCCACCTCATTGGCATCAAAAAAATCTTGATCAATTTTAGCATTTTCTAGCGCTTCAATTGTAGCCATGTATGCATATTCACTCTCTTCACCCATACTGATACGTTGACGTCGTTTGAGTAAAGGTTTAATATCAGGTTGTGGAATGCTTCCAGTCAATCCAGACTGAAAGCCGAAGTCTTTTCTATCTTGGTCAAAAACTATCCCAGATTTTCCTGAATAAAGAGAATTCTTCACCTCATCGAGACTTGTCCCGATACAAGAATGAATTCCCATGCCTGTTATTACTACTCGTCTTTCCATAAATTACGAATAAATACCTCCATTAATATTTATAATCTCACCTGTAATATAAGAAGCATTTTTAGATGCCAAAAAATTTACAAGTTCAGCGACCTCCCAATCTTCTCCAAATCTGTTCGCCGGTACTAATTTCACCAGTTCTTCTTGGTTTAATTCACTAGTCATGTCTGTTTTAATAAAACCTGGTGCAACTGCGTTTACTGTAATATTTCTTTTAGCAACTTCCTGAGCCAAAGCTTTTGTAGCAGCTACAACAGCACCTTTTGCAGCAGAGTAATTCGTTTGACCAGGTGTACCTTTTACACCAGAAACAGAAACCATATTTATAATTCTTCCGTATCTTTTTCGCAACATTTTTTGAATTACAAATTGTGAAACATTGAAAAATCCATTAAGACTTGTGTTAATAACACTTGCCCAATCCTCTTCTTTCATCCACATAAACAATCCGTCTTTATTGATTCCAGCATTGTTTACAAGCACTTCAATCAATGCATCGGGGTTGTCCTCCTGCCATTTATTAAGTGCATTATCTACTGCATTTTTATCACCAACATTAAAAGAAATTATTTCGCCATCTGATCCATGACTTCTAACGGCTTTGAGCGTATCTTCAGCCGCTTTTTTATTCGAATTATAATTTATAAGAATATGATAATCTGTGTTTTTTGCTAATGTTTCGCAAATAGCACTTCCGATTCCTCTAGATCCTCCTGTAACTAAGGCACATTTCATTATTATCTGTTGTTTTATTTAAATAGTTCTAAATTTTGGTACCATTGGTCACCTAACACTTCGCCTTCAGGATTTAAATAAGCCCAACCTTTTCTAGTTTTCACTCTTGACAGACCATTGATGAATCCTTTTTCTTCAAACTTGAACATATTAAAGCCCCCAGCAGTA
This sequence comes from Brumimicrobium sp., assembly GCA_040882265.1. Lineage (GTDB taxonomy): Bacteria > Bacteroidota > Bacteroidia > Flavobacteriales_D > Crocinitomicaceae > Brumimicrobium. Next base: position 34,276 of record JBBEBO010000155.1, on the reverse strand, counting down.
ATCTCATAGTCTGCAGGAATAACTAACTTACCAGATTCATCTATAAAACCCCAGCTTTTAATCTTCACTGGTGCACGTCCTCCTTCGCTAAATACTTCAGCATCTTTATATCTAGGCTCTACAACCCAATTGCCTTCTAGGTCAATATAACCCCATTCTTTTTTAACAAGAACCGGAGCAATTCCATTCACAAAAGCTCTTGCTTTTTGATATTGAGGTTTAATTATCCACTCTCCATCAGCGTTAATATATCCAACAAGGTCATCTTTTTGTGCGTAAGCAATACCCTCTTCATTAAAGTCCCAAATTGCTTCAATACCTTCAACTTGTTTAAATGAATTGTTTTTAACAATCCCAAATTTTTCGCCTTTTTTCGCCCATGTTAAACCATTTACACATTCGCCAACATCATCATAATCGAAATCAATCATTGTTTCACCAGATTCATCTAGATATCCCCAACGGTCAAACTTTTTAGCTTTTGCACAACCATCTTTATAATCTTTAATCTCTTGAAATTCTGGCTCCACAATTACTTTTCCTTTATTGTCAATAATACCTACATTATCTCCGCGTCTAATAATTGCTCTCCCTTCAACAAAATCGTATAATTTATCCGTTTGAGGAAAATCATTAATTTGGTTGCCTTCTTTATCGATATAAATCCACTCATCTCCTTTTAATACAACAGCAATCCCGCTATCGAATCTTTTAACTTTGTCAAATGTTGGAGCAATCTTCCACTCGCCATCTCTACTTATGAACCCCCATTTATCATCTTTAAAAACTGCGGCTAAATCATCGCTAAAGCTTCCAGCGTGGTCATATATATTATCAATAACCATTTCACCTTCTCGATTTATATAACCAAATTTTCCATCTAACCTAGCTAATGCTAAATCTTGTGCACTTGTGATGAAAGTAACCCCCACCAATAAAATCGCTAAAATTGTTTTCATAACTAATCGTTTTTAATTAAAAATTGTTTTGTTTCTTCTATCATCGAATATAATGGTTTATCTTCAACAATATCAGGAATAAATGAATTTAATTTATCAAAAATAATTTTACTTTCAGAAGACAGCTTGTCATTAACTCCTAAATGCCCAATTGCTTGTACAATTGTGATCAATTCAATGCTTATTACTTCAAAAGCATTTTCAATTACTTTATCTGTAATTTGAGCCGCATTCGTTCCCATACTAACAATGTCCTGATTGTCATTGTTACAAGGTATGCTGTGAACGTACATTGAGTTTGATAACATTTGACTCTCTGCTGTTGTTGAAGTTGCTGTAAACTGTGCTCCCTGAACACCATAGTTTAAACCTAAAACCCCTCTATTTACAAAAGGAGGTAGTATACCATTTATTTTACTATTTAGCAAAAAATTCAGCTGTCTTTCAGCTAACATTGTCAACTTTGTAACAACAAGTTTCAATTTATCCATTTCTAATGAAATATAATCTCCATGAAAGTTTCCTCCATGATAAACTTGTTCTCTTTCACTATCAATAATCGGATTGTCATTTGCAGAATTCAACTCGTCCTCCAAGACTTTACCTACTTGTAAAACAGTATCGTAAATTGGCCCCAAAATTTGAGGAACACACCTTATGGAGTAATATTCTTGCACCTTTTCCTTAAATATAGAATCGTTGACCTTCCCCGAGTACAAATGTTGTTCCCTTTTTCTTGTCAGCTTGCTATCTTTTAAATGGACACGCATTTTTTCTGCCACATGAGCCTGTCCAGCGTGCAACTTAACTTCGTTTAATTCCTGTGAAAAATGATCATCATAAGCTTCAACGAGCTCATTAATCATCGACGAACATTTTAGTGACCAGTCAACTAATTTATTGGCTTTTGAATAATTAATTATTCCTATCCCTGTCATTACAGAAGTGCCATTCATCAATGCCAAACCTTCACGCAAAGTAACTTTGATCGGAGTAATGTTTTCTTTTTCAAAAACTTCCTTCGTATTTCTTCGTTCTCCTTTATAAATCACTTCTCCTTCTCCAATAAGCACCAATGCAATATGTGCTAACTGAACAAGATCACCACTTGCTCCAACACCACCATGTTCGAAAATTACTGGATAGATTTCTTTGTTGAGCAACTTAGTTAGTACTTCAAATACACTTGGATGAACCCCAGATTTGGCTTTCATAAGTGAGTTGAGTCGAGCTAACATTGCAGCCCTAACAAAACTAGTCGACAACATTTTTCCAACACCAGTGGAGTGACTTCGAATCAAATTATACTGTAACTGAATTCGGTCTTCTTCAGAAACACGATATTGAGCCATTGGTCCAAAACCTGTGTTGACGCCGTAAATTATTTTATCCTGAGAAAATTTCTTTAAAAATTCAAAACTTTTTTCAGTCTCACTTTGTACAGATTTGTGAATCTCAAATGGTGAAGTTTCCTTGACGAGATTAATAAAATCTTTAATACTCAAAAATTTGTTTAAAACAATCATTTACATAAATTTGTTGGGCAAAAGTATTCGTTAGCAATTAGTATGCAAATATAATAATGTTTTTTTCAAGAGGAAATGATAAAAGAAGAAGTTGATGTTCTTGTAATTGGTGCTGGACCCTCAGGATGTGTTTCCTCAGCTTACCTTAACCAGCAAGGCATTAACGTAAAAGTTGTGGAAAAAGCAAAATTTCCTAGACCAGTTGTCGGTGAGAGTTTTATACCAAGAGTAATGGATCACTTTGATGAGGTGGGGTTAATCCCTGCTATACAAAAAGTGGGATTTGAAAGAAAGTGGGGTGCCCGATTTATTCGCGGTGAACAAAAATGTATTTTTGACTTCAGTAAGAAATACGGTGCCGGCTGGGATTGGACATGGCAAGTGCCTAGAGCTGAATTCGACAAAGTTGTTGCAGATGAAGTTCAAAGACAGGGTGTAAATATTGAATTTCAATCTGAAATGATTGATGTGAAGTTTGATGGCAGTAATTCAACTTCTACAATTAGAGATGTTAACGGAAATAAAAAAGAGATTAAAGCCAAATTCATAATTGACTCTAGTGGGTTTGGAAGGGTTTTACCGAAACTATTAGATCTAGACACACCATCATCATTAGCAGGTCATTCGTCTATTTTTACACACGTAAAAGATGTTAATCGTCCAGAAAGTAAAGACGCAACGCTAATTACGTTCGACATTATAGAGACACAGGTTTGGTTATGGGTAATCCCTTTTTCAAATGGAGTTACAAGTTTAGGAGTTGTTGGCCCGACTGAATATATCGAAGCCTTATCCCCATCTAATGATGCTAATGAAGCGCTTAGAAAAGTTCTTAATTCTTCAGATTTTTACAAAGAAAGATTTGGAAGTGTAGACTTTTTATTTGATGCTGTTATGCTAAAAAATTATTCATGCTCTGTAAAAAAAATGTATGGTGATGGGTATGTGCTAACTGGCAACAGTTCAGAGTTTCTAGACCCAGTCTTTTCATCAGGCGTAGCTTTTGCAACTGAGTCGGGTATTTTATCTGCTAAATTAATTACTAAACAATTTAACGGAGAAACTGTTGATTGGGAGAAGGAATATGCAGAATACATGAAAAGAGGGGTTGCTGTTTTCTCAACTTATGTAAAGGAATGGTACACAGGAAATCTACAGAAGTTATTTTTCTTCGAGCCATCAAATCCAGATGTGAAAAGTAAAATATGTGCGGTTTTAGCAGGTTATGTTTGGGACGAATCTAACCCATTTGTCAGAAAGCACGACAGAGTAATTAGAAATATGGCTTACACAATTGACATGTAAACCTCATCATTTAATAATTTTATTGAAAAATTGATGCTTTTAAAAGAATTTTACGAAATATCAAAAATTGAGAATCAGGATGAAAATAAGTATAATGCTTATATTCATTTGAATAAAGATCACGATATCTTTAAAGGTCATTTCCCAAATAATCCAATAACACCAGGTGTGTGTATGGTTCAAATTGTGAAGGAGTTGTCTTCTAAGATTCTCAATACAAATTTGAGGATGCAGAGCTCTAACAACATCAAGTTTATGGCTGTAATCAACCCAAATAACAACTCTGATTTAAAATTATATCTTGAATATAAAGAAAATGAAGATGGCACGATACATGTTAAGAACATTACATATTTCGATGACACAGTAGCGCTTAAAATGAGTGTTATATATCAAAAAATTTAAGTTATGAAGAGTTTACTTATACTTCTTTTTGTATTTGCCTCAGTTTCTCAAAAAGAACTAAATGAAATAAGACTTTCTTTCAAAGAAGCTAGTAGTAACGAAACAAGTGCAACCAATTTTTACAATATGGTTCAGTCAATTGATGATAACAGCCCTTTGGTTCTTGCTTATGACGGTGCTGGAGAAGTCATCTACTCTAAGTTTTTAGATAGCAAAGCAGATAAATTAAGCCATTTTAAAACTGGCACATCCAGATTAGAAGAAGCGATTGAAATTGATTCAGACGATATTGAAATTCGATTTATTCGATTAGTTATTCAAGAACAAACTCCAGGATTTTTAGGGTATAATGATAATATCGATGACGATGTATCATTCATTATGGATAACTTTGTGCGTTCTTCAGAAAATGTCAAAACTATGATTCTAGATTATATCGATTCTTCTGATAACTTTACCCCTGAACAGAAAAACGAGTTAAAGAACTAACATGTTGGACGACAAAGTCAATAATCTTGAATATTGTGTTGTTATACCCACCTATAACAATGAGAACACACTGAAACGAGTTATTGATGGGGTTTTAGATATTACAGATCATGTAATCATAGTAAATGATGGTTCAACAGATTCAACAAAAAAAATCCTAGAGCCATACAAAAACATCACTCAGATTCATTTTGAAAAAAACGTAGGAAAAGGCTATGCTTTAAGAAAAGGTTTTGAAAAAGCATTAGAAATTGGTTATAAGCATGCAATCACAATTGATTCAGACGGTCAGCATTATCCAGAAGATATTTCAATATTTCTAGAATATTTAGAGAAAAGCACTGTTGATACAATTGTAATTGGCGCTAGAAACATGCAACAAGAGGGCGTCCCTCAAAAAAGTAGTTTTGGAAATAAGTTTTCTAATTTTTGGTTTTGGTTTGAAACTGGGATTCGTTTAACAGATACTCAATCTGGGTTTCGATTGTATCCTATTCATAAAATGCCAAAAAAATGGTTTACCAAAAAGTTTGAGTTTGAAATAGAATCTATTGTTCGTTCTGCTTGGAATGGTATCCCTGTAGTAAACATACCTATTCAAATAAAATACGACCCTGAAGAAAGAGTTTCTCACTTTAGACCTTTTAAGGACTTTAGTAGAATTAGTGTTTTAAATACCTTTTTAGTGCTTGTTGCAATTTTTTACATAAAACCGCGTGACTTTATTTTGAAATTCAAAAAAAAAAGTCTCCGTGAATTTATTATAGAAGACGTAATCGGAAGCAATGACAGTCCAAAAGTTAAGTCAACTTCTTTAGCCCTTGGGGTTTTTATAGGCATTATTCCGATTTGGGGACTACAAACGATAGTTGTCTTATTTCTAGCTATTTCATTTCGCTTAAACAAACTTTTGGCTTTTGCTGGGTCAAACATCAGCATTCCCCCTATGATTCCAATAATTGTAATAACTTCATTAAATATTGGTGGTTTAGTTATGAATAACACTGTTTCTCAGGAGGAAGTAAGTACAGTAGTTTCTTTTAAAAATCATTTATTAGAGTATATTGTTGGGAGTTTTATTTTAGCAATAATTGCAGCAATATCAGTTTGGGTTCTTAGTTATTTTTTAATTTTAAAAACCCAACGCAAATAAAAAATGGAAAACCAATTTACAAATATCTACAACTCAATCGCCAAACATAAATTGGTTTTCACTTTGGCAGTCTTATTCATTATGAGCGGTTGCCTCTTTCTTGCTACTAAAATAAATTTTGAAGAAGATATTACCCGCATTATCCCGAAAGGAGATAAAAATGATCTTACAGCAAAAGTACTTCAACAATTAAATTTTTCCGACAAGGTTACTGTTATCATTGAAGCTAAAAATGATGATGCTAAAGAAAAACTTCCAGAAGCCGCTACTGAATTTTTAGACACTTTATCCATTTGCGACAAGTACATAGCTGAAATTCAAGGAGGATTTGACAACGATCAAATAGATGAAACTTTTGAATTTGTTTATGACAACCTGCCTTTATTTTTAGATGAAAAAGACTATAAAACGATTGCCAACAAAATAGAAAAAGACAGCATTGAAAGTGCAATACAAAAAAGCTATAACACTTTAATTTCTCCGACTGGAATTGTTGCTAAAAAGTTTATTCTCAACGATCCTCTTGGATTCTCGTTTATTGGTTTAAACAAATTAAAATCACTCGGTGTAACAAAAGATTTTGACCTGAAAAACGGCTTCATAACTACTCAGGATGGATCAACCATACTACTTTTTATTACACCAAAGTTTCCAGGAACAGAAACAGATAAAAACGTAAGATTTGTCGAGTTAATGGACTCAATCAAACTGGATTTAAATAGCAAATACGAAGGTGACTTAAACTTTTCCTATTTCGGATCTCCTTTTATTGCTGTTGCAAATGCGCAACAAATAAAGTCCGATATCCAAAGTACCGTTTTGATTTCAATAGGTGTTTTAATGTTGATCTTAATTCTTTTTTATCGAAGAATTTATGTGCCGTTAATACTATTTATTCCGGCTATATGTGGAGGGTTAGTTTCACTCATGGTTATGTACTTCTTGAAAGATTCTATTTCGGCCATTTCAATAAGTATTGGTGCAGTCTTACTAGGTATAACAATTGATTACTCGCTTCATATTATTACACACTATCGTGAAAACACAGATATAAAAACCCTTTATAAACACATTACAAAACCTATTTTAACAAGTAGTTTTACAACTGCAGTTGCTTTCCTTTGTTTGGTCTTTGTTAATTCAGAAGTACTCCAAGATTTAGGTGTTTTTGCTTCAATCAGCGTAATTGTATCTGCTATTGCATCATTACTTATTATTCCACATTTGTATAAACCTAAAGGTGAAGAAAGAAAAAATCTCATTGATAAATTTTCTGGATATGCTTTTCACAAGAATAAAATACTTTTTGGCATTTGCATTGTAGCTGTAATTTTTGGAGCTTTCACATTTTCTAAAGTTAGTTTCAATAACAATATTGCTGATTTAAACTTTGTTCCTGAACCCATAAAGAAAGCGGAGAGTAAACTCGAAAACATAGGAAGTATTGGTTCAAAAAGTATTTATTTAGCAGTATACGGTGAAAATATTGATGAAGTAGTAGAAAAAAATTCAGTACTTGAAAATAAACTCCAGTCATTAAAACAAGAAAACACTATCAATGAGTATAGCTCATTAGGAGGTGTTGTCTTATCGAAAGAAAAACAACTTCAAAAAATCCAAAAATGGAACTCGTTCTGGGAAAATAACAGTATTGATTCTGTTGTAAAAACAGTCAATAACTCATCTCAAAACATTGGGTTTAATCCTAATGCATTTAGTAAAATGAGTACACTTTTAAACAAGGATTATGAACCTATTACAATTAAAGAATACCAAGAATTTAACACCCTGTTTTTGGACGAATTCCTCACTGAAAAAAATAAATTCTTTACATTTTCTTCGCTTGTAAAAATCGATGAAGAAAAAAGAACTAAAGTTATAGATGCATTGTCTCAAGAAGATGTAATCGTAATTGACAGGAAGCATTTGAACGAACAATTTTTAGGTCAATTGAGAGATGATTTTGGTTCACTCATCAACTATTCTTTTATCGCTGTTTTTCTAATTCTTTTTGTCTTTTTCAGAAGGATTGAACTTGCGTTGATGAGTATGATCCCTATTGTACTAACTGGATTAGTAACAGCTGGTGCAATGTATTTATTAGATCTCGAACTAAATATATTCAGCACCATAGTGACAACTTTGATTTTAGGACTAGGCATTGATTTTAGTATTTTTATGACAAGTGGCTTACAACACAGATATTCTACTGGACAAAAAGTATTAACGACATACAGAACATCAATCGTTCTAGCAGTTATTACTACGGTTCTTGCTTTAGGCGCTTTAATCTTTGCTAAACATCCTGCTCTAAAATCCATTTCAGTAGTTTCACTAATTGGTATTTTTTCTGCGGTTACTATAACTTTTGTTTTTTACCCTAAGATCTTTGAACTATTTATTGAAAAGAGACCAAAAAAAGGTAAATCTCCTATAACACTCAGACTCTTTTTAACAGCTATTGCGTCCTTTTTTTACTACGGTTTTGGTGGTGTGCTGTACTCACTCTTCGGAATTATTTTTATGGCAATTGTTCCTGTTAAAAAAGAAGTTAAAGAAAAGTGGTACCGCAAGGTGATTGCAAAATTTTTAAAATCTGTAATGCATTCAAATTATGGAATCAAAAAAGAAGTTAGAAACCCTTATAATGAAGAATTTAAAGAACCCGCAATTGTAATTCCAAATCACTCATCATTTTTGGATACATTATCTATGGGAATGATCAAAATGAGATTTATATTCTTAGTAAATGATTGGGTATACAACTCACCTATTTTTGGTAAAGCTGTTCAATTAGCAGGGTATTATCCAGTTTCCAGTGGGATTGAAGGAGGAGAAGAAAAACTCATTAAAATGATTGAGAAAGGATACAACTTAATTATATTTCCAGAAGGTACTCGATCTAAAACTGGTGATATTGGTAGATTTCACAAAGGAGCATTTCATCTTGCTAAAAAATATAATATTGATATTGTTCCTCTTTATATTCACGGTAATGGAGACTTACTTCCAAAAGGAGATTTTATAATTTTTGATGGCAAACAGACCATAGAAGTAGGAAAAAGAATAAAGTTTAATTCGGAAAAAGATTTGGGTGATGTAAAAGCTATTACTAAAAAAATAAGCATTGATTATAAAAATAAATTCAAAGAAATCAGATATAGAGAGGAAGGCGTTGATTACTTTAAGCATAAAATCTATCTCAATTTTTTATACAAAAACAACGAAATAGTAAAAGGATCAAAACTTGAATTTCAAGCAAATAAAACGATTTATCATACGTTAAATAAATTCATTCCTTCTGAAGCCAAAATTGTTAGATTGGGAAATGATTATGGAATTTGGGACTTGATTTTGGTCTTTCAAGAGGCAAAAAGAAAAGTCTTTAGCTATATTTTGGATAAAGAACTTAGAAATATAGCCAAACAAAGTTATTTACTAAAGCAAAGAAAAATCCATTACTCTAACAACATATCTGAACTTAAGGGAGACGTATTACTCATCACTACTATTTGTAGCTCAGAAGTATTAAAGTCAATTGTCTCAAACAATTCATTTCACCAGATTATTATTATGAAAAATGTTCAAAATTCAAACGATTTATTTAAGTTTGGCTATAAAGTTTTGAATGAGGATACTAACTTTGTCATCTTAAACAAACCTGAAATTGGAAAATAAATACGACATTATAATTATTGGTAGTGGAATGGGAGGATTAGTCTCCTCTGTACTTTTAGCGAAAGAAGGCTATAAAGTGTGTGTGCTAGAGAAAAACAATCAATACGGAGGAAATTTACAAACTTTTGTAAGAGACAAAACTATTTTTGATACGGGTGTTCACTATATTGGCGGCTTGGCTGAAGGTCAAAATTTATATAAGTATTTTGACTACTTGGGAATCATGGATGAGCTGAAGATAAAACAAATGGACAAGGACGGTTATGACTATGTCACATTTGATGGAGATGACAACAAGTATCCCCATGCCCAAAGCTATGAAAATTTCATAAACCAATTATGCGAATTCTTTCCAGACGAAAGAGAAACTTTGGAAAGGTATTGTTCCCAAATTAGAGAAATATGTGACAGTTTCCCCTTGTATAATTTAGAAATGGGATCCGCATACAATGAAAAGGTATTATCTATAAATGCAAAAACATTCTTTGACGAACTTACGGATAATGAACTTCTTAAAGCTGTTTTAGCAGGATCAAACTCATTGTATGGTGGAAACGGTGAAACGACTCCACTTTATGTTCATGCACTATCCGTAAATTCTTACATTCAAAGTGCTTGGAGATGTATCAATGGTGGAAGTCAAATTTCTAAGCTTTTAGTTAGACAGTTGAGGAAATATAATGGAGAAATCTTTAAGCATCAAGAGGTAAAACAATTTCAATTCAAAGATGATATTTTAGTTGGAGCTGAAACCAAAGCTGGAAAAACGTATTATGCCGATAAGTTTATTTCAAACATCGATTTAAAAGCTACGATTAAGATGGTTGGCGTAAACAGGTTCCGTAAATCTTTTTATAAAAGAATTGAACGGTTGGCTGTTACACCTGCTGCATTTAGTATTTATATTGTTTTTAAACCTGAAACTTTCCCATACATCAACCACAATTATTATCACTTTAAGGATAAAAATCTTGTTTGGTCTGCAACACATTATGATCCGAAAAAATGGCCAGAAGGATATATGGTCTCAATGGGCGTGAATGACATGAATCAAAAATGGGCAGAAAGCATGACTGCAATGACTTACATGCATTTCAGTGAAGTTGAACAATGGGCTCATACTAAAAATACAGTAGCAGGTAAAGAAGACAGAGGTCCAGAATACGAAGCATTTAAAGAAAAACATATAGAAAAATTATTGGATGAAATCGAATTGAAATTTCCAACTATTCGTGAATGCATCCGTTCTGTTCATGCTTCTACCCCACTTTCTTATAGAGACTATATTGGTGGACAAGAAGGGAATATGTACGGATATGAAAAAGATTCTGATAGTCCTATGAAAACATTTATTTCGCCTAAAACTAAAATCCCAAATCTATTTCTAACAGGACAAAGCATCAATATGCACGGAATGTTAGGTGTAACTATCGGTGGTGTTGTAACCTGCTCTGAAATTTTAGGAAAAGAATATTTGGTTAACAAAATCAATAAAGAAGTGAATGAGAAGGTACAGTAGAATCTATTCTTGTATTTTATTATCATTATTCATACTCTCCTGCGGTATGCGAAAGTCTGTGAGACATGTTCCACAACTTGAAGGATATAACGACACGCGTCCCGAAGTAACTCATCACAACGACAGTTTAATCAGTTCAGACAACAACTATCTCACTAAAAACAAATATGGTCAATGGGAACTCTATGTTGAGGGCGACCCACTGGAAAGAGGACTTGTTATTGGTGCTTTAGCTGATTCTTTGCTTTTAAAACAGGAAAATATCTTCTTTGACAAAATTAAAGATCTTGTTCCATCAGAGAGAAAACAAAAAAGGCTACGGAAATTTCTTCAATGGTACAATCGAAAATTGTATAAACATGTCCCTGAAGAATACAAAACAGAAATCTATGGACTTTCTCGCTATGTTCCAAAGGAAAACAACCATATTGCTCCCCCCTACATCAGAAGTTTATATTTGCACGCCGCTCACGATATTGGTCATGCATTAGAGGATCTTGCGATGGTTGGGTGCACTTCAACAGCTTTATGGGGAGATGAAACGGCAGATGGTGAACTACTTATCGGTAGAAACTTTGACTTTTATGCAGGTGATGAGTTTGCAGAGGAAAAAGTTATAGCTTTTTTCAAACCCGATAAAGGACACCCATTTATGTCAGTCACTTGGCCAGGAATGCTTGGAATTGTTTCCGGTATGAATTATGAAGGGCTCACTGTTACAATGAACGCTGGAAAGTCTGATATTCCGCTCACGGCTAAAAAACCAATTACTATTCTTGCTCGTGAAATCATTCAATACGCCTCCACAATTGAAGAGGCGATTGAAATCGCAAAGCAAAGTGAAGTTTTTGTATCAGAATCACTCATGATAGGAAGCGCAAAAGATAAAAAAGCAGTACTTATCGAAATATCTCCTGATAAAATGGATGTTTATGAAGTGGCTAATTCAAAACTCGTTTGTTCTAATCACTTCCAAAGCGAAGCCTATAAAGATGATAAAAGAAATAATGAACACATCGTTGAAAGTCACTCTATGTATCGTTACAATAGAATTTCTGAACTTTTAAACGATACTTCAAAAATGACCCCGAATGCTTTAGCCGAAATACTTAGAGACCGAGAAGGAACAAACGAAAAAGCAATTGGTTATGGAAACGAAAAAGCATTGAATCAATTGTTGGCGCACCACGCTGTTATTTTTAAACCTGAACAACTAAAAGTTTGGGTTTCGTCAAGTCCATATCAACTTGGTGCATTCACATCGTATGATTTAAATGAAATTTTTGGTGAGAATAAACACACACTAAAACCTCAGTATATCGATTCTTTAACTATTCCTGAAGATCCTTTTTTGAAAACTAAAGCATACAAAAACTACGAAGAATTTCGCATTATTGACCGCTCTGTTGATCGCGCATTGAGTAATGAAGATCAAAGTTTTAGTTTAGAAAAGATAGATCACTACAAATCATTAAACCCTGATTATTGGGTTGTCTATTATAAAGCTGGAAAACTATACTACAATGCAGGAAAATATGAACTTGCTAAAAAAGAATTCGAAAAAGCACTTCAAAAAGAAATTACTACATTAACGGATTGTTCTAAAGTTGAAGAGGCTTTACAAAAAACGAATAAAAAGATAAAATGATACCGTCAATTGAAAAAGATACCCCTGAAAATATAAAGCAATTTCAAGAAGATAAGTTGAAAGAACAATTGGCGTATCTAAATTCAAATTCTCAATTCTATAAAAACCTATTCAAAAAAAACAACATTCTTGTCAGTTCAATAAATAAACTTGAAGACTTGACAAATATACCTGTTACAACCAAAGCTGACCTGCAAGATTTTAATGATGATTTTTTTTGTGTTCCTAAGCAACAAATAATTGATTTTGCCAGTACTTCAGGCACCTTAGGAATTCCAGTTAATTTCGGCTTAACCGACAAAGATTTAGATCGTTTAGCATACAATGAAGCTATCTCTTTCGCCTGTGCTGGGATTGGTGAAAATGACATTGTTCAACTGATGACCACGATGGATAGAAAATTCATGGCGGGATTGGCTTATTTTTTAGGGTTGAGAAAACTAGGTGCTGGAATTATTAGAACTGGTGCTGGAATTCCAGAATTGCAATGGGATTCTATTTTAAAAAATAAACCTACTTATCTGATCACTGTGCCTTCATTTCTGTTGAAAATGATTGATTTTGCTGAAAAAAACAATATTGATTTTAAAAATTCATCTGTTAAAGCAGCTATTTGTATTGGAGAGCCTTTGAGAAATCAAGATTTTTCCCCCTCGGAATTGTCGCACAGAATTAACGAAAAATGGAACATCAATCTATACTCAACGTACGCTTCTACTGAAATGAGCACAGCATTTACAGAGTGTCTTTATCAAAATGGCGGTCACGAACACCCAGAATTGATTATTACTGAAGTGCTTGACAAAGACAATAATCCTGTAGGTGAAAACGAGACAGGTGAATTAACGGTAACTACGCTTGGAATTGAAGGCTTGCCTTTATTGCGTTTTAAAACTGGTGACTTAGTTAAAATTCACCGCGAAAAATGTGATTGTGGAAGAACTACTGCCAGAATAGGCCCAGTTCTCGGTCGCACTCAACAAATGATTAAATACAAGGGAACCACAATCTATCCTCCTGCAATGCACGATGCTTTAAATGCATTTGATGAAATTTCAGGACATGTAATTGAAATTCAAACCAACGATATTGGAACGGATGATATAACAGTAAAAATCGTAAGTGATAACACTTCAAATGATTTGGTTGACAAAATAAAAAATCATTTTAGAGCGAAACTGAGAGTAACGCCAAACATTGAATTTATTTCATTAGAAACTTTTAATAAGATTTCTTTTCCTTCAACCAGTAGGAAGCCGAAGAATGTGATTGATAAAAGAAAGGCTTAATCTCTTTTATAAAACTTCATTTCAACTGGAATTTCATATGATTTGAAATGAATTGAATCTGCAAATAGACCATCTGCACTGTAATAATTGATGTTGACTTTTTTTCTAAATATTGAGACTTGCTTTAAGCGATAGATATTATTTCTTATATCCTCAAAAACTGTAACACGTTTGGATTGTAATTTAGTAATGTAAATCAATTCTTTTTCGTATTCATTGATTCTTTTAATAGTGTAATTTGAATTTACTAATAATTGAAAGTAATTTTTCAACTTGTTAACTATGATTTTTTTATCCAAATCATCTAACATGTAATTTACTTTAACCTCATCATTATGAATTTCAAAATCCATCAATGTGTTGCCAAAGTCTGTAATAAGCGCTACTCTTTTCTCATTGTTGTTTATTTTCTTAACGACCAAAATACCATTAAACTGATTGCCGTAAGCTTTTATTTTTGCTTGGTACAAATATTCTTTACTGATTGAATCAAAATAAGGTATTTGAAGTGTTTTTTCAGGTGTTTTTTCAGGTGTTTTTTCAATAAGATCACCTTTTACACGGTAATTATTGCAGGACAACAGACCAAAAAAGCAAATGCTAATGATCAAATACTTTTTTATCAATTGTTGCATTTAATTGCTTGTTTTGAAATTTAATTAATGTGTAATCACCAGAAGGTTCAATCAACTTTACTTCAGAAACGGTTTCCTCTTGTTCGGGAAACTTTAGGATTACTTCACCAATATACTTTTTAAGTGTTTTATTAATTGGTGATAATTTCACTAAGATATTGCCTTCAGATTTAAAATAAGAAATAGTAAATTCTTCATCATCAAATAGATTCCCACTAACACTTCCAGAAATCAACATGCTGATTTTTTTAAACATTTTTTGATCGCCATCTACTGTACTTTTATCTCCATCATCATTAATCAAAATCTGATTGTTCTTGAAAATTATACTGTAGTTATTTGGTTTTAGGTACTGCCATTTTAATTTGCCATCTGCATCCAAATACATTTTACCCGTAGACTCAATGTCGTTGGCTAAAAACTCCATGTGTTTGTATTGTACAAAGTCAGTTCTAATTGATTTAAGGTTTTTAGTTTCTTTTATTACTCTTGATTTAAAAGCAGCACTTTCTGTGGCACTCAATTCAACTTCTTGTGAAAAGGAGTATACGTGACTTACGACAAATAAAAAAATCAACAACTTCGACATAATTATTTTTTTAATAGTTCTTCAACGGTGACGCATTGATAGTTTTGTGTTTTCAAATAAACCAACAATCGTTCCAATACATTTACAGATCTTTCTGAAGTATCGTGTAATAAGATAATACTTCCTGGTTTAACTTGCCTAACGATTCGATTAAAAATTTTGTTTTCATCGTGGATAAACGTATCTAGTGAACGGATATTCCAACCTATTACTGTATGTCCAGTTTGCTTTATAGCCCTTGCTATTCTTGGGTTTGTAACACCAAAAGGAGGTCTGTAAAATTTAGGTTTTGAACCTGTAAAGCTTTTA
This sequence comes from Brumimicrobium sp., assembly GCA_040882265.1. Classification (GTDB taxonomy): domain Bacteria; phylum Bacteroidota; class Bacteroidia; order Flavobacteriales_D; family Crocinitomicaceae; genus Brumimicrobium. The sequence continues at coordinate 18,772 of JBBEBO010000155.1, read as the reverse complement.
ATTACATGGTCTGTTTGATCAATTTCAGTTTTAACAATTATAGTTCGAGAAAAGCCAATTCTTTGTGAATGCGAATAGGTATGATTTCCAACTAAATGCCCTTTTTCTATAATAGATTTAAAAACCTCAGGGTTATCCTCTATCCTACCCCCAACACAGAAAAAAGTTGCTTTAACTCGGTGTTTTTCTAGTATATCAAGCACTTTCTCTGTAAACGATGAAGGTCCATCATCAAACGTTATTGCGACTTTTTTTTCATCTGTTTTAACTCTATTAATTGCGTTTAAATGATAGTTTGTTTGAATAATAAAAGAACCGTAAACAATGAGTAAAAACCAAACAATAAAAAACCAAATAAAGTAACTTAACGACCATCCATAAATGATAAACCCCGAAACATATACTAGTGTAAATAAGCCAAAAAGAATATAACTTAGCTGGTGTTTAGACATTATTGAGTAAAATTAAACTATGATCCTTACCTCTGTACTGATTATATATAAGAATATTTTTGTACTCCTTTTGCTGTTTCTCAAGATTATTCTTAGTCAAAACTGCTGGAACGGAATTCGTTTTAATGATTTTCGAGGCCAACCACAAAGCGATAGAACTTGAAGTCATGAAATCTCCAAACAAATGCTTATAAACTAAAAAATCAGTTTCCGAAAATATTTTTTCAAAATCATCATAGTAGTGATCAAAGTCTATATCGCCGTTGTTACCTAACAAAACAGCATCAATATCATTTATTTCAAGATTGTTTTTCTTTAAAAATTTATTTAGAAAGTCAGGTATTTTTCCTTGTTCTATTTGATTGCGAAATGTCACATCTGTTAATTCACAATAAGTGTTATCTGTTTTATTACGCTCCAACACAAAAAATGAAGCTCCTTCACCAGAAACACATCCTTTCGTACGGTTTTCAAAAATATTATACGGCGCAGACTCATCACTTTTCGTATACTCAATAAGTTTATACAGTATTGAAGTATGTTCAGCTAATTCTTCGATTCCTCCAATAAGCACTTGCTCTGAATCAGACTCTTGTATTTGCATCAATCCATCAATAAGTGCTGATTGAAAAGATACAGCAGTATTAACATAAGTATAGTTATATCCTTTACACTTTAAACCTAACGCAATTTGTCCACCTACAGTATTATGTGTCGACTGAATAAAAGAAGTTGGAGTTAGATACTCTTCATCGTGTTGGATCATGTTATTCAAGAACTTTTCAGAGTCTTGCATACACCCCATGCCTGTTCCTGTGATAATTGCATCAGGCATTTCAGCAGAAGCTTCATTCATCGCCATTTTTGATGCAACTATACCGTTTTTAACTCCACTACTCATTCTTCTTACTGCTGCTGGAGAGATAAAGTCTTTGTATTCTGGTTTAACAACACGTAAAATATTTTCTTCTGTATATAAAATTGGCTCATCAAGAAATCCATCTCCGAAGCTTTTTTGAGCTGAAATGCAACCTAGACCATTTATATAACACTTTTTCATTGATTCAGTTAATTATTCAAACTTAATATAATTTAATCCTTTGAAAAAATTAAACTCGAACAGTTCCCTCCAAAACCAAATGAATTTGAAAGAATTGTTTTCACTTCTTTTTGTTTCAATGTAGTAATTGGAGTTAAATCAAATTCTTTCATTTTAGTTTTAAAGTTCAAGTTGGGGTAAACCAACCCTTCGTTTAAAGCAAAAACACTAAAAACCGCTTCAACTGCTGCCGCTGCCGCTAACGTGTGCCCTGTAAAAGCTTTAGTTGAACTAAAATCAGGTACTTTATCTTTAAAAATACTTAACAGTGCCCTACCTTCAGATAAATCGTTATTTGGCGTTGCTGTACCGTGAACATTAACATAGTCAATATCACTTGGTCTTAATGCTGCAACTTCAAATGCTTTTTTCATAGCCAAATAAGCTCCTTCCCCATCTTCTGAAGAAGCTGTTTGGTGGAAAGCATCGTTAGTATTTGCATAACCAACAACAAAAGCAATTGGCTCTTTATTTCGCTTCTTGTATGAAGACTCGGATTCCAACACTAAATAGGCTGCACCTTCACCTAAGTTCAACCCTTTTCTATCGTCATCAAAAGGTTTATTGTGGGTGTCTGAAAGAATCATTAAGGTGTTGAATCCATTCATTGTGAATTTCGAAAGGGCATCTGTTCCACCAACGATTACTCGGTCTAACCTTCCGTTTGCTATCATTCTTGCACCGAGCATTATTGCATTAGCCGCAGATGAACAAGCAGTACTTATAGTCGTCACAAAACCATTCAAACCGATGTAATCACAAATATTATGTGTATTTGTACCAGCATCATGACTTTCTATATAGCGTCTATTCTCAGGATCATCAATAAATTCGAAGAAATAACGTTCTGTCATGTCCATTCCTCCGACTGTAGTTGCATTTATAAAACCAACTTCTTCCTCAGAAATATCTATACCAGCGTTATCAATTGCTTCCATTGCAGCAATCGTTCCTAACATTGACGTTCTAGAAAAACTGTTTACTTTAGGAAGTCCTAAAAATGATGCTAATTCACTATTGGTTTTCTTAATTTCACCAACAAGAATTTTATCCTTTAATTTGGTATCAATGTTATCAATCTCACTAATACCATGTCGCTGATTTTTTAAAGAATCAAGATTCTCCTTTAAATTCAAACCGATGGAAGAAACAATTCCCATACCTGTTATGGCGACCTTATTTCTCATTTATTCATCTATTTTGCTCTGTTTTCTTCTATGTATTTAGCCATAGTTTCAATAGATTCAAATATTTTTTTTCCTTCTTTTGGATCTGTTAGTTTAATGCCGTAATCTTTATCAAGCATAACAATCAATTCGAGAGCGTCAATAGAATCTAGCCCTAAACCTTCTCCAAATAACATATCATTATCATTGATATCATCTACTGAAATATCTTCAAGGTTTAGAGATGTAATAATTTTCTCTTTAAGTTCAGTTTTTAATGCTTCCATAGTTTTATTCAATCATTGTTAATAAATTAGCTACTGAATTTTCAGTTTTTCCATTTGGTAAAACTTCATACACAAAAGCTTTGTAATTGTCTTCATATACATCTACCCATGCACAAAGTGCAGTTGAGGCCTTCTTTAATCGAATTAAACTTTCCGAATAATTGACCATAAATTCAGGGTTAAAGTCCTCAAAGATAAAAAAAGAATTCTCACTTCTTAATTTATACTTAATGCTTATTTCACCAAGCGCAATATTAGGTAATGTATACACGAAATTTGCTGGGCTTGGATAATATGAATCTTTATCATTTATTGTGCTTTGATGTTTTAAGTCAACATCTACGCATGACGATTTGTTTGACAAAATCAAAGCCATATCTTCCTCCACTTGCTCACCCTTATCATCGAGTAATATTGATGTTGCGATAAGTGCCAATTTACAAAGTGGATCCATTTTGTAGAACTTGGGATAGTCCATTTTGAATGCTTTATAAACTGATTTTATAAAAACATCAAACGTTGAAGCTTTTTTATTGGAAAAAATAATTTTATCATCAAGAATTACCTGACCTTTTTCAATTCTACAAAAATGATTTATTCCGTTAGCCATTACTTTTAATTTTTTCAAAAATTACTGCCGTATTACTCCCCCCGAAACCAGAAGCCGTTTTTAAAACAGTATTTATACTTTGTTTTTGAATTTCTCTTGTAATATTTAGCGGTATCGTAATTCCCATTTCATCAAACCCGTAAGAAGGAAGCAGCACTCCATTTTGAGCTGCATCAAGTGTAATTACCGTTTCAAGTAAACCTGCTGCACCAAGCGTGTGTCCAAAACAACCTTTTAAACTAAAAACTGGGGTTTTTGTTAAGTTTGCTCTGCTAAAAGCTTGTGCTTCCATTTCATCATTAAAAGGTGTTGCTGTTCCATGAGAAGAAATGCAATCAATATCGTTTGATTTTATATTTGAATCGTTTAAAGCATTCTCAACACTTCTAAACAATCCTTCGCCTGTTCTTGATGGACCAGAAATATGGTTTGCATCATTAATTGAACTGTCACCAGATATTTTAAACCCACTATTGTCAGCAATACTTTTTTCTTTTGTAATAAACATTGCTGCCGCAGCTTCTCCAAGAGAAATTCCATCTCTATGTTTAGAGTACGGCCTACATGGTTCAGGACTTATCGCTTGAAAAGATTGAAATCCCGAATAGACAAACGTTGAAAATATGTCTCCAGCAACTAAAACAACATGATCGTAAACACCTGTTTGAATTAATCTTTTTGCAACTGAGACAGCCATTACTCCAGAAACACATGCATTTGACAAAACAATGGGCTTTTCTTCCAAATCAATCGCTTTTGAAATGTTATTTGCAAGGTTGTGTAAAAAATACGCTTGAATATCTGTATTGATCTGGTCTATATTTCCCTTTGTGGAAGATAGGATAAAACCGCATTTTTTATTCAACCTACTATGGTGCTTCTCAACTATTGGAGAAAGTGCCAAAAGCAACATTTTTTCCAGTTTAGAAAACTCACCTTGATAGTTAAGTTGAGAAAAAGATGTGTTTAATTCAGAATCATTAATGATCGCTCCATAAAAAGAGTTATCGTCAAATTGTTTATCATTCAATTTCTTAATTGCGATATCGCCTTTAAGTAATCGATCCATATTTGATTCTAAATTGCATCCAAGCGGAGAAACACAATTGCCATCAGTAGCAAAAACCTCTATATTTTCTGCACTTAAAGAATTCATTGATCAAATTTTACTTTTGATTTCCATTCTTCATAAAAATCAGGTGGGTAAAGCGACAACTCACCATTTACATGAACAAACGCTTGAATTGTTTGTCCTGTACAAACTACTTTTTTATTCTGATTATAAATCGTGTAATTAAATATCATTTTAGCTGCTGGAGTATTCAAAATAGTTGTTTCTACAGTAAAAGTATCTCCATATTTCAATGGAAGTTTGTGTTCACATTTTGACTCAACAATTGGCGTAGTGAAGTCATTTTTATGAATATCCAGATAACTTATTCCGTGTTTTCTTCCAAACGCCTCTCTTCCTTCCTCAAAATAACCGATATAATTTCCATGCCAAACAATACCCAATGGATCGGCATCATTGAACTTTACTCTTGCTTCAAATGAAGTCGTTAAATGTGAAACTTCTTTAAACTTGGTTGGTTTTCTTTTCATATGCTACTGCAATAGTAATATTAATAATAAAGAAAATCAACAGTAGAAGCAATTTTGGTAATAAAGCCAACAAACTAGCTTCTCTAAGGAGCACATCATAAAAGCCTTCAAGCCCCCAATTCATGGGTGAAATCTTCGCCATCATCTGCATAGATTCAGGCATCGCAAAAACGGGAAACCACAGTCCGCCAATCGCTGCAAGAATAACAACAGCAGTTGCTCCAAAAGGTGCTGCTTGTTCGTGTGTTTTAGCTATGGTTCCAATAAGTACTCCAAACCCAATTGCTGCTAAACCTGCAAATAGAGCAACGACACTCATATTAATTAGTTTACCGTCGAGATTTAATTCTGGTAATCCCATTGCTGGGAAAAGATAAACACTTACCAATAACATAAGATAAAACTGAATCATACAAACAACTAAATAGACCAAAATCTTACTAATCATCAGTTGAAATCGAGAAACTGGCAGTGTTCTCAACCTGATGTATGTTCCTTGGTTTTTTTCCTTCACCAAGTTAATTGAGAGTGGAATAACAATAAAAAAAATAGCAAATAACGTCCATGAAGGTAAATTATGTTGTACTGCGTTTGGAGAGATTTGATGTTGCTCCGTTTTTAATGATATTTCAGAAAATTTTATCAAGTTTGATGCACCAAGGAAATCAATTTCTTCTCCAAGTTCTTTTTCAAAAGAATTAAAAATAGTCTTTTTTTCAAGATCCGAAATCATGTTTTCGACACTTCGTTTTATGCCCGACTTAAAAGATTCTCGCAATGCTGGATCAAAATATATTTTAATTTCTTTGACTTCAGCATCTACATTTTCAAAATCATTATTGCCTGATTCATTGTCAGAAGGCATTACTTGATTTAATAATCGATCGACATGTTTATTCGTTTGTTCATTTACAAAACTTGAAAAATCTTTAGGTATTACGATCAAGATTTTATACTCTCCACTTTTAACAAGTTGTTTTCCTTGTTCTTCTAACAGTTGTTTCCCTTCGTGTTTCGAAATAATGTTGTAGGCACTCGAATTAATCAGGTCGTTGGCGATTCCATCAGATAACTCTCCTGTATCAGCATTAGCAAGAAGGATTGGTAAACTACTATTCTTATCGATGTTTTCGACACTATTTTGAATTGAAGTAATTGTAATAATCAAAACCACTGGCATCAAAAAAATGATTGCAAAACCTACAATATCTCTCTTGAGTAATCTTAACTCTTTAAATATAGCTTGGAAAATCTTATACATTATCTCTCAATTCATTACCTGTTGCTTCAATAAACACCTCCTCAAGTGATTTTATATCCCCACTTTTATTAATTACATCAGCAGTATCTCCTTCTAACACAATTTTTCCAGAATCGATGATTGCTACTCTCGTACAAAAAGTTTGAGCTTCATTGAGCAAATGAGATGAATAAACAATCGTTGCACCACTCTCATTTAAATCTCTTAGGAAATTAATAATAGCGTGTTTAGACTGAACATCAACACCAACAGTTGGTTCATCTAAAAAGAGAACTTTCGGACGGTGTAAAACTCCAGCAAGCAAGTTTATTCTCCGCTTCATTCCACCAGAATAAGTGTCTATTCTTTTATTTTCAAATTTTTTAAGTCCCATTTTTTGGATTCCACTGTCTATACGCTCAACAAGTTCATCCTTTTTTAAACCGTACATACTCCCAAAAAACAATAAGTTTTCACGGGCAGTTAAATTGGGGTACAGTGCATATTCTTGAGGAACCATACCAATAATGCGTCTTATTTTGTCTTTATTTCGACTAAACTCATCTCCATCAATAAAGAATGTTCCTTTATCTGGTTTAATCAAACCTGTTAACACGGAGATTAGTGAAGTTTTTCCAGCTCCATTTGGGCCGAGCAGACCAAATATTTCACCTTTCTTAACGGACAAACTTAAATTATCAAGGGCTTGAAAATCTGTATTTTTATATCTTTTGGAAATATTTTCGACGCTAATGATACTATCCATTTCTTTAAAGTGCTTTTTTTAAGTCTAAGAAGAATTTCTTTTCTTTTTCAGATAAGCTAATCATTAAATCAGATAAAGTTTGGAATGCATTTTCATCTTTTGTTCGTTCTTTACAAACGCGAGATGCCTGTAAAGCAAAGTTCCTCCATTCATCACCTATCGCTGTCATTTCTAACGAAAGGTCATTAAAAGATTGTTTCCCAAGTATATCAGCCGACTCTTGAAGAAAAGCAGCATAAATAAACCGAAAACCACCTCCCCCAGTACCAATTTCTTCTTGCATTCTAATAATCTGAGCTAAATAATGATTTGCTTTTTTAAAGCCAACCTTTTTTGGCCACTTTGCAATTTTCTTTCCTACAAATTTAATCCCATTTGCTCCTACTAATGGAACTGGAGCGAGCATGTCTTTTGTAGTTCTTTTAATTCCAGAAATAATTGCTTTTTCCATATCAACTGATTCTGGCATTGAAACGGGATAGTACATGTGCCCTTTAGGTGCAAAAGTTCCCTTTGCAAATCTAACTTTGGCTAACTCATCTCGTGTTAATATAGAAGTTGTTTCCATCACTGGGTCGCTGATTAAATAATTGCCATTTTCTTTACCAAAAACAACAAGGTTATGAGCGTTAAAATGGAACCTATATTCATCAGGAAAATAAGGTAAATGATATACTCCAACTTGAAGCCCTGAGGGTATTCCGAGATCTAAATTTCTATCTAAGGCATCAAACGATTTATCCACACTAGAAAAACGCTCTCTTTTAATTTTAATATTTAATTGTTTCCCTGCTCTTGAAAAAATAATACCGGGAAGTGGTCTGTAACTAATTGCAGGCGCATGATTTACTTTTAAAAAAGGGATATAAACGTAAAATATCCCTGATCCTATTCCAAAAAACAATGGTTCGCTAATATTTAAACCATTAAATTTTAAAATATTTGAAGCCACACCGTTCTCACAATGTGCAGATTGGTGATGTTGGAATTCAACTATTTTCATTAAAATTTTTTATTTGCTCAACATCAACCTCAAAAACTTCTGCATATTTATTTAACATAACTGCATTTAACTTTTTAAATACTCTCGGTTTTGCGTGTCGTTTTATTTTCCATTTAGGCTTCTCCATATAACTGGCTAATATGCTCCAATCCATTTTACATAACTCCATAAAATAAACAATTGGACTTTTTTTACCAGCTAGTACGGATGCTTTGGCTTGTTCAACTCTTTCTTCGATTTGCTCAATTGTAACATCGAGGGCAATGGTTTTTGCTTTCCATCCTGAACTTAAACCAGTAGTATATTTGCCTTTTTCATTGACTACATAGCAAACCTCTCTCATATCTTTTTTAGACAATGAGCTTTCTTCATCTTGAGGTATAGCGTCTTTTTTCATTAGGGTATACTAATTCAATCTACAAATCTACACAATTTTTTTTTGCAAACTTTTCTTAAAAGATAGATATAAAGATTTATTAGTTCGCTTAATAAGCCCGATTAATTATTTTGATACACTAGTGTCCGGGAAAAGTAAAACAGACCTCTCATTTCATTCGAGGTCTCAATTTATATCGGACAATAGTGATTTTGATAAAAAAACAAAACTGAGTTGAATGGTATACTTTTCTAATTCCTTAGCAAATATTGAATCTACATTAGTTGCTAATCTTGTAAAGGGCTAAACGTAAATAATTAAGTTTAAACTACTAGCGGCTATTTTCTTTTCATCACAAAACGTTTCAGAAACCATATCACAATTTAAAAAACCTTCTCCAGGATAACTTGAAATAAGTTTGCTACGTGTTTCTATGCTTGAGTTTACTTTTGGGAGACTAAAAATATCTACACGCTTAATTTTACTGATATATCCGTGAATTTTATAAGTCTCATCCCCTTCATTTAGATCAAAATAAGTACCACCAATAATTCCTGAACTTGTTTGAGCTGCATTCTCAATGATTCCGGTTTCGTTGAAGAAGCCATTTTCGATAAAGATATTATCGGTATTAATTTTTAATGAAGTTATGATTTCATCAACAGTAAGATGAGATATTTCGTCCACCATCAACATTGGTTCGCGATGTGGAAGAAACTTACGGATATCAATAGGCATTTTCACGTTTCGAAAATAATAATTTATTTCGATAAAACGGTTTTCATTTGAGCTGTAATAATTACTTCTTCATTGCATTTTATCACGGCATCAACCAATGTAACCCCCATAAATTCTTGTAAAACTTTTACATTGGTATAAATCGTCTCACCAATTTTAGGCAGCTTGTGAATTTTTACATTTTTGACTGAACCGATATAGCCTTCTGGAGCAATTTTGTCTTGTAAAAAGAAGTTATAATTCGTATGTAAAGCTATTGATTGCGCCATATTTTCAATCAACCCAGACTCATTGAAATGGTTGTTTTCAACAAAAAGATTTTCTTTTGAAATTTCAAAACCTGTTGAAATAGAAGTTTCCTTAAATTCATATAAAAAACTCACCATCACAAAAGGATCCTTCTGAGGGAGTAATTCTTCAACTTTATTTTTCGAAATTATTGTTTCCATAAACATGCTTAATAAATAAGTAACTACTCAACAGTGAGTAATGCATAAGCAAAGTTGAACCTCCCACTTTCAGGAACAGATAACAAAATTTTTTCGTTCTTTTTTAATTTTCCGCTATTCATAAGCTCTTCCAACATAATGTATATTGATCCTGCTCCAACATTACCAACTTTATCTAAGTTAGTAAACAACTTATCATCAGAAATGTTCACACCAATATCTCTTAACCCATTCATCAATTTATCCTTAAAATAAAAAGATGAAATATGTGGTAAGAAATGATCAATATCTTCTGCATTAAAGTTATGCTTGTCTATAACCTCTTTTAAACTTTTAGCCCCTTTATCAATAATGTATTTATCCAAAAGTTTTACGTCTTGCTTAATCGAAAAAATAGATTGTTCTCCCCATTCTTTAGAAGAGTAATGGCTCCATGAGTTCAACGTCCCATCCTCTAGTTTGTCTGCGGCGGCATACATACAGACATCAAGTTCACTAGCAAAAGACATTGCTTCCATCCACTCAATTTTAAGGTTGTATTCACTATTCTTATTTGGCTTACTTTCCAATAAAAACGCTCCTGAACCATCTGAAAGCATCCATCTTAAAAACTCTTTTTCAAAAGCTAAAACTGGCTTTTCATTGAGTCTTCGAACAGTTTCCAATTCGTTTTCAAATTTATTCGAGTACAACCAAGTTGAAATCCTTTCAGAACCTGCTGCTACAGCATTATTTGTCATGTTTGACTTTACAGACATATAAGCGTATTTTAACGCACTCATGCCCGAACAACATATCCCTGCTGAAGAATTAATCTCAATAGGTTTTGTATCCATTAGTCCGTGAACCATTGCAGCGTGAGAAGGCATGTTTTGATCTGGTGATGAAGTACCTACTGAAAGCAATTCAATTTCATCCATTTTGAAATCTGAACCAGTCAACCTTTTAATTGCCTCAAAAGTTACTTCTGCATTTGAATGTGTAACACTTCCATTTTTATCTATTGCATAATGCCTGGAGAGAATTCCATTATTTCTCAAAACTATCGCCTTAACCCTCGAAGATCCTTCAAAAGTTCCAATAATTTCTCCCATTTCATCGTTGGAAATCGGATTATTGGGTAAAAACTTAGCTGATTTAGTTATGTACACATCCTTCATATCACTTCTTATAATCCAAGGTAATAATTAAACTCATTCTTTATTTTTTTCATTCTAAAAGGGTAAGTTACTAAGAAAATAACAAACACTATCGGTGAAATGAGCCAAATTGCTATCCAAAGGTAAATATTAAACAAAAATAATTTAACTGAACGACTTTTGTTGTTTCTAAGCACAAATTTAGACCAAAGCGCAAACATCTTATTCGCCTTTTGATCCATCAATATCAAAAAGGGTTTAGTTAAAACCCCTCCTTTATCAACAATTTTCTTTTGTAATTCTTTATAACTGTCCTTCTTTAACGCATCTAAAACCAACTCGCCAAACTTAGAGGCGCTACTTATATCTTCTTTGGAAACTCCAGGTTTTGGAAATATGCCAAGCATTCTCGTTTTTTTCCCTTTAAACATCCAGTGAACAATCGTAATCACACTAATATGATTAATATTTCTATCCACAAAAGAAACATTACTCACCAACTTCCCTCCACACTTATTAATTAACGCTTTTACTTTTTCTTGCGCCATCACCCACATATTTCGACACCCTACAACGGTTATTACAGGAGTGTTATTTAATAATTTTCCGCCATACTGACTCTTTAAAAAAGAATTAATCGGAATTGAGGGTGAAAGAAACCACACTTGATAAGCAAAAATGATAAGGTCGTATTTTGTATTGAGCACATCATCTGGTGGCGGCTCAATTGCAACAGGTATTTGCTGAAAAGATTCTGGGAAAACCCCGAAAAATGTTTTTCTATTCCATGGAAAAGGAAAGTCTTCAACGGGTTTAATGTTGTAAAAAGAAACCTCACACAATTTCGACTCGTTCAATGGAGAAATTAAGTTATTTGCTATATCCTTCAATTGCCCCGTCTGCGAGTAGTATATTACAAGTACTTTTTTCACTTTATTTAGCTAGTGCATTTGGTGTGTGAAGAAACAAAACTCTTCTCGTTATTTTATTGTTTTATCTTACACAAACTATGTGTATAAATAGTTCTACAAACATAGTGAAATTTATAAGTATTAAATTGAAAAAAGTCGCAATAGTAACTTAATCTACATTTATCTAAAGTATATAAACCAACACAAACAACTCATTTACATCAAAATAAAGTTCGTAGTTTTTACTGCGATAAGTTGCTTTTACAATTCTATCTTCCATAAGAATTTCCATAATACTTACTTCATTTTTTAAATCTTCAATATTTCCATTTAAGAACTTATAAAAAGTTTCTTTAGCACTCCAAATTAGATGAAGGTTAGTATTCGTCAGTTCCAAGCTAAGCTCTTCACTGTCGTTCACAAAATAATTGCGACCTTTTAACAGCGAATTTTTAAACGGTTGTATGTCTACTCCGCAGTTAACTTCAGATAATAACACTGCATACCAACCACCATAGTGAGAGATAGAAACTTCAGCGTAAAACTTATCGTGAATTATTGGTGCTCCATTTTTATCGTGTTCAATGGGTTGATCAACACCAATTTCTTTGAGTTTTTTATTTATTGCGGTAGTTTCAACTTCTGATTTTTTACCACCCTTTTTAACCTTTTCTTCATAGTCCGCTTCTTTCCAAACTAAAAGTTTACCTCTGGAGAATACATATTCACTTGTTTCAAGTTCTTCATTCATATAAAACTGCATTCGTACTGCTAAAACTAGTTAAGTGGGTTAAAAGATTTCAATCAAAAACCAAACTAAAAATCCAAACAAATATATAATACCTAACCAACTTAGCACTTTCATTAATAAGTTAGGACTATTTTCAGCACCAATTTTGTCTGGCATCACGAGTCTAAAGTTTAAAATAGCAATTAAAGGGGCTACAATAAAAGAAAGTGTGGTTGCTGAATTTACAATCAATGAAAAACTGTTCTTATCTCCTTGATAAGCCAGGATAAGCATTAATCCACCTAGAGAAACAATAATTGGCATAAATCGGCTTCTGTTTTTTTTTGCGCTGTTTATATTATCCTCTTCTCCATTTTTAATTAAATAAAACGAAGCATTTAATGCTCGACTAAAACCATCTATGACTGTGAGGAAAGTTGAAAACATAATTGAAAATGCAGCAATTGAAATAATGTATTTAGACCACTCCCCAATTGAAGTGGTGTACAAAGAAATGACAAATGCAGAAAAGTCCGCCCCACTTTGAGGAACAATAATTCCACTTCCATAAACAAGAATTGCTCCCATTGTAAGAAATAAAAAGGCGAGTCCAGCTGAAATCCAATAACCCAACCCAAATTCTTTTATGACTTCTTTCACCGATGACTTATAGCCTGTTTGTTTTACTTTCTCAACCGTCCAAAGTGAATTCCAAGTCGACAAATCAATAGCAGTTGGCATCCATCCCATCAGTGGTAATAGAAACGCCCAGGCATCTGCATCCATTGGTGGAATTAAGGTTGCGTTTGTTGAAGGACCGTTGTATATAGCAGCAAAAAAAGCAAAAACTGTGGTGACTAACAAAACAATACCCAATACTTTAATCAGTTTTTCCATCACATTAAACTCTCCTAAAACTAAAAGGAATGTACAACCAATAAACAATACATAATGGGTGAAATTCGGAATCCCTGTGAGTTCTGACAATCCAAACAAATTTTCCATAAAACCTATCGTTACTGCACCAACAGCAGCGGTAACAAAAAGCATGGAAATTACAGTCATCACCATATATGCATAGAGCCAAAACCGATGTAGTTTGTAGTATCCTGTAATGATTGATTTCCCTGTTGCAGCAGCATAGCGCGAACCGTATTCAAAAAAGGGATATTTTAAGATGTTAGCCAGTGCAACAAAACCAATTAAAGTAAATCCAAATAAAGCTCCCGCTTTGGTGCTTTGTACTAAATGACTTACTCCAATCGCAGTAGCAGCAAATAAAATCCCTGGTCCAAGTATGTTTTTCCAGTTTGTCATTTATTTTAAGTAGTCCATTCGTTGTGAACGATTGCTCGTAGTTTCCATTCTCCATCTTTCTTAACCAAAACTAGCATCAATGAACGCCAATCCATTCCCCCTGATTCTTCACTTGCAGGTTTATGGAATTCAACTATTGTTGCATCTGGAAAAATTTCAGCTACATTATTAAGTTCATTTCCACGGGCTGGAATCGTGTCTTTTAAAATTTTGTTTTCTTCTGACAATAGACTAAAGTCTGCTACAAATCGCTCAAAGTACCCCGCCAAATCAAGCATTATCGGTTCTCCTGTTCCATCAAATGTCCCCCATTCAATTACTTCTCCACTATCATATAAACGATTAAACTCTATTAAACTTAAAGATTTAATTTTATTGGTGTCAATATAAGCATAAGGAGAAAAATATACTGTATCTGTAGTGAAAGTAGCCCAGTTATTAAACTTTTGTTCTCTTAAATCATCAGCAATCTCCTTTGAAAATTCAATTGCTGTAATTGATTCTTTTTCTGCTTGCTCGTTCGGTTTTTTGCTGTCAACTTGTTTTGTTTCCTCGTTAGAAATGTTTGATGAATCACCTTCAGCATTTTCATTTTCACAGCTCAATATAAAGAATGATATAGACAAATACAGAATTGATCGTTTTAATTTTTTCATAATTTGAGTAATACGTGTTTTGACGAAAATACAATTTTTTTAAATATGCCAATTTGTGATTTGGGAAAAGTACGAATGGAAAACGTTTTTTATTGGTGGTATTTAAATTTTTTGAGACTTCGACTATAATAATTTTAAAATTTAGAATTGTGTTTCATGAGTTTTTTTGTGGCAGAACTTCAAAACCATAAAGGAACCGCAGAACTTTGAATACGCCCGCCAGTCGTCGGACTGGGATTTAAGAATGTCGAACTGGGCTATTTCTTAAATCTACTCATGCTTTAGCAATATAGATACCTTCCCTTCTAATTTATTTTTTAATTTTCTTAGGCACAGGATCATGACCACATCCACCCCACGGATGACAAGATGAAATGCGTTTTATAGCTAACCAACCACCTTTAAGTATTCCCCACTCTTTTATTGCTTCAATCGCATATGAAGAACATGTCGGTGTGTAGCGACAACTTGCTGGAAGTATAGGACTGATTATCCATTGATACAACTTTATTAAAAGAATAAATGGAAATTGAATTATTTGGCGAATTGTTTTCACACTGCAAAGATAGAGAAATATATTCTTGTCAAAAACAGAAGTAAAGAGAGTGACAAAAAAAACAGAATAACCTAATACTTTGATTTTCAATCTTTAGTAAAATTATACTTCCCTCCAGCTTGTTTTAAAATCATTGTGTTTTTAGCTGGATTAAATTCGAGGGTAACACCGGCTTGGTTGAATTTAAATATATCTTTTTCAGTTGCTTCAAGAGGAAAGGATGATTGACCTGTTGCTTGGGCAATCAGGGTGTTTTTGTCTTTTGTAACTGTAATTTTTAATGGGATTTCATCTGAAGAATAAACGCCTAAATATTTGTCTAAGTCTTCAGTAGTTAACTCGTAAGTTTTGAATTCTGGAATTTCGAAAGGCTGATTAAAAGTTGCACTTAAAACAGCAATTGAAATATCATTGTTATTATAGTTTGCTCCGTTTGAAATCAAGGCATATGAAATGTTTTCGTCTGAAAAATTGCTAAATATTGAAGTGAAACCATCAATTCCGCCTGTATGTCCATACCCGATTTTGTTGTTAAACGGAATTTGGAAAAGTCCAACACCAAAATTTTCATTTAAAGTTTTCATTTGTTTAAGACTCTTTTTTTTAAGCAATTCCCCCTCAAACAAAGCGTCGCTAAATTTCACTAAGTCGCTCGGTGTTGAAACGATGCCTCCTGCACCTAAAGGGATAGACATATCAGTTTCTGACTCAAGGTTCCATTTGCCCAAATAGCGATACGATTTACTTTCATTGTTTTCAGTATCTATTTTATCACCAAGATAAGTATTTGTGAGTTCAATTGGTTTTGCTATATATTCTTCTATTAAGTCGCCATAAGATTTCTCAAAACTTTTTTCGAGAATATAAGTCAGCAACACGAAGTTTGAATTACTGTATTCTGCTTTACTATCTGGCGTAAAATCACTTCCTGCTTTTGTGATAATTTCAATCATTTCTTGTTCAGATTTTGCTTCCGTATTCCATTTTAAATACGCTTCGTCATTTGTGAAATTATGTATTCCGCTTCTATGATAAAGCAAATGAGAGATTGTAATTGAATCTGCATTTTTGATTTCTGAAAAATATTTATCAATCGTTTGGTCTAAATCAATAATTCCCGCTTCTACTCCTTTAAAAATCAATACAGATGTAAATGTTTTTGAAATAGAACCAATTCTGTACTTCGTGTTTTCAGTAGCTCGAATGTTATTCTCAACATCTGCAAAGCCAACAGATTTTGTGTAAATTATTTTTCCGCCTTTCGAAACAGCAACACTTCCCATAAATTTGTTATTTGCTTCTAATGTATCAAAATAACGGTCTAATTTCGTTTTGTCAATCTCTTGAGTAAAACTAATTTGACTTATCAAGCCTACGATTAGTGATAAAATAAGTGCTCTTTTCATGTTTTTTTGTTTTGTTTCTTTGTAAGACGATTAAGTTTGGTTTTTGTTACTTTTTAAGTTTTACCTCTTAGGCTTAAAATCCCTTAATTTATAAAATTTAATCATCATCAGTTTTATTTATCTTTTTTATCTTTCTTGTTTTTTAGGTTTACCTTTAATTAACTTAAAACTTAGTTCCACCAAGAATTTCAATTTCTTGTCCTTTTGTTGGTTGACCATCAAGTATTGGCATCGCTTTCATTATAAGTTTTCTTACTTCTTCTATTTTTAAAGAATTATCATGATCTTCTTTACTATCCCAAATTTCAGTTACGAAAACTGAATGCATGTCGTTATGATCAAGTCCAACAACATATAGTTTACAACCTTCTACTGCAGTGACAAGTCTGGAGGCTTCAATTAAAATATTAGCAAGTGCTTCTCTATGTCCAGGTTTTGCTGTTAGTTTACCGTGTAATAAATATTTATTCATTTCTTTCAACTATTTTTCATTACTGTTCGAGATAAATCAAGCATAATCTGCGTCACTTTAAATAGCGTAAGCTAGATATACGCCTCACTTTTATCAGAAACTAGTAATTGTTCTTTTATAGCTAAAAATATGTTTTATTTGTTGAATACCTACTACTTGGTCTAATATATTTTTCTACAATTCAATAGTTAACCCAACATTATATTCAACTCACAAAGTTTCAAAAATGAATATATTTTCCTCCAAGTTTCGCTATCAAAGAAAAATAAACTATCTTTGCGAGCTCAATTAAAATATAAATTATATGAATAACTACGAAACTGTTTTCATTTTAACTCCCGTTTTGTCTGAAGATCAGGCAAAGGAAGCAGTAAAGAAGTTCGAAGGTGAAATTAAATCACTTGGTGGTAAACTCCAACATTCTGAATCTTGGGGTCTTAAAAAATTGGCTTATCCAATTCAAAAGAAGACTACTGGTTTTTACTTTCTACTCGAATTCGAGGGTGAAGGAAGTATTATTTCTGAACTCGAAGTTTCTTTCAAACGTGACGAACGCATTATGCGCTTCCTAACAGTTAAGATGGATGCTGACCACAAAGCGTGGGCAGATAAGAGAAAATCAAGAATGAAGAAAGGAGCAAAGCCTGAAGCGGCTGAAGCTAAGTAATTAACCAGAAAAATTAGAGATTATGGCACAGAATGATGTGAGGTATCTGACTCCGGTAAACATTGAAATTAAGAAAGATAAATACTGTCGTTTCCAAAAAAGTGGAATTAAATTTGTTGATTACAAAGACGCAGATTTCTTATTGAAATTATTAAATGAACAAGGTAAAATTTTACCTCGTCGTATTACTGGAACTTCAGCGAAGTACCAAAAGAAAGTAAACAAGGCAATTAAACGTGCTCGTCACATTGCGATCCTTCCATACGTTGGAGATCAATTAAAGTAAGCCGATTATTAACCATTAATTTTATTGAAAGATGGAACTAATATTGAAAAAAAATGTTGATAAATTAGGCTATAAAGACGATATCGTTGAAGTAAAGCCTGGTTATGCATTGAACTTTTTAATCCCTCAAGGATATGCAATTATTGCAAATCCTTCGGAGAAAAAAGCACATGCAGAAGTAATGAGACAACGTTCTCATAAAGAAGAAAAAATTAAAGAAGAATCTCAAGAGATCGCTAACAAGTTAGAAGGTTTGACTATCAAAATTGCTGCTAAAGTTGGTGAAAACGGACGTATTTTTGGGTCTATTAATACTGTTCAATTATCTGAAGCTATCAAGGCAGAAGGTGTTGAAGTTGATCGTAAATCTTTAAAAATAAAAGATGAACCAATCAAAGAAGTTGGTACGTACAAAGCTGAAGCGAATCTTCACAAAGATGTTTCTGTAGAATTTGAATTCGAAGTAGCTGGAGAATAATATTCTTCTTTTACAATATTTAAGCCGTCAAGCATTTTTGTTTGGCGGTTTTTTTTGTTTTAGATATTGAAAGAGTGAGATGTTAAGAGTATTAACAATTCTCGAGGAATTCTTAATATTTTGGATCATGTTTCAAGAGGCTTTTTGTCATGATTTTTGAGGCAAAAACACACGCCAAAAAGATATAAGTTGGCATTTTTAACTGTGGACTAGCATCCACGGTTAATGATATTTCGCCCCTTCAGGACTTGAGTATTTACCAAGATAAAAAGTCTTAAAATCTTAACCCGTATTATTCATGAGTTTTCGTGATGAAAAGTCAAAATGTCAATAGATCCAACGATTAACAAAATCTAATCAATTATT